>CAITOL010000148.1 GCA_903893975.1 uncultured Rhodospirillales bacterium | reverse complement strand
GGCGCCGAGACCTACGCCGCCTTCCGCTCCGTCGTCAGCACCGCGAAAGCCAATCGCGCTTCGGTATTGGACACCATTCGCTTCGTGCTCGCGGCCAAGCTACCCGCCGGGCCGATCGCAGGAGTGGGGTGAGCAATTACATGCCGGCACCTGCGTTGCCGATACTACCATTATTACTTAACAGATTTCCTTCGATCAGCAGGTTATATCCTGCCGCCGCGATGCCGTAGATCGCGTTGTCGTGGCAGATATTGTTTTGTACCGCGACTGTGTTCGCGTCAGGATTGGCGTTGCCCCATACAGGCGGTTGCGTGTTAGAGGCGTTGTAGTTGCCGACACTGATGCCGCGCAGGTTTGCCCAGCAGCGATTGTCGTGGATGTGTGTTAGCGCGACCTTCAAGTGAAATTGCGGATCATTGAAATCCACGCAAATTCCGTATTGGCCGTTGTCGTGCGCCCGGCATCCGGCAACCTCAACACCGGCGCATGCCTGGACCCAAAGTCCATGTGCCTCATTGCCCAGAAAGACGCAGTTTTGCACGACATGGGTGGCGGCTGTCGAACTGCTCTGCAGTGTCAGCCCATTGCCCTGCAGCAGGCCGCCTGCGTTGGCGAAGGTGCAATTATGGAACTGTGCGCTGGTGCATTGCGATGTGACGAGCACGCCCCAACTCTGCTGGGTGATGGCGGCGCGGTTGGCGTCGAAGGTGATCCCGTCTGCCCGGAAGCCGTCGGCCTGGATAGCGATCCATGCACCGGCGCCTGCCTGGCTGCCGCGCTTTAAAGTCGTGACACCGGGAACGCCGATCAGGATGGTGCCTGGTTGCACCACGGTCCACTGCCCCCCAACGACATAGGTCTTCGCACCTAGGCGGATTGGCTTGCCAAAGGCGACGGCCGCGTTGAAGGCGGCGGTATCGTCGACAATGCCGTCGCCCACCGCCCCAAAATGCTCGACCGGCACAGCGTCCGCGGCCGGCAAAGGCGTGCCGCTTAAAATACCGGCAGTGAGGCTTAACCCGGCCCCCAGTTGGATCGCCTCAGGCGCTCCGGTGCCGGCAGAGGACCTGCCGAACAAGGAGCCGGCGCTGATGGCGAGTTGTGGTTGCAAGCCGGTCAAAAGTTGCCCGCGCGTGATCTTGCGCGCAGCGCCACCTTGGCTGATCGGAAGTTCATCCGCATCGCTCGTGGCTAGCACGGCATCGAGTTGATCGATGGTTGGCATGGATCAACTCCCCAACAGAATAGGATTACCGCCCTGATCCGTCACGACGGCACCAGCACCGGTTGTGAGAGCTGATGCGGGAATGGAGGTGGCTGCGAGGGCTTGCACTGGCAGCAGCACCGCGCGGTGCAGAACGCGACCACTATTGGTCGATACCGTGACTTGCACCACATAGGTGGTTCCGGCGACACCGGCGGAAAACCAGATCACGGCGGTGGTGCCATCGGTTGCGATGCTGTTGACCGCAAGGTCACCGGTGGCATTCGGCGTGATTGCGACCGACACGCCGGCAATGCCATCGCCCTGATTGCCGATGATGGCGGAGGCAATATCCACCTCATAGTCGAGGACGTCAGCAGGATCTTTCACTGGCCACCTGAGAACGCTTGCGGCAGCCGTGTCGCTGCCGCGTGGCGTCGGGGAAAAGCCATCGAGCGAAACACGACGAGCGCCGCTGGGCCGCCAAATGGGCAGCACGGCCGTGGGGCCGGATTGCGTGGGCATGGGACTCTCCTGGCTAATATTCGATAATTACCGCTCCAGCGCCACCGGGTGCGCCGCTGAAGTTGCCGCCGCCGCCCGCACCGCCACCGCCTGGTGCCGCACCGGCGCTTGGCAGGCCGCTGGAGGCAGCGCCACCGCCACCACCACCGGCGGCGCCCGCACCGTGGCCGCCAAAGCCG
The DNA here is from genome assembly GCA_903893975.1 of uncultured Rhodospirillales bacterium. Classification (GTDB taxonomy): domain Bacteria; phylum Pseudomonadota; class Alphaproteobacteria; order Acetobacterales; family Acetobacteraceae; genus CAITOL01. The sequence goes on along the minus strand of CAITOL010000148.1, from coordinate 5,554 downwards.
TTGGGGCCAGCACTGAAGCCGGCATTGCCGGCGCCGCCGGCCATGTTGACTGTGCCGCCAAGCCCGATGCCACCGGAGCCGGAATTACCTTGTCCACCGACCAGCGAACCGCCACCGCCGTTTCCACCGCTTGCTGCAACAGCGGTTCCGAAGCTGGAAGTGCCGCCGGTCTGGCCGTTGTTGCCCGCAGCGGTGCCACTGGCATTGCTGCCACCTGCGCCACCAGCCCCAACGGTGACGCTGATGGCTTGGCCAGGCGTGACGGGGACAACCAATTCGGCATAGCCCCCGCCCCCGCCGCCACCGCCGCCACCTTGTGTGGTATTACCGCCACCACCCCCACCTCCACCGATCAGCCTGACTTTGGTGCTGGTGACTCCGGCTGGCACGACAAAGGTGCCGGAGCTGGTGAAGGATTGGATGGCTGAAAATCCTGGCCGCAGCTTCGGCAAGCGAAACGGAATGATCGGTGCCAATGCAGACGGGGTAATATTGGGCGCATCGATTTCCGTTTGCGCGTAGTTTGTGGTGATCGTTGCGATCGGATACCATCCGGCAGTCACGCTGGGTGGCGCTGCGGTGCCAACCGGTGCCGGGCTGCCGGCGCGGGCGCGCAAGGCGACGCGTTGGATGCGTTGAGTGGCCTGTGATTGGCCATTGTTATTGGGACCGAGCCATGGTTGATCCGGTGCGGCGGCATTGAAATATGGCAGAACGACTGGGGCGATATCGGCTTCCTGGAATGAAGCTTCTACGAACGAGACAATCGATTGCCCGACGGACCCGGGGACGGCGATTGCCATCACGGTCGATGCGAGATTGATCCCCATTTTGACGATCTGATCAGCGCCATCCGCGCCGAGAGAGCCATATGTGGCGGTATCCAACGCCCCATAGGTGGTGACCGACCCTGGCCCGATGACCACGCCCAGTGACGGTGGTGAGGTAGGCGCGACCGCCAGCCCATCGACCAGTGGCGTGGTCCCGAGAACGACCTGCATCAGCGATCCCAGCGCCACCATCACATTGCGATTTACGTTGAGAATGTCGCTATCGAGGGGGATGCTGCCCGGATAGACAATCGTGCGGTCCATGGCTGTCCTTATCGGTTGGCGGAAGGCGCGGAGCCCTCGGCGTTAATTCGTGATGCGCGTCCAGGCGGTGCAGGCTGCGGGGACCAGACCACGCGCCGCCGCGTAGATGTCGGCATCGGCAACCGTCTCCCCATCCGCGTTCGGGGCGGTTGGGCGATAGGCGGTGATGAACACCTGGTTTGGCAGCGACAGGCTGCCCCAGTGACCCGCCACGCCGTAGCCAAGGCGACCATTCCAGGCGCCGGTATCGCCCGGGCGCGATGGCTCAAAGACCGTGGGGGGACGGCCGGTCAGGTCGGTGATGCCGGCAATGAAGGCGGGGCGGGTGGCGCGCGGGCGGAACATTTCTCGTAGGATGGTGATACGGAACGCCGCGTCGGCCTGGCCGGGTGCGCGCCGGATGCGGGTGCCGAAGAAATCCTGCGCGGCAATGTCCAGAAACGCGTCCACCGCCGTGTTGAGCCGGGTTTGCAGCCGCACGGTGGCGAGGAACTGGTAGGCCCAGCTTGCGGTGATGGCGAGGCCGGATAGCAGGCCGTCCAGAATGGGGGTGGTGTCGGCGAACCAGCGCGTGGGCAGAACGGCCTTCAGCCGCGCCAGCATATCAGCTTGATCCCCGGTCATGTCAGCTCACCACGACGGAGGTGGCGCGGATGACGCCGATGGAGCCGGGTGCCAGGTCGGCGACGCCGCCGTTCACCAGCACGGCGGTGACATTGGTGATGGCGGGCGACGCCGCAAAGGCGACCTGGGTTACCCGCGAATAGGGCAAGCCCGCACCGATCGCCAGGCCATCCACATAGGTGGTGATGGCCGATGCAACCAGGGCCGTTAGCGCCGTATGCGCAACGGTGCCGTCAGAGGTTACCGACAACGAGATCGCGGCGAGCAATAGCGTTGGGGCGAGGACTGCGAACGACGTGCCGATCGGGCGCACCGCTTCCACCGCTGTGGCGATATTGGTCAGCAGGGTTGGCGCGGGCGCGCCAGTGCCATCATCCACCACCACCAGGAAATGTCCGGGCCGGGATGAGCCGTCCGGATTGATGTTTTCCTGGACGATGAACGACAAACCGAGCTGCACGCTGGCAACGGCGGACTGGATGGCCACCAGCGTGGCCCGCGACAGGCTGGCGAGGTAGTTTTGAAACCGTGTTCGCAATGACGTGTCGGTTTCAGCGTCTACGCCGCCGGTCAGTGGGGCGGTGTTGCTGACGGTGTCGATGCCGGGCAACGCTGTGGCTAATAGCGAGATCGCGCCGGCCTGCACGTTGCCGGCAGCCCCCGCGGCCACGGCCTGGATCGGCACGCTGAGACTGCTGACGCCGCTGGCCATTTGGAAGCCGGATTCACTTGCCAGCCAGGCTGGGTTTGCAGCATCCGCCAGCACCGCGAAGGTCTGGCTGGCGTCCGCCGTGCGAATGCGGCTGCCGGCCGGGATGATCGCCGGTGCGACGGCAACGAAGCGGGAAAAAGTGGCTTGCCCGGCCGCCGGCGATGCCGGCAGGCGGGTGAAGGCGTAATCGGCCATCCAGCTGTCGAGGTCCGCACCTTCACTTGTGGCGGCCCGCGTGGTGCGCAGCACTTGCAGGATGAGCCATTGGAGCCACAAGGCCATCGAGGCATTAGCCTCCAGAATGGCCCGCAAAGTTGAGCCAACCGTGAGGTCTAGCAACTGGCTTGCCGCACCCTGCACGGCGGCGGCGGCGTTGGTGACGAGTGTGGAAAATGTCTGCAATGGTAATTGCATTGGCGCTACCCCCCTCCGACGGAAAATGACAGCAACTGGGTGGTGCCCGTGTCGGCATCCGCGTACCGCAGTTCGACCGCGACGATGCCGGTGGGGTCGCTCGAGACCGCGATCACCGGATCAGGTGACCGGGCGACGGCGGCCTCGTTGAAAATCTGGCCGAGGATGACGCCTTGGATCTGCTGGTCGGCGGCGGGTTGGCCGACGAACTGGCCCAATCCGGCGCCGTAGGAAACATTCCAGATATAATCGAGCGGATTGGTCAGCAGGCGTCGGAGCACACGTTGCTGGGTGAGCGTGGGATTGGAAACCAGCGCAAGGTCGCCGGTTGGCCCGACCGCGAGGTCGGCGCCAAACTGATGCCAAAGGTCGGCCATGTTTAATCCTGCGGTGAAGGGGGGCTGACAGCGGCGCCCGGGTGAATGTGGGCGTTGTAGTGCGCGCGCAATGTGGCGACGGAGCCGTGGCGATCGTAGATATCGCCATCGACATGAAGGTCGCCGGTGATGCGGAGCGTGCCATCGTTGAGCAGCGCCAAGGCGGCGCCGGAACGGTGGACGATATGGAGTTCCCCCACCGCACTGCCGGCCGGGCGGCTGACATTGGAGTAGACCGTGCCGATGATGACACCGTGTTCGGCGTCCCCTTCCTGCGGGATGACCATGACCTGATCACCGGGCGTTGGCAGGCAGACCAGGCCCCAGCCATTGCCGGCCCAAGCCGACACAATGGGCAGCCAGCCGGTCAGAACGCCTTCCGGCTGAAGGGTGACGCGCGCGGCATAGGTGTTGGGATCGACATTGGTGACCAAGGCAAAGCGGGGCTGGCCCTGCCGCCGATCTAAGGCGGCGGCGTGGGATTTTAGCGTATTGATGAAGCGGTCCATGATGATCCGATCCGCGCAGGCGTGAAGTTCAGAGTGGGGTGGTGCTGACGCTGCTGGCGCGAATGCGCTGGGTGAAGCCGGACTGAAAATCCAGGCGCCGGACGATCTCCTCGATCCAATAGATCTGGTCGAAGGTGGAGTTGGTGCCGACGAGCTGGAGGGGCATGCGCGGCCGCAGGGATAATTCGCCGGGGATATCGGCTGACAATGTCAGCTCCTGCCGGGTGAGCGCGGCGAGCTTCTGTTCGGCCAGTTTGAGCGCGGCATCCGGTGCGAGGTTGGGCACGACGACGACGTATCGCTTGGCGACGTTACCGGAGGCGGATGGGGAATTGGTGGCCGTTTGGACGAAGGCGGTTTGTTCCCTTGCGTTCCAGCTTTTCACCGTCACCTCAATCGTCTGTGCCAGAGCCAGCGCCCTCTCCAGCCGGAGGTCGGTGACATTGGCCGGGCCATCTGGCGTGCGGACGGTGCGCAGGACGGTGGCGGCATCGGCCTGCTGGGCGACGGGGTGGAAATACAGCGTCGCCGCTTCGATCCAGACATCGTAGCCCTCGGCTTGCGCGAGGGCGACGAGCAGGTCCCACTCGTTAGTGGCGGTGCTGAATTGATCCAGCGTGGTGCGATCGTGTTCCAACTGCCAGTAGCGGCCGACCAGCGTTGTGGTGGGCGTGACGTCGGCAGCCAGGTTGTGCCGGGCGGCCAGTTGGAGTGCGATGTCGCTCGCGGTCTGGTTGGCGAACGTCTCCCGCGTGAGGGCCTCGATGAGGTCGGCGGTGCGATCGCGCCCAAACAACCGAACCGTGCCGGCGAGCGGCGCGAGGTCCACCGTATCCACTTTGCCTTGGAGCAGGCTGGTCCAGGTTGCCCCGGCATCGAGGGACAGCTGGATCTCCACCGCCAGGTCGGTGGCGTTGGCCCAGGGTGCGGCAGGGCCACCGTTGAGCGCGAGGGTGACGCGAAAGCGGTCGGCAGCGTAGTGATTATTGCTGACGATCTCCGCCATGATGGGATGGGGTGCGGTGCTGCCGTTGACGAGCACCTGCAGGCGGGGGGCGCGGACGGCCGGTGCTGGGAGATTATTGGCTGGCAACGCCACCTCCGGCTGACGCGTCTTGCGTGGGCAGGCGAAGGGTGACGATGCCGGTGAGAACCGGGTCGCTCAGGCCATTTAGCTGGGCGATGCGGATCCATTGCGTTGCATCGTTCAACTGTTCGGCTGCAATACGAAATAAATTCCCGCCAACGGTGGAGAAAGTGCGCATGAGCGTCTCCATGAGAGAATGTGGTCAGGTTCCAGCGCTATGGATGTTGGCCAGCGCACGCCGCATGAAGGCGCGCGCGGTGACGAGGGCGGCGAGATTGCCCGCCGATTGCGTGTTGGCGGTGACGGTTTGCGCGGTGGCGACAGCAGTGGATTGCAGGGCCAGTTGCTGTAGTTGGATTGCCGCATCCAAATCGGCATTGGCGGTCTGCAGCGACGCGCTCGCCGCCGCGTTCGCATCCGTGCCGAGCGTGGCTGCGCCGGAGGCGGCGATCAGGCCGAGCGCGGCGCTGAGGTCCACCCCGATAGCGAGCCCGTTGGCGGCAGATACATCGCCCAGCACTTGCGCTGTCAGCGGCGGTTCGGCGGCGGTGAAACGGGCGGTTTCGTCGCGCAGGACCGTGCAACTGATCTGATACGGCAACCAGTTCGCGCGGGTGTAGTCCACGGCGAAGGATTTGATGACCACCGAATAGAAGAAGGTTGACCAGGTGAGCGGCCAGGTGGCGCCATCGGCCCGCATCCGATCGACCGTGCGGGCGCGGCTGCTGGCGGTCGGG
>CAITOL010000147.1 GCA_903893975.1 uncultured Rhodospirillales bacterium | reverse complement strand
GGCGCCGAGACCTACGCCGCCTTCCGCTCCGTCGTCAGCACCGCGAAAGCCAATCGCGCTTCGGTATTGGACACCATTCGCTTCGTGCTCGCGGCCAAGCTACCCGCCGGGCCGATCGCAGGAGTGGGGTGAGCAATTACCAACAAAGTCGTCAGCAGCAGCATGGTCGGGAAACTGGACAGATCCAGCGGCCGGCGCAGAAAAATCGCCACCATCAGTATCAACACCGACATGGTGATGGACACTGACAGGCCGAAATCCAGCAACATGCCCGGCAGCGGCACGATCAACACCGCCACAATCAGCACCACGCCCAACGCCAGGCCGATATCGGCGCCGGGGGTGAATTTGCTGATGCTACTGGGCAGGCCGGGCAATCCAAACGCCATGATCAGGCCGCCACGCCGCTGATCGGCGGCGGCACCGCCATGCCCTGTTCGGCGTAGTCACGCAGTTTGTTACGCAAAGCGCGGATGGAAATCCCCAGCATGGTCGCCGCATGGGTGCGATTGCCCAACGTGTGCGACAAGGTTTGCAGGATCAGATCGCGCTCCACCTCCTCAACCCGTCGCCCCACCAGCGCGCCGCCGGCAACCGCCACCTCCGCCGGGCTCGTCGGCGCCACTTGCGGCACGCCCAGGTCGATGGCTTCGGCGTCAATCACATCGCCGCCGGCCAATAGCACCGCGCGGTGCAGGCAATTCTCCAGCTCGCGCACATTGCCGCGCCACACATGCGCTTCCAGCAGCCGATACGCATCCGCCGTCAGACGCCGATACGGCAGGCCATTGAGGTCAGCGAATTTATGCGCGAAGTGATCGGCCAAGGCGGCAATATCCTGCTTACGGTCACGCAACGGCGGCAGATGCAGCCGAATGACATTCAGGCGGAAATACAAATCCTCGCGGAACCGCCCCGCCGCCGCCTCGGCCGCCAGGTCGCGATTGGTGGCGGCCAGAATCCGCACGTCGATCTTCACCGGCTGCCCGCCGCCCAGCCGCTCAATCTCGCGCTCCTGCAACGCCCGCAGCAGCTTGCTCTGCAAATGCACATCCATCTCGCCGATTTCGTCGAGCAGCAATGTGCCGCCATTGGCCGATTCGAACTTGCCAATCCGCCGCGCCAGCGCGCCGCTGAACGCGCCCTTCTCGTGGCCGAACAATTCGCTTTCCAGCAGGTTTTCCGGAATCGCCGCGCAGTTCAGCGCCACGAACGGCCCGTTCGCCCGGCGCGACGCAGTGTGGATATGCCGCGCCACCATTTCCTTGCCGGTGCCGCTTTCCCCGGTGATCAGCACCGATGCATCGGCCTTCGCCACCCGCTCCGCCAACGCCATCACCGACAGCATCGCCGGGTCGCGCACCACGAAATTGCTCTGCTGCAGGCTGATCGCGGTCAGCAAGGCCGCAATCACCTCGGCATCCGGCGGCAACGGCAGAAATTCCCGCGCCCCGGCACGGATCGCATTGCCAGCACTTTCCGGCGCAACCTCAATCCCGCAGGCCACCAGCGGAACAAAAATCCGTTCCGCCGCCAGCGCCCGCACCACACCGGCAATGTCATGCGCCACGTCGCACAGCACCATGCCGATCGTGGCATTGCGCCGCAGCGTCGCCAGCGCGAATTCCAGGCTGTCCACCTGGTCGATCTCCGCCTTCAGCCGCCGCGCGATGCGGGCCGCCTCGCCCAACGGGCCAGACAGCGTGCCGATGATCAGGATACGCATGGCGCTCACGCCACCCGGTCGGCTTTGACGATTTCCGTCATCGTCACGCCCAGCCGGTTATCATCCACCATCACCACCTCGCCCCGCGCCACCAGGCGGTTATTGACGTAGATGTCGATCGCCTCGCCCAGCTTGCGGTCCAGTTCCACCACCGCACCGCGGCCCAGTTTCAACAACTGCGACACCTGCATGGTGGCGCGGCCGAGCACGGCGCTGACGGTTACCGGAATGTCGTAGACCGCTTCCAGATCCCGCGTGCTGCGCGGCCCGCTGGTGTCGCCGCCCAAAGTGCTGGTCGGGCCAATATCGGTCAGGTCGAGGTCATCATCCATATCAAATATCCTTGTTGAGCGCAGCAGAATCAGTCAGTCCGTGCAAGCCGAGGGCGTCAGTTACCTCTCGCCATAACCGGTCGGTGTCGCGGGCCGCCCGGCCCTCCCGCCAGCGCAACGCCACATCGCCGGCTGGCATCGCGTCCGTGGGCACGAAGGAAATCTTGGTCGCCCCTTCCGGCGGGTGTCGGTCGAACAGGCGTTCCAACTCCCGCACCGTGTCCGGGGCGGCGCGGATCAGCACGTCCGGTTCGTTATGCAGCCCGTGCAGCACACGCTGCGCCACCGCCGCCGCTTCAGCTGGGCCGAAGCGGGTGGCCAGCACCGGGAAAAACCGCTTCAACGTCGCCAGCAGCAACCCGGTAATCGCACTAGCTGCCGCTTCATTGGCCTGCTCCGCATCGGAGCCCAAGGTCGCCAGTTCCGCCAGCACCACCTGCAACGTCGCCTCGGTCTGCCGTGCCGCCGCGGCCGCGGCAGACGCAGCCCCGGCCCGCATCCCATCGGCATAGGCCGCTTCCACATCGGCCGCCGTCAGTACCGGCGGCGGTGGCGGCGCCTCCGCCACCGGTGCCGGCGTCACCGCCGCCCGCCGTGCCGGGGCAAAATCATCCTCGAACAGCGTCAGAAATGCCCCGCGCAGTACGGTCGATCCATCAGGCGCGGTTTCCGGCTGCACTTTGTCAGGTCTCCACATTGCCGGCTCCTAAACAATCATCTCGTCGTCTTTGCTCTGGCTGATCTGGATCTCGCCAGACGCCGCCAGTTCCTTGGCCGCCAGCACGATGGACGCCTGCGCCTCGTCCACATCGCGCAGCTTCACCGGCCCCAGATTGGCAATCTCCTCGCGCAACATCTTGCCAGCACGCTCGGACAGATTGCCGAAGAACAGATCGCGCAGTTTTTCCGAAGCGCCTTTGAGCGCCAGCGGTAATTTCTCTTTCTCGATGGAACGCAGCAGAACCTGCACCGCCACCGGCGTCAGGCGCTGCAAGTCGTCGAAGGTGAACATCAGCGACTTGATCCGGTCGGCCGCCTCGCGGTTGCGTTCTTCCAATGCCGAAATAAACCGCACCTCCGCCTGCCGGTCGAGGTTGTTGAAGATATCGGCCATCATTTCATGCGCATCCCGCCGCGTGCTGCGGGCGAGGTTGGACATGAACTCAAATCGCAACGTCTTTTCCACGCCTTCCAGCACGTCTTTCTGAATGCTTTCCATGCGCAGCATCCGCATCACCACTTCCATGGCGAAACTATCCGGCAAAATCGCCAGCACCCGGGCGGCATGTTCGGATTTGATCTTCGACAGCACCACCGCAACCGTCTGCGGGTATTCGTTCTTCAGGTAGTTCGCCAGCACCGCCTCGTGCACGTTGCCCAGCTTGTCCCACATGGTGCGGCCGGCCGGGCCGCGAATTTCTTCCATAATCTGCGACACCCGGTCGCGCGGCAGGGTTTTCATCAGCAGGCGTTCGGTGTTCTCAAAACTGCCGACGATATTGCCGGAGCCACCGAGATGGTCGGAGAAATCGCCACACAGCCGCTCCACCACATCGGACCGGATCGCCCCGAGTTGCGACATCGCGGAGGAAATTTCCTTGATCTCGTCTTCATGCATCATGCTGAACAGCCGGGTGCACTGCTCCTCGCCCAAGGTCAGCAGCAACACCGCCGCCTTTTGCGCGCCGTTCAAGGAACGGTAATCACTTGCCTGTGCCATCGTCAGGTTCCCGGTTCCTGAATCCACCCACGGATGATCGCCAAGGTTTCATCCGGATGCTTGTCCACCAGATCGGTCAACCGCCGCAGCGATGACGCGCGCAGCTGGCCGTCCACTTTCGCCAACGTCACCAACCCGTCGTCCTCGTCGCCATTGCCATGGCCGCTGGTCAGCAGCGCCTGTGCCGGGTCCATCCCAGCCGCCAGCATCGCCGCCGCGTCCCGCGTTCCCGCAAGCGCCTGGCCCCGGCCACCGGCCGCCGCTGCCCCCGGCAGGCTCAACCCACCCGCCGCCCCGGCCGGGGCCAGCGCGATCAGCCGGTTCACCGTCGGGCGCACCACCATCAGCAGCGCCACCAGCGCCGCAACCACCATCAGCCCGGTTTGCGACAGGCGCATCAGATCGGCCTTATCGAAACTAAACCCAAACAAGCCAGCCGCCGCATCCACACCCGCATCCTGCGGCAGGGCGAAGCGCATGGTGGCCACTTCCACATGGTCGCCGCGCCCTTCGTCATAGCCGATGGCGGACTGCACCAGCCGGGCAATCTTGGCCAGATCGGCCGGGCTGCGTTCCTGCCATTTCGCCACCCCATCCGGGCCGCGCTCCTCCAGCCCATCGACCATCACCGCCAGGCTGATCTTGTGGATCTGCGGCTGGTCACGCAGCACCGTGCGCACGGTTTTGCCGATTTCGTAGTTGGTGGTCTCGTCCTGCTTGGCCTGCTGGCTACCCGCCGCATTGGCCCCCGCATCGGCGTTCGGCAGATTGTTCTGCACCGAGGTTGTCTGCGCGGCTTCCGAGGTTTTGGAATTGTCGGACGAGGTTTGCGTGCTGCGCACCACCTGGCCATCCGGATCGAATTTTTCCTGGGTTTCCTGGATACGGTCGAAGTCCATCGCCACCGCCGCTTCCACCCGCACATGGCCAACGCCGAGGCTGCGCTCCAGCATTTCCTCCACCGCCCGCGCCAGCCGCGCTTCGGTCGCACGGCGGATATCCTCGGTGGAATTCGCCGCCGCCACCCCGGCCGCCGCCACCCCGGCGCGCGCCAGCACGTTGCCGTTGCTATCCACCACGCTGACATTCTTGGCCCGCAAGCCGCGCACCGCGCCGGCCGACAGGTTCACAATCGCCGCCACCGTTTCCGCATCCAACCGCACACCGCGCGCGCTGGTGATCATCACCGACGCCTGGGCTTCCTGTTGTTCCAGCGAGAACGGCTCCCGCCGTGGCAGCACCAGATGCACCCGCGCCGCCTTCACCCCATGAATGGTGCGGATGGTGCGCGAAAGCTCCCCCTCCAGCGCCCGCTGCTCGGCCATACGCTGCTGCGCCTGGGTCGCGGTCAGGCTGTCGGCCCGGTCGAGCAATTCGTAGCCGATCGAGCCACCGCTCGGCAGCCCGTCTTTGGCCAGCAAAATGCGCGCCGAGGCCACCCGGTCGGTCGGCACCAGAATTTCCGTGCCGCCGGCGCCAAGCTGATAGGGAATTTGCTGATGGTCCAGCGCATCGACCATCTGGGCGGCTTCCCGCCCGTCCAGGTCGGCATACAGCAGCGCCATACGCTCGGTCGGGGTGCGGGTCGCCAGCACCGCCAGCAACCCCAGCAACACCACCGCAACCATACCCAGCGCCGCCAGACGGGCGGTGCCCAGGGCCTTCAGCCCTTCGAGCAACCCGGTCATGCTGGTAACTTAACAGTGAACGGCAGACGCGCCATGGAACCCTCAATTCTTGTGGGCCCGGAGTGATCCGGGATCGTCAAGAACAGGGTCTAAGCACCAAGACTTGCGTAGGTATTAACAGGCCGGCAAATTTTGCCGACCGGTTAAATTAGTCCTCCGCGTCGACCAATTCTGCCGCCGAGGGCTTCTCGTGCTTCAGCCGGTCCATCGCCTGCTGCACGTGCCGGCTGAACACATATTCCGCCGGCCGCTGATTGGCCAACGACACATCCGGCGCCATATCGCCCTCGGTTTTGATCCCGGCCAGCTCCACCTTCAGCGCCTGCCACGGCTTGGTCACCGCCGCCGCGACCGCCGTCGCTTCGTACCCGGAATGCACCATGCAGTCGGCGCATTTCTCGTAATTGCCGGTGCCGTATTTGTCCCAATCCGTGGTTTCCATCAGCTCCTTGAAGGTCTTGGCATAGCCTTCGCCCAACAGGTAGCACGGCCGCTGCCAGCCGAAATACGTGCGCGTCGGGTTGCCCCAGGGCGTGCAGTGATAGGTCTGGTTGCCGGCGAGGAAATCCAGGAACAGGCTGGACTGGTTGAACTGCCACTTCTTGCGCTTCGGGTTGGCCTTGGTCTTGGCCTTTTCGCGCGCGAAGATATTGCGGAACAGTTCCTTGGTGGTCAGCCGGTTCAGGAAGTGCTGCTGGTCCGGCGCGCGTTCATAGGCATAGCCGGGGGAAACGCTGATCCCGTCCACGCCCATCGCCATCACGTCGTCGAAGAAATCCGCCATCTGTTCCGGGTCGGCATTGTTGAACAAGGTGGCGTTGATGATGGTGCGGAACCCTGCAGCCTTGGCCTTGCCAATCGCCGCCACCGCACGGTCGTACACGCCGTCCTGGCACACCGACCGGTCATGGTCCTGCTGGTTGCCATCCAGATGCACCGACCAGCTGAAGAACTGGTTCGGCTGGAACAGATGCATCTTCTTTTCCAGCAGCAGCGCGTTGGTGCACACAATCACGTATTTGCCGCGCGCGATGATGCCCTGCACCACCTGGTCGATTTCCTTGTGCAGCAGCGGCTCACCGCCGGCGATCACCACCACCGGCGCGCCGCATTCGTCCACCGCCTCCAGGCATTCCGCCACCGACAGGCGCTGGTTCAGAATTTCCGCCGGATAGTCGATCTTGCCGCAGCCGGCGCAGGCCAGATTGCAGCGGAACAACGGCTCCAGCATCAACACCAGCGGATAGCGCTTGCGGCCCAGCAAATGCTGCTTCACCACATAGGCGCCAACGCGCAGGGCCTGGTGCAGGGGGATACCCATGATGCTCATCTCCGGCTAAAACACGAACTCGACGTCGCGTTCGCCTTTTGCGTATAAGCCTGGGCGAAGTCAACCACTATTGGGAATGCCCGCCGCATATGAGTGATGCCCCCGTCCAGGACGCACGTGGCCGCCGCGCCCCGGTGCAAGGCCGTAGCCAGGAAACCGTGCAGCGCGTGTTGGGCGCGGCGGCCGCGTTGCTGGCGCGCGGCGTGCCGGTCGATACGCTGACCACCGCCAGCATCGCCGCCGAAGCCGGGCTGTCGGTCGGCGCGCTCTACCGGTTTTTCCCGGATAAGCAGGCCATCGTGGACGCCATCGCCCTGCGGCACATGGAACTGTTCCAGACCGCCTTGGGCAGCGCGCTGATGCTGGCCTTCCCCGCCGATCCCAGCGCCTTCCTCGGCCAGGTGCTGGATGCCTTCGTCGCCTATCTCGACGCCAATCCGGATTTCCGCACCGTCGCCTACGGCGCCCCCGGCGGCGGCCGCGCCATCAGCCGCACCACAAGCGATGCCGAAGCCGGATCAGGGCAAGTGGCGGAAATGGTGCGGGAATTCCTGGTCGAAGCCTTCGGCCTTACGCCTGACGCCAATTTCGGCTGGCGCCTGCGCATCGCCACCGAAGTGGGGGACCGGCTGCTGGCCTTCGCCTTCGAACAGCCAGACCTGCCGGCGCGGGCGCGGGTGCTGGCGGAGGCGAAGCGGATCATTGGGAGTTATGTGTTTCAGGAGAAGGAAGCGGTCCCTTTTTGAAAAAAGGGACACAAAAACTTTCAACTAACCTTGCCGTTGGCGTACTCTCACCGGTGAGATTACGCCAACGGCAAGCACGGAAAGACGTTCTTTTTGTTCACAAAAATAACACCCTTCCCCTCCCCTAAATCGCCGCCGTCGTCTGCTTCTACATTGCATCAATCAACGCCTGCACGACATTATTATT
>CAITOL010000146.1 GCA_903893975.1 uncultured Rhodospirillales bacterium | reverse complement strand
TCCTCCAGCCGGTCACGATCAACAGACGACCCGCGCTCCTCGCAGGAGCCCAAGCCAAATCTGCTGACGCTTGCGCCTCCGGTCGGGCTACGCCCTCCCTACGCCGCAAGCGTCAAAAGACTTTCTCACCTTGATTGTCGCGCGTTCTCACGCAGATTGTCGCGCCGCAGTCTATCGCGCCGCCGCCACGCCGGGCGCCGCCGCCGCAGGGCCGACGCCGGTGCCGGAAGGGGGCGTGTGGGCCGAGACGGTGACGCCGGACCCGACGCTGCTGTTCCGCTATTCCAGCGTGACCTACAACACGCACCGCATCCATTATGACGCCGATTATGTGCGGGCTGAGGAGGGCTATCCCGGCCTGGTGATGAATGGCGGGTTGACGGCGTTGCTGTTGGTGGAGGCGGCGATCCGCCACTATGGGCGGGTGCCGTCCGGGTTGGAAATTCGCAATATCAGCCCGTTATTCGTCGGTCAGCCGGTGGTTTTGGCCGGCCAGGCGCGGGCGGCGGAGGGGGCGGCGATCTGGGCGGCCAATGTGGCCGGGGCGTTGGCGGTTTCGGCGCGGTTCATCTAGAGCATGATCGTATGAGGTTGCATCGGGATCGGAGCCCGATCATGATCTAGGTCTTTGTTTAATCGTGCAATTTTATCGCTCGGTTGAAGCAACCTCAAGCGATATTGCACTAGGCGCCGAGGAAGTTGGCGTTGGTTGAGGCGCGGGCGACAAGGGCCCGAATCGATGGGTCCTCTGCTGCGTTGGCGGCGGTGAGGCGTTCGACAGGCATGAAATATTCATGCGGATGCGGGATCTGACTTTCCATGAAGCCTTTGTATTGGCGGGATTTTAGCGCGTAGAGCACGCGCACGTCGCGCACCGGTAGCACCAGCGGGGTGATGGGCGGGTGGCGGAGCACGCCGGTCATTTTCCAGCGCGGGGTTGGGTCGTGCTCCACCACCGGGGCGAGCAGCCAGGGCACCGGGCAGAAGGCGAGCATGGAGTGGGTGGAGGGGGCGAAGCGGGAGCGTTTGTCGAGCATGTTGGCGAAGCTGGAGCAGGCTTCGACGGCGAAGACATCGACGAACGGTTCAAGCACCGTGCCGCCGAAATTGAGCCAGAGCCCGTCGGGCAGGGTGCGCAGGCGGTTGCTGCCGGGCAGTTTCAGAAAGGGGTGCGAGGAGGCGGACATGTCGCCCGGGCGACCGCGCAGCCAGCGGCCTTTGTCCAGCGCTTCCCGGATGCCCGGTGGGCGCTGGGGCCATTGCTGAAGACGCTCGCGAACCAATCCATCCATGCGCGTAAAAGCAAGCATCGGATGATCTCCCTGATCTTGCTGCCGAAATGAGTTTCGTAAATCTAAGTTAACGGTAAATGTAAGAAATTGGAAAGGGTGGAATCGTTGAAATTGAAAGTTTTTTTGACGGCGCGATACATAACGAGCGCAGCGAAACGCAAATACTGGAGGGTATTTTACATCAAAAAATCATTAATATTTCCGAGTAGAAACAAATACGCCGTATTGTAACAGTTGATGGAATATTGTTTTAATTCAGATAATTGCGGTGGATTTCTCTGACGATATCTCGGAAGGGCGGCGTAAGCGCGTTAACGGGGTGGCAACGATGGGTTGTCGCCGGTGGTGCGCTGCGAAACGTGAGTTTTTATGCCGCAATACGGGCAAATAAGCGCGAATGCGGCCGCCCTGTAACGTGAAAGCGGCCGATTGCGCGTGAGGCGGCGGGGCGTTGGCTAGGTGCGGCCGCCGACGAAGGCGTTGAAGGTGATGAGGGTGAGCGTGTCTTTGACGCCGGGGAGGGACTGCACGCGTTCGGTGACGAACAGGCCGGTATCCTGGTCCGGGCCGAGGTAGAATTTGCCCAGCAGGTCGTATTGGCCGGAGGTGGAGTGCAGTTCCGACAGCTCCTCGATGCTGTCAGCCGCGTCCTGCGCGACGCGATAGGCCTGGCCCATCTCGCATTTGATGAAGACGAAGATTGGTCGCATCGCGGCTCTCCTGACTAGGGGGCCATCATGCCATTGATGGCCGGGCAGGCAAAGTGGGGCGGTGATTTCCGAGTTGACCGCAGAGGCTTTAGGATTGGGGCACATTAACGGAGTCGCGTTTATGACCGCAGCGAAGTCCCCCCGCCTGGCGCCGCGCACCGGTGGCCGGGTTTTGGCCGATGCCTTGGTGGCGCAAGGGATCGACCATGTGTTTGCCGTGCCGGGCGAGAGCTATCTGGATGTGCTCGACGGGCTGTACGGGGTGTCCAAGCAGGCCAAGCTGGTAACGTGCCGGTTTGAGGCTGGGGCGGTGAATATGGCCGAGGCCTATGGCAAGCTGACCGGGCGGCCGGCGGCGGCGTTTGTGACGCGCGGGCCGGGGGCGTGCCATGGCGCCATTGGCGTGCATGTGGCGTTTCAGGACTCGACGCCGATGCTGCTGTTCGTCGGCCAGATTCCGTTCGCCGAGACCGATCGCGAGAGCTTTCAGGAGGTGGATTATCGCCGGATGTTCGGGCCGTTGGCGAAATGGGTGACGCAGATCGACGATGCCGAGCGCATTCCGGAGTTGATTGCGCATGCGGTGGATGTGGCGGTTTCCGGCCGGCCTGGTCCGGTGGTGATTGCGCTGTCCGAGGAGATGCAGACCAAGCTGGTGACGGTGCAGGATATTGGTCGGGCCGATGTGGCGGTGGCGTATCCCGATCCGGCGGCGATTGTGCGGATGCAGGCGATGCTGGCCGGGGCGAAGAAGCCGCTGGCCATTCTGGGCGGC
>CAITOL010000145.1 GCA_903893975.1 uncultured Rhodospirillales bacterium | reverse complement strand
GCGCCGAGACCTACGCCGCCTTCCGCTCCGTCGTCAGCACCGCGAAAGCCAATCGCGCTTCGGTATTGGACACCATTCGCTTCGTGCTCGCGGCCAAGCTACCCGCCGGGCCGATCGCAGGAGTGGGGTGAGCAATTACGCCAGGGCGGCTTGCGGGCTCGTGGTTTCCATCTGCATGGCGGCGAGCTGGGCGCCGAGTTCCGACCGGGCTGGGCCGATCGGGGTGGATTCAATCAGCTTGCTGAGCAGCGGGATGGCGCGTTGCGGCAGGTCCAGCATGGCAAGCCGGTCGCACAGGCGGAGCACGATGTCTCGTCCGGCATCGCCCGCGGGAATAAGGTCGGCATTCTCTTCCGCCAGGGCGATCAGGTCGAGCGGGGGGAGCGGATGGGCGCCATCATCGGCGAGGGCCTGCTTGAAGGTGGCGGCGAGGCGGGCCTGGATGGCGGCGGCCTCATCAGGAAAAATGGGCGCGGTTTCGCGCAGCAGCGCCAGAGCCTTGCGGGGTTGGCCGGCATCACTGCGCAAGGCGGCGACGCGCAGGCGGGTGGCGAGTTCGCGCTGATCGCCGCGCCAGGCATAGATCTCCGGATCCATTGCGTCCGCCGCCTCGGCCGGGGTGAGCGCCTGGCGGGCGAGGCGGAGTTCGATCGCGCGCAAGGCGGCGCGGTTGCGCAGGCTGCGGTCGCTGCTTTGGCTCAGTCGGTCGAGGATTTGCAGGGCGCGGTCCTGCTGATCCGGGATGCCGGCGGCGAGCAGGGCGCGGGCGAAATCCAGGCCGTTGTTATTGAGGTTGGTTTTGGTCAGCACGGTGGCGGTGGCGGCCTCACCCCCCAGGGCCATTGTTTCGGCGATCAGCGGCATCAAGCGGGCGCGCAGCGGTTCGGGGTAAGCGAGCGCGAGCCGGGCGTTGGTGGCAAAGGTGGCTGCAGATTGCCGTTGGCCTTGCTGAACCAGGGCTTGGCGAACGGCGCGCCAGAGGCTGATTTCGTCGGTGCCATCGAGGCGCGGATCGTCGATACCAGTGGCTTCCGCAGGTCGGCCGGACAGCATGGCGGCAATGGCGGCCAGGCCGATGCGGCTCGGGTCATCGGTCAGGCGGGCATCATCAGTGGCGACCAGGTTGAGCAGCGCCAGGGCTTCGGCATCCAGGCCGAGGGAAAGCATGGCCTGGGCGGCCTCCAGCCGGCGGGGGCCACGGTCTTGCACCGGGGCGGCCGCGGCGGCGGCAATGGCGGATTGGGCGCGGCGGCGCAAAGCGTCGATCGGCAAGGCGGGAAAGTCGTAGCGGCGGCTGAAACTTTGGGCCGCGGTTTCGGCGATGCCTTGCGGCGTCGCGTCGGACAGCGCGAGTTTGCGGTCGCCGTCCATGTCGAGCACGAAGCCGATGGCCAGCGGGCGCAGGCTCACGGCATCGGCCAACGGCACGATGGCGAGGCCCTGCCAGCTGGCGAGCATGGTGAATTGCGGCGCTTGGCGCTCGAGCGGGATGCCCTGGCCGATGCGCGACTGGGTGCCCACCAGGATCAGCCCGCCGGTCAGCGGGTCCGGAACCGAGACGACATGGCCGGGCTGTTCTGCGGTCAGCAGCAGGCGGCCTTTTTCCAGTTGGCTGGCGATGGGGAGCAAGGGCGCGGCATCGGCGTCGGCGGCAACGACGGCGACCGACCAGCCATCGCGGCTGGGGGCCAGACGAAGGCGGTCCTTCTCAGCCAGTTGCACCCGCAGCACGGTTGCCTCTGGCAGCACGGTCACGGCGGCGCTGGCAAAGACCGGATCGTCGTGCAGCGCCATCAGGTCGATCGGGCGGCGTTCGTCGAACACCACATAGGCTGCGTCGCCGCGGCGGAAGGCGGCAGCGGCGACGTTGGTGCCGAACGGCAGGGTGATGGTGCGGCCGGCGCCGGCCCGGATGGTTGTGGCCGGCGGCGGTGTGGGTTGGGCAACGAGGGCCATGACGGCGGGCTCGGCAGGCTTCCCGGCCGGGGGGGCCGCAGGAGCCTCGGCCATGGCGGGGGGGGCCTCGGCCAGTATGGGGCGCGGTGGAGCCACGGGCTCCGGCGCGGATGGTTGGGCCGCAACCGCGATCGTCTCGCGTTGGCGCGCCAGGGCGTCCGGGCCGGGGACGTGCACGATGATGGTTGGCTTGGCGGCAGGAGTACGCGTGGGCGTAGGGGCTGCGGGTTGGGCGGACGGCTTGGCGGGATCGACGAAGTCCAGCACCAATTTGCCGCCAATACGGCTCTGGCGGAGTTGCACCCCCTCGGCCAGGGCGATTTCGGCCCCGCCGGATACCGGGACGAGTGCCAGGACATTATGCGGCAAGGGGCCGAAATTAATGCCGCCGGCGCCGACCAGTTTGACCGAGGCTTGTTTGCCATCCTGCGTGGCGCTGGCGGTAACGCCGGTCGGGAGATCGAACACAATCCGGCCGAAGCCGGGGTGGTCCCCCGAACGCGCCACGATCGCGGGGGCTTGGGCAAATGCCGGCACGGCGGCCAGCAGCCCTGCCACCAAAGCGACGCGCCAGGTCAACATCAGTCGAAGCTAGCCAGCAGTTTATCGATATCGCTCTGGTCCATCGCCTGGCCGGGCAGCTGCGGCCCGTTTTCCAGGGCGGCATCCGGCGGCAGCTCGGTCACCCCGCCTTCGGGCAGGCGGCCGCTGAACGCGGCAACGATCTGGGCCACTTTGGCGTCGATGGTTTTCAAGGTTGCCACGACTTTGGTGATGCGCTGGCCGGTGATATCCTGGAAGCTGCATGCCTCGTAGATTTTGGTGGTCGCGTCCTGTAGGGCGGCACCGGCCTTGCTGCCCAACTCGGAGCCGAGTTGGTCCAACGTTTCGCAGGTTTCCAGAATCGACTCGGTGGCGGCGGCGGTGTGGGCGACGATGGCATCAAGCTCGTCGGTCGCGGACGGAATATGGGCGGCGCTGATGTCATCGACCTTCAGTGCCGCGATCTCTGCCTTGGCACGGGCGATGGTGCGGCCGAGTTCCTCGACCTCAGTCAGCAGCGAGGTGTCGGTGCCGGACAAATCGCCCTTCATGGTGCAGAGTACGGCGCGCACCACCTCGGCAATCGCGTCCGGTTCGGCGGAGGGGTGGCGGGCGCGGATTTCGGCCAGCCGCTCCGGTAAGGGGGAGCGGTCGACAAAGCTATTCATGCCATCAGCCATGACCAAGCACCTTTTCGATTTTGTCGCGCAATGTCTCGGCATTGAACGGCTTGACGATGTAGTTCGACACGCCGGCGGCTTTGGCGGCGACGACGTTTTCGGTTTTGCTTTCGGCGGTGATCATGATGAACGGCGTGGCTTTCAGCCTTGCGTCCGCGCGCACTTCCTGCAGCAGTTGCAGGCCGGTCATCGGCGCCATGTTCCAATCGCTGATGACCAGACCGAAATTGTTGCTGCGCAGTTTGGCCAGCGCATCAACACCGTCAGTGGCTTCCTCGACATTGTTGAAGTCAATCTGCTTCAGCAGATTGCGGATGATGCGCAGCATGGTTTTATAGTCGTCCACGATCAGCACATTCATCGACTTATCGATCGGCATATTAAGTCCTTCCATTCAAGCGGGCGTTAACCGCCAGTCGGCGCTGGGGTGTTGCTTTGGGTGCGGAGCCGCGCGAGGTCAGCGGTGGCTTGGCGGGCCCGTTCGGGCGCCATGGCCGCCAGCACGGCGGCGGCTTTGGCTTCCTTCATCCGATCCAGCACCGCCAGCAGCACCGGCTTGTCGAGATCGTTGAAAATTGTCGCGGCATCGCGCGGCTTCATTTGCTCATAGAGTTTAACCAGACCTTGCCAATTCTGGTCGTCACGCGACTTCCGCGCTTTCTCCATGGCTTCCAGCCGGGTTTGCAGCCCGCCGAGTTCCTCCAGCCGTGTCGTCAATCGCTTCTCGGTCGCGGCCAACACGGCCTCACGCGAGGCGAGGGTGGCGTCGCGGGCATCGAGTTCGGCGCGGCGGTGGCGCAAATCCAACAGCAGGGCACGCTCGGCGCTTGACGCTTCAGGGACCCTGCTGGCGGCGGGGGCTGGTGCAACCGTCGCAGGCGTTGGGGTCGCAGGCGTCGGGGTCGCAGGCGTTGTGGCCGCCGGCGCGGGGGCCGCGGGTGGCGCGGGCTTGGCCGCGACCGGGGGCGCGGTGGGGGCCGCTGCGGCCGGTGGCGGGGGAGCTTCGGGTGCCGGAGTGGCGGCGCGGACCAGGCCGGCGGCTTTCAGCACCAGCAGCACCACCATGACGATCATGGTCAGCGGCAACATGCGGGGGGTCGGGATACGGATCGGGATCATGCGCGGGCCAACCTCAGGGCTTTCATCAGATCGCGTTCGGCCTGGCTTTGCAGGCGCGCCGGGGGCGCGGCCTCTTCGACCGGTGCTGGGATGGATTCAACGGCCATCGGCACGCGTGGCGTATCCAGCGGGCGGGCGGTTCGCAGCTGCGCTTCCAGCCGATCCGCCACCCGCTCCCCCCGATCGATCAGGAATTGCAGATCGTCCTTCAGCCGATTGGCGGCGGTGATCTGCCGATCCACCTGCCGACCAGCGCCATCGGCCGCTTCGTGCAGACGCTCGATGCCCTGCTCGGCCGCGCGGGTGGACTGGTTAAAGCCGCTCACCAAAATCTCCAACGCCGCTCGATCGCGTTTCAAAACGCCGAGCGCGCGTTCCAGCCGAAACGCGTGAAAGATCGTGGTTGCCAGCATGAGCACCAGAACGATTTCCAACAGCCATTCCATGTCCCCTCACACCCCACCGGTGCGGCATCGCGCCGTAGCGCCAGTGTCGGACCAAGCGGTAAACATTTCGTTCAATGCGGCGCTCGGCGGCATCGATATTTGGTCCCGTCTCATCGGTCGCTCGGCGCCGGGCGGGGCAATTCGCGCTCGATTCGCACGGCGACGCGGTTCTTGCGCCGGCCAACCCGGCCTTCGAACAACGGCGTGGTGCCGCAACGCAGTTGCACGGTGGACCCGACCCCACCGCTGAGAACGATCTGGCTACCGGGCTTGAGGGCAATCATTTCCGACAGCTTCATGGTCTGCTCATCGAGCACCACTTCCAGGTCGATCTCGGTATTCCAGAGTTCTTCGGCGAGATGGGTTTCCCAGATCGAATCGCGGCCGAATTTTTCCCCCATGAACTGCTGGAGCAGCAATTCGCGCACTGGTTCGAGCGTGGCGTACGGCAGCAAAAGTTCAAGCCGGCCGCCACGGTCTTCCATATCGACGCGCATCCGCGCCAGAATCGCCGCATTGGACAGCCGGCTGATGGTGGCGAAGCGCGGGTTCACTTCCAGCCGTTCAAAGCGGAAGGTCACCGGACAAAGCGGGTCAAAGCCGACCGAAAGATCTTGCAGCACCACCATGATCAGCCGTTCCACCAGCGTGCGTTCGATGGTGGTGTACGGCCGGCCTTCGATACGCATGGCCGCGGTGCCGCGACGGCCGCCGAGCAGCACGTCGACGATCGAGTAGATCATCGCGCTGTCCACGACCATCAGGCCGTAATTGTCCCATTCCTCCGCCTTGAACACCGCGAGCATGGCCGGCAGCGGGATGGAGTTCAGGTAATCGCCAAAGCGCAACGAGATAATATTGTCGATGCCCACTTCGACGTTGTCGGAGGTGAAATTCCGCAGACTGGTGGACATGATGCGTACCAGGCGATCGAAGACGATCTCCAGCATCGGCAAGCGTTCGTAGGACACCAGACCGGAGCTGATAATCCGCTGCATACCACTGCGATGTTCGCCGCCGGCCGGGCCATCATCGAAGCCGAGCAGGCTGTCGATCTCGGCCTGGTTCAGCACCCGTTCGGCCTGCACCGGCAAGCCATCGGCGGCGTCGGTTTCCGCGCCCCAGGCCGCGGCCAGATCTTCGTCCGATAGATCCTGTTGGTTGGCTGTGTCGCTCATTGGATGATCATTTCCGCAAACAGAACATCGACGATTTTCGCCGGGGCAACGGCGACATTGGCGCGGGCCAGCAGCGCCTCCCGCAGCCGGTAGGTTCCGGTGCTGCCGTGCAGTTCTTCTGGGCGCATTTCCCGCAAATAGGTCTGGAACAAATCCATCAGGCGGGGCAGCGCGGCGCGCACCGCCGCCTCGTCTTCGGCTTTGGCCAGTTCGAGTCGTGGCTTCAACTTCACATAGACAATGCGACGCGACGGGGTATTGAGGTTGGCAATCACATCGGGCAGTTCGAAGAAGACGCCGGGGGCGCCAGCGGTTTCAGACGGTTTGCCGTGCGGGTCCTTCGCTTCCTTGGTGTCTTTACCGTCCTTGGCTTCCTTGGCGCCATGCGCCGGGGCTGCATGTTCGCCAGCGGCTTCGGTTTTATGACCACCCATTCCCAGCAGATTGGGCAGAATGCCGGAGAACCACAGCCCGGCGCCCACGCCGAGCAGCAGAACGGGTACCGCAATCAGGATCAACTTCTTCTTGCCGCCGGCCGGCTTCGTGTCTGCCGTACCGTCCGCCGAGGTTTCGCTGGTCGCCTTGCTCATAACCACTCCGTTGCTGGGGTTCCGCGTCTTGCGCCCCATGAGCACTATCGCGTGGTGCCATTAACATTCTCTGAAGCGGCGCTTTGTGCCGGGTGCGGGTGGGCCCACCCGGCAAAGCCTGCCGGGCGGCGGCCAGGGCATCGCGCGGAAATCCGCCAGTTTTGCGTTGGCACGGAACATGCATACCATCGTTGCACCGGCCAACCCGCCGGTCTGACGGAGCTTTCGATGGACAACATTACCAGCATCGCGCTGTCCCGCCTGGTCGCACAGCAACGCGCCACCGACGTGACCGCCACCAATCTGGCCAATGCCGCAACGCCTGGCTTTCATGCCGAGCGCCTGGTGTTCAGCGATTGGTTGGTGAAAACGCCGGGCGGCGCGCCGGGCAGCACGCTGGCCTTCACCCAGGATCGTGCAACCTATCGTGACAGCCAGACCGGGCCGTTGCAGCACACTGGCAACCCGTTGGACCTGGCCATTGGCGGTGACGGCTATTTCAGCGTGCAAACCCCGAACGGGGTGCGGCTGACCCGGGCGGGAAATTTCACCCTGAACGCCAGCGGCAACATTGTGGATATGAACGGCAATGCCCTGCTGGACAGCAATGGCCGCAAGCTGCAACTGGCGCCAACCGATACCGATCTGACGATTTCCGCCGGCGGGGCGATCAGCAGCAGCAACGGCGTCGTGGGTAAAATTGGGGTTGTGACGCCGACCAATCCTCAGGGCCTGCAGGCGGAAGGCGGCCAGCTTTTCTCGGTCAACGGGGCGACCGCGGCCGTCGCCAGCCCCAAACTGGTGCAAGGGGCGATTGAGGGCAGCAACATTCAGCCCACGCTCGAACTGACCCGCATGATGAACGACATGCGCGAATTCCAATTTACCACGCAGTTGGTGCAGGCCGAGGCTGATCGTCAGCAAAGCGCCATCGACAAACTGACCCAGACCAGGAATTAATCCATGCGCGCGCTCGATATCGCCGGAACCGGCATGCAGGCCCAGTCCACCAATGTGGAAGTGATCTCCAACAACATCGCCAACATGACCACCACCGGCTTCAAGCGTCGGCGGGCGGAATTTCAAGACCTGATCTATCAGAACCTGCGGCGCGTGGGCTCCAACTCCAGCGATACCGGATCCGTGGTGCCGGCGGGGGCACAAGTTGGCTTGGGCGTGAAAACGGCGGCGATCTATCGGATTAGTGAGCAGGGCAACCTGCAACAAACCTCGAACTCGCTGGATCTCGCCATTCGCGGCAACGGGTATCTGCAGGTGACATTGCCGAGCGGCGAGACCGCTTATACCCGTGATGGCACGCTGTCACTGTCGCCCCAGGGCGAGATTGTCACCGCTGATGGGCTGGTGGTGCAGCCAGGCATCACCATTCCGGCCAATGCCACCAGCGTCACGATCAATACCTCCGGCCAGGTGCAGGCTACGATCGACGGGCAAACCGCCCCCACCACGGTCGGTCAGTTGCAACTCGCCACGTTTCCGAACGAAGCAGGGCTCGACGCCCAGGGCGACAACCTGTTTCTGCAAAGTGCCGCCAGCGGTAATCCGGTGACCGGTGTGCCGGCATCCCCCGGCTTCGGGTCGGTGCTGCAAGGGTTCATCGAAACCTCGAACGTGAACGTGGTGAGCGAGATCACCAACTTGATCACCGCCCAGCGCGCCTACGAAATGAACAGCAAGGTCATCACCACGTCCGACCAGATGCTGTCGACGCTGACGAACCTGCGTTAACCGCGACGGGTCTTAACTTTTTGCCTTCTTGCAGGAGCTGCACGATGCGATACGCGATTAAGCTCGGTCTACTGCTGCTTTGCACCACGAGTCAGGTCCAGGCGGCGATTTTGCGCCCGATGGGCACGCTGACCGGCAACACCGTCAAACTGTCGGACTTGTTCGACGATATGCCCGGCAACGATGACCGGGTGCTTGGGCCGAGCCCGGCCCCGGGCGGACGGATTGTGGTGGAAGCCGCCCAGCTTGCCGCCATCGCGCGGCAGTTCGGGGTGGATTGGCGGCCGAATTCCGCGGGCGACCGTGTGGTGCTGGAGCGGCCGGGCCGCATGTTGGGCCGCGAGGAGCTGACCGGCCCGCTGCGGGCGGCGCTGATCGGCGTTGGCGCCCCCGAGGATGCCGACCTGGATATCCCCGGCCTGGTCACACCGCTGATCCCGGCCGAGGCGAAGGCCGAGGTTGCGGTTGAGCAGCTGGACTATCAGGGCGGCGGCAGCGACGGTGGCAAGTTCACCGCCTCGGTCTTGATCTCCGGCGCCGGTATTCCCACCCAACGCCTGCGCGTGGCGGGTACGGTGACGGAGATGGTGGATCTGCCGGCGCTGTCGCACCGCCTGCTGCCCGGCGCGGTCATCCTGCCTGGGGATCTGCAAACCATCCACGTGCGCGCCTCCAGCGTGCGCAATGAGGTCGTGCGGCTGCCCGACCAAGCCATTGGCCAAGCCGTGCGGCGCACCTTGCTGGCGGGGCAGACACTGGCTTTGGCCGATCTGGGCAAGCCCATGCTGATCACCAAGGGCATGCGGGTGTCGATGCAGTTGATCATCGGCAGTCTGACATTGCTGGCCAATGGACAGGCGATGGAACCGGGCGCGCTGGGTGAACGGATCAGTGTTTTGAACCCCACCTCCCGCGCGGTGGTGGAAGCGGAAGTGATTGGCAATGGCCGGGTACGGGTGGTGCCGGAAAGCACCCCGATTGTGCCGCCAGGGGGAACCCGGGTCAGCAGCCTTAGCAATGGAGTGACCATACGATGACCAACACCACCACGATGAAGCGGCTGGCTTTGACCCTGCTGCTGCCGGTCGGGCTGGGCGCCTGCGGCAACATGACCCGGCTGTCCGAGATCGGCCGGCCGCCGGAGATGAGCCAGATTTCCGATCCGACCAAAGATGTGAACTATCGGCCGCTCACCATGCCGATGCCGGTGCTGCAAGTGGCCGCGCCGCAGGCTGGCACGTTGTGGCGCAACGGCAGCCGCGCCTTCTTCAAGGACCAGCGCGCGGCAGCGGTCGGCGACATTCTGACGGTTCTGGTGAACATTACCGACACGGCGGACGTGAAAAACGGCACCACGGCGACGCGAACCAGCAACGAATCGATGGGTCTGCCCAATATGCTCGGGCTGGAAGCGGCGGTGCCGCATCTGTTCGCCGGCGCCACCGCCTCCAGCCTGGTCAGCGCGACCAGCGCCAATGGCAATGTTGGCACCGGCGAAGTGAAGCGCAACGAAGCGGTGACGCTGCGGCTGGCGGGGGTGATTACCCAGGTGCTGCCGAACGGCAATCTGGTCGTGGCGGCCAAGCAGGAAGTGCGGGTGAATTCCGAATTGCGCGAACTCGCCGTCAGCGGCGTGATCCGCCCGCAGGATATCGCCAGCGACAACACGGTACAGCACGACCGGATGGCCGAAGCGCGGATTGCCTATGGCGGGCGCGGCCAGTTGACCGATGTGCAAACCCCGCGCTGGGGCCAGCAGGTGATGGACGCGGTGCTGCCGTTCTAAGCCGGCAACGCTTGTCGACCGGGGGCGGGCACCGTAGTTTGGCGACAGGAAACGCCAACACGGAGCCCGCCGCCATGTCCGATGCTTTCATCTGCGATTTTACCCGCACCCCGATCGGCCGCTATGCCGGCGCATTGAAGGACGTGCGCACCGACGACCTCGCCGCCCACCCGCTGCGGGTGCTGCGGGAGCGCAATCCGCAGGTGGATTGGGCGGCGCTGGATGATTGCTACCTCGGCTGCGCCAACCAGGCGGGGGAAGACAACCGCAACGTCGCCCGGATGGCCACCTTGCTGGCCGGCTTCCCGACCGAGGTTCCGGGCGGCACCGTTAACCGGCTATGCGGCTCCGGCCTGGATGCGGTCGGCACCGCATCGCGCGCCATTCGCGCGGGCGAGGCCGATCTGATGCTGGCCGGCGGGGTGGAAAGCATGACCCGCGCGCCGTTCGTGATGGGCAAGGCCACCGAGGCGTTTTCGCGCAGCGCGGATATCTACGACACCACCATCGGCTGGCGCTTCGTCAACAAGCTGATGCAAAGCACCTATGGCACCGACTCGATGCCGGAAACCGGCGAGAACGTGGCGGAAGAATTCCAGATTTCCCGCGAAGACCAGGACAAATTCGCCTTCCGCAGCCAGCAGAAATGCGCCGCCGCCCAGGCATCCGGCTTCTTCGCGCGCGAGATTTCGCCGCTGACGCTCAAAACCCGCAAGGGCGATGTGGTGATCGACACCGACGAGCATCCGCGCGCCGATACCACGCTGGAAGGCCTGGCCAAGCTGAAGACGCCGTTCCGCAACCCCGGCACCGTCACCGCCGGCAACGCATCCGGAGTAAACGATGGCGCTGCGGCCTTGATTCTGGCCAGTGAGGCCGGCATCAAGCGCCACGGCCTGACACCGCGCGCCCGCGTGGTCGGCATGGCCACCGCAGGCGTGCCGCCGCGGATCATGGGCTTCGGCCCGGCGCCGGCGGTGCAGAAGCTGCTGGCCCGGCTGGGCCTGCGCATCGGCGATATCGACGTGATCGAGCTGAACGAAGCCTTTGCCAGCCAGGGGCTGGCGGTCACCCGCGCGCTTGGGCTGGCCGATGATGCCGAGCAGGTGAACCCGCATGGCGGCGCCATCGCGCTCGGCCATCCGCTCGGCATGTCCGGCGCCCGGCTGGCGATGACGGCGGTGAGCGCGCTGGAACTGCGCGGACAGAAGCGGGCGATTGTCACGATGTGCATCGGCGTCGGCCAGGGCATTGCGGCTTTGATCGAGCGGGTATGATCTCCCTGCCGGTCGGCGCCTTTCTGGCCGCCGACCGGCAAGCCCTGGTCCAGCAGCTCGCCTATGAAGACATGCAGCAGTTCCGGGGCAGCGAACGCACCCAGATCCGCGCATGGGAACAGAGCATCACCGTCCTTGCGGCGGCCTTGGCCGGCTGGCCCGATGCGACCGACTGGCAGTTGATCCTCGAATTTCCGATGCGACGGCTGGGTCGGCGCATCGACGCGCTGCTGATCATGCCACGCGCTGTTGTCGTACTCGAGTTCAAGACCGACGCCGCCCAATTGCTGACCGCCGACCGGCAGCAGGTTGAAGACTACGCGCTCGATTTGCAGGACTTCCATGCCGCCTGTCGGGCGCATCCGATCATCCCAGTCCTGGTGGCGACGCATGCCACGCCCGGCCCTGCCGCCTGGCCGCTGCTGCTGCCGGGGGTGGCCGCAACTGTGATCGATGCCTCAGCGGCAACGCTGGGGCAGGTTTTGCGGGCGCTGGCGGCGCGGCTCCCGCCCGTGCCGCCGCAGACGCCGGACCGGTGGGCCGATGCGCGCTATCAGCCCGTCCCCGGCATTATCGAGGCGGCGCGCACGCTGTATCTGCGCCACGATGTGTCCGATATCGTCGCCGCCCGCGCCGATGTGCACAACCTGACGGTGACGACGGACGCCATTCTGGGCGCCATTCGCGCCGCTGAAGCCGAGCGGCGCCACACGATTATATTTGTCACCGGCATTCCCGGCGCAGGCAAAACCCTGTGTGGGCTGAACGCGGTTTTTGGCACCGCCGGGCGCAGCGGCGCGACGTTTCTGACCGGTAACCCGACCTTGGTGCTGGTGTTACGGGAAGCCTTGGCGCGCGATGCCAGCCGAAATCGCAGCCGGCAGATCGGCGCGGCACGCCGCGAAACGCGCAGCACCATCCAAGCCTTGCCGCATATGCGTGACCATTATGTATCGCATCCGTTGGAAACGCCGGCCGAACACGTGATCGTGGTGGATGAGGCCCAGCGTTGCTGGTCCGGCGACTACGCCGTGCGGGCCACGAAAACCCGCCCGGTGCAACTGACGGCATCCGAACCGGCCCATATTCTCGACATCATGGCCCGGCATGGCGACTGGTCGACGGTGGTCTGCCTGATCGGCGGTGGCCAGGAAATCCATACTGGCGAGGGCGGGTTGGCAGAATGGTCGAACGCGCTGCGCGACCGCCCGGACTGGCATATCTACGCCCCACCAGGGCTGAGCGAGGCACCGGACCCGCGCCAGCGGCTGGCGGCGTTGCCCAACACCGACCACGACGTGGCATTGCACCTCAGCGTGCCGGTTCGCAGCGTGCGCAACCCCGGCGCCGCCGCCTGGGTTGACCATGTCCTGCGGTCGGACGCAGTCGGGGCGCGGCGGATTGCCGAGACCGGGATGCGCCTGCCCTTCGTCCTCACCCGCGACCTCGACGCGATGCGCCACTATTTGCGTCAGCAGGCCCGTGGTTTGCGCCGGGCCGGGCTGGTCGCCAGTTCCGGGGCGAAGCGGCTGCGCGCCGACGGGCTGGGGGTTGAGGTGCCGCATATGGATGCTGGGGCGGTGGCGAACTGGTTTCTCGATCGTTGGCCGGACGTGCGTGCGTCCGACGCGCTGGAGACCGTCGCCACGCAATTCGCCTGCCAGGGCCTGGAACTGGATCTGGTGGGGCTGTGCTGGGGCGGCGACCTGGTGCGGCGCCAGGGCTGGCGCGTGCGCAATTTCAGCGGCAGCAAATGGACTGTCCCAGGTGGCGCGGAGGCGATTGCCAACCGGATGAACACCTATCGCGTGCTGCTGACCCGCGCGCGGTATGAAACGGTGATCTGGGTGCCGCGTGGCGATGCGCGGGACCGCACGCGGGACCCG
Organism: uncultured Rhodospirillales bacterium; assembly: GCA_903893975.1. Lineage (GTDB taxonomy): Bacteria > Pseudomonadota > Alphaproteobacteria > Acetobacterales > Acetobacteraceae > CAITOL01. The sequence goes on along the minus strand of CAITOL010000145.1, from coordinate 2,146 downwards.
GCGGAGCTGGATCAGGTGGCGGCGTTTTTGCTGGACTGCGGTGCGGTGCCGTTGGAAACGCTGGCGGTCGCCGACGCCCCGCCGCCAACAGCGCAGGCGACCTTGGTTTAGCCCGCCTTTATTTCCACTTCATCCAGAAAAACCTTGGCATTTCATCTGGATAGGGTTTGAAATCCAGATTGCGCGCCACACCGTAGACGGTTTGCAGCGTCGCCAGCGGCAGGGTGTAGGCTTGTTCCGAAATGCGGCGCAGGGCGCGGGCATACGCGAGTTTGCGCGCTTGCGGGTCTGGGGTGGCGCCGCCCTCGTGGATCGCGGCTTCCACCAGCGCGTCGCGGGCCATGTCGTCCGGGCCGCCGCCGAAGAAATACGGCAATGTGGCGGCCACATCGGCGATGGAGGATGCGCCGAACGCCGACAGGAACAGGCCGAGATCGCCGGCTTCCATCCGGGCCAAAGCGGCATCGGGCGGCAGGTTGACGATGCGGGCGCGGATGCCGACGGCCATCAGATCGTCCTGAATCGCGGTGCCCCAGGCGAGCGAGATGCCGGTGGAGACCACATCGACATCGAAGCCCTTGGCGAAGCCGGCAGCGGCGAGCAGGCCACGGGCTTTATCGGGATCGTAGTCGTAGTGCTTGGCCGCTGTCGGGTCGCAGCCGAACTGCGCCAGGGCGCAGGGCACGTCCGGCACTTTTGCCGGGTTGCGGCTGAACTGGCGGATGAAGGCCTGGCGGTTGATGGCGTGGCTGATCGCCTGGCGCACCCGCAAATCGGTCAGCGGGCTGCCGGCCGGGCCGCGGGCGACGTTGAAGGTCATTTGCGCGATGCGCAGCGAATCCTGCCGCTGCGCGGTCACCGCCGCTTCGCGCGCGATGGCGTCGTAAAGTTCTGGGTTGAACTGCCAGATCCAGTCCGCCTGCCCGCCCAGCAGCGCGTCGATCTCGGCCGTCGCGTCCGCAACCTGTAGGATGCTGACATGGCCGATGCTGGCGCGACCTTTGCCGCCGCCGTCGTAATAGCTGGCGTTGCGTTCCAGCTCGATCTGGCCCTGCGGGTCCTGCCGCACCACCCGATACGGGCCGGTGCCGATCGGGGCGCGGCTGAAGCCGGCATGGCCGAGCCGGCTGCGATAGGCTTGCGGATAAATCGGCAGCACCGCGGCGAGGTAGTCCAGCGCCGCCGGGAACGGCCGCCAGAGCTTCAGCCGCACCGTCAGCGGGTCCACCGCTTCGGCGCCGGCGAGCCAATCGAACTGGCTCGGCACGGCAATGCCCGATTGCGGGTCGGTGACAACGCCGACGGTGTAGACGACATCGGCGGCGGTGAATTTGTCGCCGTTATGGAAGGTGACGTTCGGGCGCAGGGTAAATTCCAGCGTCGTCGCGTCCACCCAGCGCCAGGCGGTAGCCAGCAGCGGCTTGAGCGCGTTGGTCGCCGGGTCGCGGAACACCAGCCCGTCCCACACCTGCTGGGACAGCACCAGCCCGGTGCGCAGGGTGTTGTAAAACGGGTCCACATCGGCAATGCGGTCGCGCCAGGCGACGCGCAACGTATCGGCGGATTTCTGCGCCTGGGCCGGCAGTGCCGACACCAGACCAAGCCCAAGCATCACAGTCGCCAGCAGCGAGCGCATCAATATTCCGACCTGAGTGTTGCGAGATAGTCGCTACGGGGCGCGACGCACCACCAGCCCGATGGAGGTCACCGTCGTCTCATAGACGACGATCTTGAGATGCGGCAACGCGCGCTGATAGGGGGGCAGATCGACGATTTGATCGACCTCATCATAGCCGGGATGGGTGTTGAGCGGCCAGACTTCGTGCCCTTTGGCGATCAGGCGGGCGATCAGCGCCTCAAAATCCCGCTTACGGAACAGCGACAGGCCGGCGGTTTCCACCGTGGCGTCGTTCGAGTCGAGGTTAAACTCGGTCGTGTGCACGGCGATACCGCCGGGGCGAAGGGTTTGCAGGCTGTTCTCGACGAAATCCAAGCCGTGCGCGATGGAGCCGAGATGTTCAAAGCAGCAGGACGACCAGCAGGCGTCAAAGCCGCGCAGATCGTCTGGGATGGCGTTCATATCGGCGGTGCGGAAGTCGACGCGGGCGTTGAAATCGGCTTCCGCGACAATGGCCGGGTGGTGCAG
>CAITOL010000144.1 GCA_903893975.1 uncultured Rhodospirillales bacterium | reverse complement strand
GTGCGGCGGATGGGGCGGGTGCGGGTGGTGGCTGCGGTGCCGGTGGTGCGGGCGAAGCGCGAGCCTGTGGCTTCGGTGCCTCGGCTGCGGTTGCCGGCGGGCAAGGCTTGGCTGGTGAAGGCGCTGGGCTGGGAGGCGGCGGGCTACGGCAGCCAGTTACAGGCGCTGTTGGATACGCCGGAGATGGTGGCGTTGCTGGCGGCGGTGCCTGGGGTGGTGCGGGTGTTGCGGCCTCTCGGGCGGATGTTGGGCGTGGTCGTGGGGCCGGTGGTGGTGCGGGTGCGGAAGGCGCGTGTGCCGCGTGTGCCGAAGCCTCGGGCGGTAAAGTTTAAGTCCTGGTCACCGGGGCCGGTTCCGGATTCTTGGTGGCCGTTAAAACGGGGTTGAGAGGTTGGGTGTTTTTGTGGCCATTTTGTTACGATATAACAATATTTCATGCAAAAACTCTGACTTAATAGAGGCCGCCGACACGGTGGCGGGCGACGTAGTGGTCGGCGCCGACGCGGACCAGGGGGGCGACGTTGGGCAGGTCGTCCGGGCGGCGCAGCGGGCTGGGGACTTCGCTGTCGTCGCGTTCGGTGGCGTGGTCGCGGCGGGTCGGGTCTGGCACTGGCACGGCGGCGAGCAGGCGTTTGGTGTACGGGTGTTGCGGGTTGCCGAACACCGCCTGACGCGGGCCGATCTCTACGATCTGGCCGAGATACATCACCGCGACGCGATGGCTGACCCGTTCGACGACGGCCATGTCGTGGCTGATGAACAGATAGGCGAGGCCGAGTTTGCTTTGCAGATCCATCAGCAGGTTGACCACCTGGGCGCGGATCGAGACGTCGAGCGCGGCGACGGCTTCGTCGGCGATGATCAGGCTGGGTTCGCTGGCCAAAGCGCGGGCAATGCAGACGCGCTGGCGCTGGCCGCCGGAGAGTTCGTGCGGGTAGCGGTGGGCGTGTTCGGGCAGCAGGCCGACCTGTTGCAGCAGTTGCTGCACCCGGGCCTGCACCGCGGGGCCGTGCGCAAGTTTGTGGGTGTGGATCGGCTCGGCGATGGAAAAGCCGATGGTCAGGCGCGGGTCGAGCGAGGCGAACGGGTCTTGAAAGACGAATTGCACCGCGCGGCGCAGGCGCTTTTCGTTGTCGCCGGTCAGGCGGGAGAGATCTTCGCCATTGATCAGGATGCTGCCGGAGCGTGGGGTTTCCAGCCGGATAATGCTGCGCCCGGTGGTGGTTTTGCCGCAGCCGCTTTCGCCGACCAGGGCCAGGGTTTCACCGGGTTGCACGGACAGGCTGACCTGTTCGGCGGCGTGGATGCGGCCGGCGAGGCGGAAGCCGCGGCGGACATCGAAGCGGGTGGTGAGGCCGTCGAGTTGCAGCACCGGGGTGGCGTGGTGCTGGACGGTGTCTTGCAGCACCAGATCGGCGCCGGCGATGGGAAAGGGCGCGGGCAAAGGGTGGTCGGCGAGGGCGCCGAGGATGGGCACCGCGTCGAGCAGCATTTTGGTGTAGAGGTGTTGCGGGGCGGCGAAAATCGGCCGGATATCGCCGGTTTCCACCACGCGGCCGTGTTGCATGACCACCACGCGGTCCGCCATTTCCGCCACCACCCCCATGTCGTGGGTGATGAAGATCAGCCCCATGCCGAGTTCGTGTTGCAGGCTGCGCATCAGGCGCAGCACCTGGGCTTGCACGGTGACATCGAGCGCGGTGGTGGGTTCGTCGGCGATCAGCAGGCGCGGGCGGCAGGACAGGGCGATGGCGATCATCACCCGTTGGCGCATGCCGCCGGAGAGTTGGAACGGGTAGCGGGTGAGCTGGCGTGGGGCGTCGGGGATGCGCACCAGGTCCAGCAGGCGTTTGGCCTCTGCCATCGCGGCGGCTTCGGACTGGCCTTGGTGCAGCATGACGCCCTCGGCGATCTGCCGGCCGACGGTGAGCACCGGGTTCAGGCTGGTCATGGGTTCCTGGAACACCATGGCGAGGTCCGGGCCGCGCAGTTCGCGCATGGCCTCCGCCGTTTCAGTGGCGAGGTCGCGGCGGCGGCCGGATTTGTCGGTGAAGGCGATGCTGCCGGCGGTGATGCGGCCGCCGGCATGGTCGAGCAGGCGGGTGATGGCCAGGGCGGTGACGGATTTGCCGGAGCCGGATTCGCCGACCACCGCCACGGTTTCGCCGGCGTCGACCGAGAGGTCGAGCCCGTGCACGACTTCAACCGGGCCATGTTCACCGGGGAAGGCGACGCGCAGGCCGGTGATGTCGAGCAGGGCCATCAGCCAAGCGCCGCGATGAAGAGGTGCGCGAGGGCTTCGCAGCCTTCGCGGTCGTCCGGCTGGAAGCGGTCGAAGTTCGGGCTGTCGATATCGAGCACGCCGATGACCTCGCCGTTGCGGATGAGGGGGACGACGATTTCCGAGTTCGAGGCGCCATCGCAGGCGATGTGGCCGGGGAAGGCGTGCACATCCGGCACTACCTGGGTCTGGCGTTGCGCGGCGGCGGTGCCGCAGACGCCTTTGCCGAGCGGAATGCGGACGCAGGCGGGTTTGCCGGCGAAGGGGCCGAGCACGAGCGTGTCCCCCTGGAGGAAGTAGAAGCCGGCCCAGTTGATGTCTGGCAGATACTGCCACATGGCGGCGGCGGTGTTGGCGGCATTGGCGATCAGATCCGTCTCCCCCGCATACAGGCCGCGCAGGTCGCTCAGCAGATCGTCATACGTCACGTTCATTCACTTGCTCCACAGGCGCGATCCAGGGCGGCCAGATGCGGTCCGGCGGCGGCATGGGCCGCTGCTTCGATCGCGCGATATTCGGTCACCAGGGCGGCGCCGCCCGGGGTGAGTTTGGCGCCGCCGCCACGGGCGCCGCCGGCGGCGGTGGTGACGACGGGGGTGCCGAGATGGCGGTTGAGATCTTCCACCAGTTCCCAGGCGCGGCGATAGGACATTTTCAGCGCCCGGCCAGCGCCGGAGATGGAGCCGCTGCGGGCGATCTCCTCCAGCAAGGCGACTTTGCCGGGCCCGATGCGGGCGCCGGAGGCAAGATCCACCCGGATGCTGACGCGATGCGTCGGCGGTGGGGTGGCGGCGGCGCGGGAGGGGGTGATGGTCATGCGGGGTATAGCCAAACACGCGCGCGGTTGCGGATCAAGGAGCGGTGTATCAATCTCCCCCCCTACGCCGTTGGGGAAGCCTGTTGTGATCGAGACCCGCCATTCCGTTTGTCCGCATGACTGCCCGTCCACCTGCGCGTTGGAGGTGGAGGTGCATGACGGGGTGCGGATTGGTGCGGTGCGCGGGGCGAAGGGGAATGATTACACCGCCGGGGTGATCTGCGCCAAAGTTTCGCGCTATGCCGAGCGCATCCACCATGCGGAGCGGCTGACGCATCCGCTGCTGCGCACCGGGCCAAAGGGCAGCGGGCAGTTTCGGCGGATTGGCTGGGACGAGGCACTGGACCGGGTGGCGGCGGCGTTCCGGCAGGTGAGCGAGACGCATGGGGCGGAAAGCGTGTGGCCGTATTACTACGCCGGCACGATGGGGCTGGTGCAGCGCGATGGGATTAACCGGCTGCGCCACGCGATGGGGTATTCGCGGCAGTTGAAGACGATCTGCACCGCGGTGTGCGAGTCTGGCTGGATGGCCGGGGTGGGCGCCTTTGCCGGGCCGGATGCGCGGGAGATGGCGCAGTCTGACCTGATTGTGGTCTGGGGCGGCAATCCGGTGGCGACGCAGGTGAACGTGATGACCCATGTGAGCCGGGCGCGCAAAACGCGCGGGGCGAAGCTGGTGGTGATCGATCCGTATCGCACCGGCACGGCCGAGGTGGCGGACATGCATCTGGCGGTGCGGCCCGGCACCGATGCGGCGCTGGCCTGCGCGGTAATGCATATGGCGTTTCGCGATGGGAAGGTGGATCGGGATTATATGGCGCGCTACGCCGATGACCCGGCGGCGCTGGAGGCGCATGTGGCGGGCCGCGATCCGGCCTGGGCGGCGGCGATCACCGGGCTGTCGGTGGCGGAGATCGAGGCTTTCGGGGCGTTGTATAACGGCACCCAGCGCAGCTTCATTCGTGTGGGCTACGGGTTTTCCCGCATGCGCAACGGGGCGACGGCGATGCATGCGGTGTCCTGCCTGCCGACGGTGACCGGGGCGTGGCAATATCCGGGCGGCGGGGCGCTGTGGAGCCAGCGGGCGATTTACCACTGGGACAAGACGCTGATCGAAGGGTTGGATGTGCTGGACCCGAAAACGCGGGTGCTGGATATGAGCCGCATCGGCGCGGTGCTGACCGGCGAGCCCGCGGCGCTGGCCGGGGGCAAGCCGGTGCATGCGATGCTGATCCAGAGTTCCAACCCTGCCGTGGTGGCGCCGGACAGCAACAAGGTGCGGCGCGGACTGCTGCGGGACGATCTGTTCGTGGCGGTGCATGAGCAGTTCATGACCGAAACGGCGCTGCTGGCCGATATCGTGCTGCCGGCGACGATGTTTATGGAGCATGACGACCTGTATCAGTCTGGCGGGCATAGCTACATCCAGATCGGGGCCAAGCTGATCGACCCGCCGGGGGAATGTCGGTCCAATCATGCGGTGATCCAGGGCCTGGCGCAGCGGCTCGGCGCGGTGCATGCCGGGTTTGAGATGGACGCGATGGCGATGGTGGATGCGACGCTGGTTGCCTCGGGCTGGCCCGGGGCGGCGGCGGTGCAGGCGGGGCATTGGGTGGATGCGATGCCGGGTTTTGCCGAGGCGCATTTCCTCGGCGGCTTCGGGCATGCGGACGGCAAATTCCACTTCGTCGCCGACTGGGCGAAGATTGGCGCCGATCATGCCGGGATGCCGGCTTTGCCGGACCAGTTCGATGCGCATGACGCTGCCGACGCGCAGCATCCGTTTCGGCTGGTGGCGGCGCCGGCGCGGCAGTTTCTGAACTCCACCTTCACGGAGACGCCGACCTCCCGCAAGCGCGAGGGGCGGCCGGATTTGCTGATCCACCCCGCGGATGCTGCCGGGCTGGGGGTGGGCGAGGGCGATCGGGTGCGGCTGGGCAATGCGCGCGGCGAGGTGGTGTTGCACGCGCGGCTGTTCGATGGGCTGCAACCGGGTGTGGTGGTGGCCGAGAGCATCTGGCCGCATGCCGACCATGTTGGCGGGGTTGGGATCAACGCGCTGACCTCTGACGCGCCGGCGTTTCCCGCTGGCGGGGCGGTGTTTCACGATACCGCGATCTGGGTGCGGGCCGTTGCCGCCGAACAATCACTGGCCGCAGACTGAACCGGGGAGGATGGGATGGACGATCTGACCGCCGCACGCGCCGCGATGGACGGCTTTATGGCCGCCTTTAACGCGGAAGATGCCGAGGCGTTGCGCAGCACATGGTTCCACTTTCCGCATGTGCGCTTCCACAGCGGCAAGGTGACGGTGATGGAAACGCCGGCGGATTTCCATAACCTGGTCTGGAGCCGGCAGGGCCAGTCGGCCGGCTGGGCGCGCACGGCGTGGGATTATGTCGAGCCGATTGATGTTGGGCCGGATAAGGTGCATTTCCGGGTGCAGTTCACCCGCTACCGCGCCGATGGCTCGGCGATCGGGTCCTATAAGTCGCTTTATATCGTCACCTTCAAGGACGGGCGCTGGGCAATCCAGGGCCGGTCAAGCTGGGCAGCCTGAACCATGACCGAAGATACCCCCCGTGCGATGCATGACCTCGGCGGCGTTGCCAAGTTCATGTGCGAGGCGGTTGATGTGGAACCGCATGAGTTGACGGATTTCGACCGGGAGGTGGATGCCATTCGCGGCATTCTCGGCGCCAAGCAGGTGATGAGCGTGGACGAGTTGCGCCGCTGTATCGAGGCGATCCCGGAAGCGGATTATCATCGGATGAGCTATTATCAGCGCTGGATCCGCTCGATCACCGATAATCTGCTGCGCAAGGGCATCATTACCGAGGCCGAATTGCGCATGGCGATGGAGGCGTGAGCATGCAGGGCGCAAGCATGAAACTGAAGCCTGGCACGACGGTGCAGGTGAAGCTGGACTGGCCGGAAACGCGTGGACCCTGCCATATCCGCACGCCGCATTATCTGCGCGGGCATACCGGGGTGGTGGTGCGCCATCTGGGCGACTACCCGAACCCGGAGGACCTGGCGTTCGACCGGCCGGCGCCGGTGCTGCCGCTATACCATGTGCGCTTTCCGCTGGCCGGGCTGTGGCCGGACGCGAAGGGCGATGACACGATTTTGGTGGAACTGTACGGTTCCTGGCTGGAGGCCGCATGAACATCCTCGAAACGCCATCGGACAAATTGCTGGCGGGCATTCGCACCTTGCTGGCGGTGAAAGGCATTGCCACCGCCGATGAGGTGGCCGAACGCATTCGCATTACCGACAGTGCCTCCCCCGCGCGGGGGGCGGCGATGGTGGCGCGCGCCTGGACCGAGCCGGCGTTCCGCGAGCTGATGCTGCGCGACGGCACGGCGGCGGCGGAATCGATGGGCGTGCCGATGCGCGGCCTGCCGCCATTGGGGGTGTTGGAAAACACCGACGAGACGCATCACCTGGTGGTCTGCACCTTGTGCAGTTGCTACCCACGGGCGGTGTTGGGCTATCCGCCGTTCTGGTTCAAATCCGCGGCCTACCGGGCGCGGGCGGTGCGCGATCCGCGCGGGCTGCTGGTGGATTTCGGCACCAGCATTCCGGCGGAGATGAAGCTGGAAGTGGTGGACAGCACGGCGGATTATCGCTGGATGGTGCTGCCGGTCCGCCCCGCCGGCACCGAAGGCTGGAGCGCCGAGCAACTGGCCGGGCTGGTGCGGGAAGGCGATATGATTGGGGTGACCATCCCGAAAGGCCCATGATGCGGCGCCTGATGCTGCTGGCGCTGCTGTTCGCGGCGCCGGCGCAGGCGGCATCGCTGCCGGCGGTGGAGGCACAGCACTTCATGGTGGTGTCGGCCCAGCATCTGGCGGCCGATGTGGGGGCGGATATTCTGCGCGCCGGGGGCAATGCGGTCGATGCCGCCGTGGCGATGGGCTATGCCGAGGCGGTGGTGAACCCGTGCTGCGGCAATATCGGCGGCGGTGGGTTTATGACCATCCATCTGGCCGATGGCAGCGACCATTTCATCAATTTCCGCGAAATGGCCCCGGCGGCCGCGCGGGCGGATATGTATCTGGATGCCGATGGCAAGCCGCGCCCAGGCGCCAGTCTGAACGGCTACCTCGCCGCCGGGGTGCCGGGGACGGTGGCGGGGTTGGATCTGGCGTTGCAACGTTATGGCAGCCTGCCCCGAGCGCAGGTGATGGCGCCGGCGATCCGGCTGGCACGCGAAGGGTTTGTGCTGCTGCGCGGCGATACCGATATTTTGCAGCACGGCACGATGAAGTTTCGTAGCCAGCCCAATGTGGCGCGGATTTTCCTGCATGCCGATGGCAGCCCGTTGCAGCCGGGGGAGCGGTTGGTGCAGTCGGAGCTTGCCGCCACGTTGCAGGCCATTGCGACCGATGGGCCGGGGGCATTTTACCAGGGCCATGCGGCGGCGGCCGTGGCAGCGGCAGCGGCGGCCAATGGGGGGATACTGTCGGCGGCGGATTTCGCGGCCTATTCCGCCACCGAACTGGCGCCGGTGCGGTGCAGCTATCGCGGCTATAACGTGATTTCCGCCCCGCCGCCGTCCTCGGGCGGCACGACGTTGTGCGAGATCCTGAACATCCTGGAGCCCACCGATCTGCGCGGGCTCGGCTTTCGGTCTGCCGCCAGCGTGCAGGTGTTGGTGGAGGCGATGCGGCATGCGTTTGTGGACCGGAACAGCGCGCTCGGCGACCCCGCTTTTGTTGCCAATCCGCTCGACCGGCTGCTGTCCAAGGATTATGCCGCCCAGATCCGCGCCAGCATTGCCCCGGACCGGGCGGGCAAATCGGCCGAGGTGCAGCCGGGGGTGGCGCCGCATGAACGGCCGGAGACCACGCATTATTCGGTGCTGGATGGCGCGGGCAATGCGGTGGCGACTACCTATACGATCAACGGGTATTTCGGCGCCGGGGTGATCGCGGGTGATACCGGGTTTTTCCTCAATGATGAGATGGATGATTTCACCTTGCGGCCGGGCACGGCCAATCTGTTCGGCCTGGTGCAGGGGGCGGCCAATGCCATCGCCCCTGGCAAGCGGCCGCTTTCGTCGATGGCGCCGACCATCGTGACCCGCGATGGCAAGCCGGTGTTCGTCCTCGGCTCCCCCGGTGGTTCGCGCATCATCACCATCACCCTCGAGACGCTGCTCAACCTGATCGATTACGGCATGGAATTGCAGGAGGCGGTGGACGCGCCGCGGCTGCACCACCAGTGGCTGCCGGATGAGGTGGCGTTTGAAACGCGTGGCCTGTCGCCGGATACGCAGGGCAAACTGGCGGCGATGGGCTACAAGCTGAGCGAACAAACCCCGTGGGGGGCGGCGGCGGCCATCGCGGTTGGCCAGGGGGCGCGCCAGGGCACGGCGACATCATCGGGCGCTGATAGCGCGCTGTCCGGGCGGATGCGCGCTGGCTTTATCTATGGTGCCAACGACGCCCGCCGCCCGGCAGGCAAGGCGGAAGGCGACTAAGCCGGATCAGCGTCCCATTTCGGGCCGGTGGCCGGGTTCACGAAGCGCTGGTTTTTCGGCAGCGCGGCGACGGCGGCGCGGTCGGCGTCATCCAGCACCAGCTTTAGCGCATCGAGGTTGGATTGCTGGCTTTCCGCCCGGCCGGCTTTCGGGATGGCGGCGACGTTGTCCTGGTCGAGCAACCATTTCAGCGCCACTTGCGCCGGGGAGGCGCCGTGCTTGCGGGCGATTTCATCCAGCACCGGATGGTCGGCCAGCCGGCCTTGCGCCAGCGGGCAATAGGCGGTGAGCGCCATGTCGTGCTGCCGCAACGCCGCCAGCACCGGGCTCTGGTCGCGCAGCACATGGTATTCCACCTGGTTGCACACCAGCGGCGCCTGAATCACCTCTACCGCTTGCCGCAGCAAGGCGCTGGGGAAATTGGACACGCCGATATGCCGGGCCAGGCCCTGTTCCTGAAACTGCACCAACTGCGCCAGCGACGCCGCCAGATCCATCGTCGCGGACGGCCAGTGGATCAGATAAAGGTCCACATAGTCGGTTTTGAGCTGGGTGAGGCTGTTGTCCATCGCCGCGCGCATCCGGTCCGGGGCGAGATTTTCATGCCAGACCTTGGTGGTCAGATGGATATCGCCGCGCGGCACAGAGGTGCTGGCCAGCGCCGCGCCCACCGCGTCTTCGTTGCCGTACATCTGCGCCGTGTCGATATGACGATAGCCACGATCGAGCGCGCCAAGCACGGCGGTGGTGCAGGCGTCCCCAGCCAGTCGCCAGGTGCCGAGCCCTAGCTTGGGCATGCGCATGCCGCGCGATTCCACGTAGTGCATGAGGCGTTCCTTTTCTGTCAGTTGCAGAATATCAAGGAAACTAAGCCGTTCTTTTTGTGAACAAAAAGAACCAAAAAAACTTCATCAATACCTGGGCTACGCCGTACTCTCACCGGTGGGAGTACGCCAACGGCAAGGTCGTCATAAAGTTTTTTTGCTTCTTTGTTTTCAAACAAAGAAGCGCTGTCCTTCCCTATTTCTTGGAGAAATCCACGATCGCCGCGAAGCCGGTTTCGGTGCCGAAAGCGAGCAGCGTGCCATCGGCGTTCCAGCCGAGCGCGGAGATCGGGCCCTCGCCGCCGGCGGTCACCGGCAGGATACGGGCAGAGTTGATATCGGCGACGATCACCATGCCATCGGCAAACCCGGCGGCCACGGCTTCATGGCTCGGGTGGCACGCGACCAGGGTGCAGGTGATGTCGTCCCCGCCGGCGAGCTCCGTGGGCGGCTTGCCCATCGGGCCGCCGCCGAAGAACGGCCAGAGCACGATGCTGTCCGCGCCCGAGGTCGCCAGCCATTTGCCGTTGCGGGTGAAGCCGAGCGCGCGGGTTTTGCTGGGATAGCCGGTCATGCGCATATGCTGGGTATCGGCCAGCCGCCAGCCATGCAGCGAATTTTCCTGCATGGCGGTGACCACCGATTCACCTTCCGGGTGCATCGCAACCCCGGTGTGGCTGCCTTTCCATTCCAGGCGGCGCGGATTGTCGCTTTTGGAGGCGACGAACCACACGCTGGCGCCGTTGTAATGCGAGGCGGCGATCCGCTTGCCCTTGGCGTCGAAGGCGATGCCGGTCACCGATGACGGGTGTTCCAGCGATTTGAGCTTCTGGCCTTTGGCGTCGAACACATGGATGTATTTGCCCACCGAGCAGGCCAGCACCCCTCCTTTGCCGTCTGGCCCGGCGGCGACGTTTTCCACCCATTTCATGCCGTAATTGGCCAGTTCGGTCACGCTGCCATCGAGCCCGATGCGCAGGAAGCGGCCATCGTCGCCGCCGCTGAGCCAGCCGCCGGACAGGTCGGCGGCCAGCGACAGCACGCCGCCGTCATGCGCTTCGACGCGCGTCCAGGCGTCCGGGCCGGAGATATGGATGCTGCCATCGCCCATGGCGAAGGCGCAGACGCGGCTGTTGCGGGCGAAGACGGCCGCGACCACGTAGGCTTCCAGGCTGCGGCTGACGCCACGGGTTTTCAGCACTTCATCCGGGCTGAGGGTTGCGCTCATGATCTCAGGCTACCTGGCAGGATTCGAAACCACGGCGCAATTGTGGGCGATTGAGGTTGCGGCCGATGAAGACGATGCGGGACACGCGCGGGTCCCCGTCTTTCCAGGCACCGATGAAATCGCCATCGGCGATCATGTGCACCGCCTGGAAGGCGAAGCGGCGGTCGTCGCCCTCATAGGCCAGAATGCCTTTGGTGCGCAGCAGATCGGCACCTTTTTCGGCCAGCAGCGCGCCAATCCAGGCGTTGAAGCGTTCCGGGTCGAGCGGCTTTTCCGCCTCGAAGCTCATGGAGGTGATGTCGTCGTTATGCTCGTGCTCGTCCGAGGTCAGGAAGTCCGGCACTTCCGCCAGCACGCGGTTGAGGTCGAACGCGCCCTGGTTCAGCAGGTCGCTGATTGGCACGTTGGCGCGCTGGGCGTGCAGGATGCGGGCGAATTTGTTGATCTTGCGCACCTGCGCTTCCACCGCGACCAGTTCTTCGGCGGTGACCAGATCGGTTTTGTTCAGCACGATTACGTCGGCGAAGGCGATCTGGTCCGCGGCCTCGTGGCTGTCTTCCAGGCGCTTGGGCAGGTTCAGCGCATCGACCACGGTGACGATCGCGTCCAGCCGGGTTTTGGCGCGCACGGTATCATCGACGAAGAAGGTCTGCGCCACCGGGGCGGGGTTGGCCAGGCCGGTGGTCTCGATAATGATGCCGTCGAACTTGTCGCGCCGCTTCATCAGCCCGCCGACGATGCGGATCAGATCGCCGCGCACGGTGCAGCAGATGCAGCCGTTGTTCATCTCGAACACTTCTTCGTCGGTATCCACGACCAGGTCGTTATCCACCCCGAGTTCGCCGAATTCGTTGATCACCACGGCGTATTTCTTGCCGTGCTGCTCGGACAGGATGCGGTTCAGCAAAGTGGTCTTGCCAGCACCGAGATAGCCGGTGAGTACGGTGACGGGAACGAGATCGGTATCGGCCATAGGACGAGGCTCCAGAAGATCGGTTGGGCTCTATATAGGGTCGGATCGCCGCTGCGCCTATGCACCCAGCGCAGCCGGGGGGTTCATCCCGTTCGGGCATCCAGGGTCTGGCGCCGCAGCACGTCGAGCATGGCGACGATATTGGCGGTTTCAAACCCGGCGGCGCGGGCGCGGGCGCCGCGACCGAGGGCGGCGCGGCGGGTCGGGTCGGCCGCCAGGGCGGTGAGCACGGCGGCAATCGCGGCCGGGTCGTCCGGGTTGATCGGCACGCCGGCATCGCCGACCACATCGGGCAGGCCGCCGGTGGGGGCGTAGACCAGGGCGGCGCCGGCGGCCAGGGCTTCCAGCGCGGTCAGGCCGAACGGTTCCGGCCAGCGGCTGGGCACCACCACGATGGCCGCCTGCGCCATGGCGGCCAGCACATCGTCATGCGGCCGGTAGCCGAGCAGGCGCACCCCGGCGGCTGCCGCTTCCCGCCGCAGGCCGGCGAGGAACGGGGTTTCCGGGCTGTCGGCGCGGAACCGGTCGGCGCCGATCATCTCCGCCCGCCATCCCGGCAGGTGCGGCAAGGCGAGCGCGCAGGCGCGCACGAAACTATCCGCGCCCTTATCGGCCACCACGCGGCCGGCGAACAGGATCACCGGCGCACGCTCTGGCGGCGAGGGCGGGATCGCGGCCAGATCCAGGCAATTCGGCAGCACGGTCACGCTGCCCGAAGGTGGCATCCGCGTGGCGATATAGCTGGAGACGGCGATGATCCGCGCCATGCGATGGTTGAGCATTTTCCGCTCCCCGGCGGTGCGCGCGTCCCGCATGGTCTGCGGGTCGTTATGCAGGAACAGGGTGACGGGAATGCCCCGGCATCGCGCGGCGAGGAACAAAGCGACGTCGGGGCGGTTATGCACCTCAATCAAATCCGGCCGCAGCGCGCGCAGCTGGCGCAGCACCGCGCGCGCGTAGCGGCGTGTGGCGCTGCCCGGCAGCCAGCTGGGGCGCACCGCGCGGAATTCCACCCCCGGAAATGGCTGCTGCTGCGGCAGGCCGAACACCACGGAGCGGAAATAGTGCGAGGCCACCGCATGGCGCCGCGCCAGCAACCCGACCGCGCCCACGGCATGGGCGGCAAACCCCTCCTTCGGGGGCAGCACGATGGCGACGATCGGGCGGACGCTGTGGGGCATGGTGCAAATTACGCCACCATCGCCCAACCGGCCAGAGGCATGGCATGCTGCGGCGATGAACCGACCGATCCGCCTGCTGTTCTTCCTGATTGTGGCCGCAACCGCCCTGGGCCTGCTGGCGCTGATGGTGGCGGTCCTGGCGCCCGGCGGCGTGCTGGGTGGCTGGGCGGTGCTGAAGCTGCTGGTGCTGCTGGCTTTTGCCGGGGTGGTGCCGTGGCTGGGCATCTGCGTTGGCAACGCGCTGTTCGGTTTTGCCGTGCTGCTGTTCGCGCGCGACCCGCCGCGCGCGGTGCTGCCGGTTGCCGGTGACATCAGCATCGCACCCATCGCCACCCCGGTTGCCATCGCGGTGACCATTCGCAACGAGCCGATGGAGCTGGTTTTGCCGCCGCTGCTGGCGTTGCTCGATGCGCTGCGGGGGCATGGCGCGTTCACCGGGTTTATTCTGTCCGACACGCAGGACCCGGCTTTGGCCGCTGCCGAGGCCGCCGCCGTGCCGCCCGGCCTGCGCTACCGCCGCCGCAGCCACAATACCGGCTTCAAGGCCGGCAATGTGATGGACTTCCTCGACCAGCATGCCGACGCTTTCCCGCTGACGGTGATGCTGGATGCGGATTCGGTGATGACCGCCCCGGCGGTGCTGCGGCTGGTGCGCATTATGCAGGCCGATCCGCGCATGGGCATTGTGCAGCACCTGACCGTGGGCAAGCCCGCCGCCGCGGCGTTTCCCCGGCTGTTCCAGTTTGGCATGCGCGCGGGGATGCGGGTTTGGGCCACTGGCCAGGCGCTTTGGCAGGGGGCGGATGGGCCGTATTGGGGCCACAACGCCATTTTGCGCAGCGCCGCATTTCGCGACCATTGCAAGCTCGCCCCGTTGCCGGATGGCAGCACGATCCTGTCGCATGATCAGGTGGAGGCGGCGATGCTGCGCGCGGCCGGCTATAAAGTCTGCGTCTGGGCTGGGGAGGATGGGTCGCTGGAGGCCAATCCGCCGGCTTTGCCGGAGTTCCTGCACCGCGACAGCCGCTGGCTGGCGGGCAATCTGCAATATCGGCATTTGCTGGTGCAGCCGGGCTGGACCGCGATGGGGCGGTGGCAGCTCGTCCAGGCCATTCTGCTGTTTGCCGGTGCGCCGCTCTACACCGCCATCCTGATCCTGGCCGCTGTGCTGGCGGCGGGCGGAGGGACGGCGGCGAGCGGGCCGCTGCTGGCGCTTGGCCTGGCCTGGCCGCTGGCGCTGTATGCTCCGAAGCTGCTTGGCTATGCCGAGATCCTGCTCTCGGCCCGGCAGGCGCGCCGGTATGGCGGGCGGGGGATGTTTCTGCTCGGCGCGCTGGCCGAGATCGGGTTCACCCTGCTGCTGGACGCGCTGGCCACGCCGCACAAAACCCTGGCGATGCTGCGGCTTGCGTTCGGGGCCAAGCCCGGCTGGCTGCCGCAGAACCGCAGCGACCGGGGCGTGTCCTGGCTTGAGGCGGCGCGGATGTTCTGGCCGCATACGCTGCTTGGCCTCGGCGTGTTCAGCGGTTTCGCTGCCGGATCCTGGACGGCGGTGGCCTGGGCGGCGCCGTTCGCCATCGGCCTGCCGCTGGCGATCCCGTTTTGCGTGCTGACCGCCAGCCCGGCGTTTTCGCGTGGGTTGCAGCGCCTGGGAGTGGCGGCGACGCCGGAGGAGCGCGCCTGCGAGGACTAGGCGACGAAACGGATATGGACGCCGCTGGCGGCCACCACCTGCCCGACCCTGGCCAGGTCGGCGCTCTGCACCTCGATGCCGGCGACCCAGGGCAGGCTTGGCGGCACCAACCCGGGGAGGAAGCTGTCCGTTCCGGCCAGGACGCGGATTTCCCCGATGCCGAGGCGGAGCCGCAGGCCGCCGGCGATTGGTTCGGCGGGCACCCCGGCGGCGGTGGCCAAAGCGGATGCCAGCGCTGCCGGGTCGGCGGCAATGACCACGATTGCCCGCAGCGCCAGCGCCTGGTTCGGATGCACCATTTCCGCTGGGCGCCAGACCAGGTCTGGTGTGAGGTGCTGGATGAGTTGCAGGCGCGGCACCATGGCGGTGAGTGCCACCCGGGCGAAGCGGGCGAGCCCGGCATCGGTCGGGCGTTCCGAGCGGATGACGGTCTGCCCGAGCCGGGCGGCTGCCTGATCCACATTATCGGTGGCCAGCGAGAGCACGTGCACCCCCCTCGTACCGCGCCAGAAACCCGGCCAAGGTCGCGCTATGCCCGCCCGGTTGAATGACCGCGATCAGTTCGACATAGCCGTCGTGGAACATGATGCAGCGGTTGCCCGTGACGCCGCCCGGCAGATGCGGCGCCAGCGCGGTGACCTGAAAGCCGAGCGCCTGCCAGTCGCGCGCCGCGGCATCCAGATCGCGCACGGCGACGCCGGCATGGTCTAGCCCGATGGTGGTCATGCCGATGCAGGGGGTGCTGGGGCGGTTTCGTATTTTTCCAGAAACCAGTCTGCCGGTTCGGCGGCCGCCGCGTCATACCAGGCGGCGACCAGCGGATGCGCCCGCACGGCGGTGCAATAGGCCTGGGCGACCGGCGACAAAGCCGGGGCGTAGGTGAGGAACCGCGCCACGACAGGGGCGAACATCGCATCCGCATTGCCGAAGGCCGGGCCGAACAAATACGGCCCGCCGGCGCCGAACCGGGCCCGCGTGTCCTGCCACAGCGCATCAATCCGGGCGATATCGGCCAGCGCGCCATCGGTGGCGCATGTGCCGGCCGCACCGGGGCGGAACAGCGCCATCGGCATCGCCATGCGCAATTCGCGGTAGCCGGCGTGCATTTCCCCGGCGATGGCGCGCGCATGCGCCCGCGCCACGCGGTCTGCCGGCCACAGGCTCGGCGCGATTTCGGCGCAGTATTCGGCGATGGCCAGCGATTCCCAGATCGCCGCGCCCTGATGTTCCAGATACGGCACCGTGCCGCCCGGGCTGACCGCCTTGACCCCCGGCGTGCTGCCGCCGGCGAGCGGGATCACCACCTCCGCCACGTTCAACCCGGCCAGCCGCACCGGCAACCAGCCGCGCAACGACCAGGAGGAGTAGCGTTTGGTGCCGAGATATAATGTGCCGTCTGTCATGTTCATCTGCCTGCGGTTTGGTGCCAGCTTGCCCGAAATTCGCCGATGCGCGAACCTCCCCGCACGCGGATTTTCCGCAGTGCCGGGAGAGACGCCGATGACCGACCTGATTGCCTATGTTTCCTGCGCCGAAGATCGCCGGATTGACGTGCTGGCGGTGGACCCGGTGGGCATGACATTGCGCAAGCAGGCGGAGGTTGCGGTTCCCGGCCCGCCGGCCAAGGTGATGAGCATGGCGATGGCGATGTCGCCGGATCGGCGGGTGTTGACCACCGCTGTGCGCCACCCGCCCTACCCCGCCGACAGTTTCGCGATTGACCCGGCGACCGGGGCGTTGCGGCATATCGGCACCGGCCCGTTGCCGGAGGCGCTGGCCTATATCAGTTCCGTTGCCGGCGGGCGGTATCTGCTCGGCGCGTCCTATGCGGCGTCGCTGCTGTGTTGCCTGCCGATCCGCGACGGGGTGGTGCAGCCGGCAACGCTGGTGCTGCCGACGCCGGAGAAGGCGCATTGCGTGATCACCGACCCGAGCGGGCGCTTTGTGTATGTGCCGTGCCTGGGCGGCAATGTGATCCTGCGCTTTGCCTTTGATGCCGCGACGGGGGGGCTGACCGCGCTGGAGCCGGTGGCGGTGCATCCCGGGGCCGGGCCGCGCCATCTGCGCTTTGCCCCGCACGCGCCGTTCGCCTACTGCGTCAACGAGTTGGATGCGACGATTGATGTTTATGCCACCGACGCCGCGACGGGGGCGCTGATGCATCGGCAGACCGTGGCGCAACTGCCGGCGGGGACGACCGGCGCCATCGCGGCGGCGGATATCCATCTGACCCCGGATGGGCGGTTTCTGTATGCCAGCGAGCGGCTGACCAATGTGCTGACGATCTGGGCGGTGGATGGCGGCAGCGGCGAACTGACCGCGCTCGGCCGGGTACCGTGCGAGGCTGGGCCGCGTGGCTTCGCCATCGACCCGTCCGGCCGGGTGCTGTTATGCGCGGGCCAGTCGTCCCACCATGTGGCGCTGTTCGCCATCGACCAAGCCAGCGGTGCGCTGCGGCAGGCGGGCCGGCTGCCGGTGGGGCGTAACCCGAACTGGATCGAGTTTTTCGCGCCCGAGGGCTAAGCCCGCGGCAGGTCTGGCAGGGCGGCTAGGCCGGCGGCGAGTGTGCGCTGCACGTCTGCCAGACGCTGCTGCACCGGGGCGCCGGCGAGCGCGTTGGCGGCGAGCCATTCGGCGGCCAGCGCGAGTTCCGGCAGGCCGAGGCTGCGCGCCTCCTGCCCCAGCGCCTCGGCCTTGGCCGCCAGTTCGGTGAAAAAGCCGCCGCCGGCGAGGTCGGTGAGGTCGTGCAGGATGCGTTGCGCGGCGTGCAAAAACGTCGCGGCCCCCAGCAAGGTGCCACGGTCCGGTGCGGGGCTTGCGGGCGGCGCCGGCCGGGCGACGCGCTGCACGATGTCCGCCAGTTGCGGCGCGCTAATCGGCTTGGGGGCGAAGGCGGTCATGCCCGCCGCATGGCAGGCGGCCTCGTCCTCCGCCGTGGTGGAGGCGGAGAGGCCGATGATCGGTACTGTGGCGGCGGCGCCGGGTAGGGCGCGGATGGCGCGCGTGGCCGCCAGCCCGTCCATGCCGGGCATCATCACATCCATCACAATCAGGTCGAACACCCCGTCGGCTGCCGCTGCCAGCGCCGCCGCGCCATCGCGCACCGCCACCACGCTATGGCCGCGCCGCTCCAGCATCCGCCCGGTGACCAGGCGGTTGGTGGCGTTGTCCTCGGCGAGCAGGATGCGCAGCGGTCGCTCCGGCTCCGCCGCCACCGGGGCCGCGACCGGTTGCGGGTAGGCAGGCGCTGCCGGCTGCAACGTCACCTCAAAGCTAAACTGGCTGCCCACCCCGATGGTGCTGGAGACAGTGATGCTGCCATCCATGCGCTCCACCAGCCTCCGGCTGATCGCCAGGCCCAGCCCGCTGCCGCCGAAGCGGCGGGTGATGGAACTATCCACCTGGGTGAACTCGGTGAATAATTTGTCGATCATGTCGGCGGGGATGCCGATGCCGGTATCGGTGACGGTAAAGCCCAGGCGCAGCGCGCCGGCGACGTGGTGTAGCCGCCGCGCCCGCACGGTGACGCTGCCGCGCTCGGTAAACTTCACCGCGTTGCCCAGCAGGTTCAGCAGCACCTGCCGCAGCCGATGCGCATCGCCGACCGCCTGTGCCGGCAAATCCGCGTCCAGTTCCAGCGTGACGGCGAGGCCCTTGGCCTGGGCATCCGGGGTCATCATCTCCAGCGTGCCGCGCAGCAGATGCGGCAGGTCGAACGCGGTTTCCTCCAGATCCAAGCGGCCGGCGTCGAGGCGGGAAAAGTCTAGAATGTCGTTGATCAGTTGCAGCAGGTGTTGGCCGCTATCCATGATGATCTGGGTATAGCGGCGTTCGCTGGGGCCGAGATTCATATCCAGCAGCAGGCTGGAGACGCCGATAATCCCGTTCATCGGCGTGCGGAT
>CAITOL010000143.1 GCA_903893975.1 uncultured Rhodospirillales bacterium | reverse complement strand
GGGCCGACCGGCAAGGCGCCGGCCACTGCCCAGGCGGCCACGGCGGAGACCACCATGATGGCGCCGTGGGAGAGGTTTAAAACGCCGGAGACCCCGAACATCAGGGTAAACCCAATCGCGCCGATGGCGTACAGGCTGCTGATGGCAAACCCGTCAATCAGAATCTGAATTGCCTGCATAATCGTCCCAACAGCACCGAACCGGGCGTGGCGATACAACGGCTGGGGATGCGGGGGTGGGCCAGCCCAACCCCGCCCCCAGCCAGGTTGCCGAGTTTGTTAGTTGCCGAGTTTGATGTTGGCCGGGAAGCGCAGCTTGCCGGTGGCAGCATCAGACGGCCAGACGGTAACGGTCTTGCCAGCCTGCCATTGCACCATCAGGCCGGAGACGAAGCCCGGGCCGATTTTCATGCCATGGGTGAACTTGCTGTCCTGGCCGAGGAACTGGATGCGGCCGATGGTGCCGACCCAGTCGGTCTTTTCCATCGCGGCGACGATCTTGTCCGGCTCGGTGCTGCCAGCGCGCTTGATGGCATCGGCGTACATGTAGACATCATCATAGGCGGTGTAGCCGGCATAGCCGGGGGTGATGCCGTATTTCTTTTCATAGGCCTGGGCGAAGGGGATGGTCTTCGGGGTCGAGGCGACATCGGGCGCGGAGACCATGTTGAAGACCACGCCTTCGGCGGCGCCGTTGGTGTCTTTCCAGAAGGTGCTGCTGCTGGCCTGGCTGGAGACGCCGAACATGGCCATCGGCACTTGCTGCTGCTGCCATTGCACGGTGGGCTGCACGCCGACATGGCTGATGCCGGTGACGATGACATCCGGCTTCAGACCTTCGATCTTGTTGAAGATCGGGGTGAAGTCCGTGGTATCCGGCGACAGGCGGATGTGATCGACGACCTTGATGCCGATGGAGGACAGGCATTTCAGGTATTCTTCGTCGAGCGGCACCGTCCAGGCGGCGTCTTCGCTCATCACCACCGCGGATTTGACCTTCATCTGGGTGACCAGGATGTCTTTGCCGGCTTCGCACACCGCGTCCGCGATCTGGGTGGAGGCGAGGTAGCCGTGGAAGACGTATTTCTGGTTGGCGTAGTCGTCATGCACGCGTTGGGTGATGACGTCGCTGGCGGCGCCGGGGGTGATCATCGGCAGCTTCATGCGGGCCGACCACGGTTGCAGGGCCAGCACGACTTCTGAGATGTAGCTGGCGATGACGGCGACGACTTTGTCCTGGTTGCCGGCGCGCTGGAAGGCGCGGACGGCGTCGGCGGCGGAGTTATGATCGTCGTATTCGACGATTTCGATCATGCGGCCGTTGATGCCACCGGCCTTGTTGATTTCCTCGGCGGCCAGTTTGGCCCCGTTCGGGATGGCGACGCCGGAGATGGCCGAGGTTTCCGCGATGACGCCGATCTTGATCGGGTCTGCCGCCTGGGCTGCCAGCGGCAGGGCCAACGCACCAGCCAGCACGGATGCCAGCAGGGTTGCCCGACGCTTCGAATGCGAAATTTCCTTCATCCGGACGTGCTCCTTTGCAATCGCGATGGTTCCATCGCTTGCCTTATTCTCAACGCTATTTGCGCGCGCCGGTCAAGGGTCGGCGGCCCTGGACGGCGGGCGGCAGGCCAGCGAAGATGGGGCAACATTGGAACGCCAGGAGTATCGCCATGATGAACCGCCAGATCGTGCTTGCCGCCCGCCCGACCGGAGCCGCCGGGGTGGAGCATTTCCGCCTGCAGGAGGCGCCGATCCCGAGCGTGGGCGAGGGGGAGGTGCTGGTGAAGACGCGGTTCTTCTCCGTGGACCCGTATATGCGCATGCGCATGAACGACGTGAAATCCTACGCCCCGCCGCAGAAATTGAACGAGGTGATGGGCGGTGGCTCGGCGGGGATTGTGGTGGAAAGTCGTTTCTCCGGTTTGGTGGCGGGCGATGCGGTGGTGATGGGCGGTGGCTGGCAGGAATATGCGCTGCTGCCGGGCAAGACTTTGCGCAAGGTGGATGCCTCGGCGTTGCCGCTGGAGGCGTATCTGGGGCCGGCGGGCATGACCGGGGTGACGGCCTGGCACGGGCTGTTCAACATTATCGCGCCGAAAGCGGGGGAGACGGTGCTGGTATCCGCCGCCGCCGGCGCGGTGGGCAGCGTGGTTGGCCAGTTGGCCAAGCAGGTTGGCGCGCGGGTGGTGGGGGTGGCCGGCGGGGCGGAGAAATGCCGCCACGTGGTGGACGACCTCGGGTTTGATGCCTGCGTGGACTATAAAGCCGGCGATCTGGCGGCCGCGTTGCAGGCGGCGTGCCCGGACGGGATTGACGGGATTTTCGAGAATGTCGGCGGTGTGGTGATGGATACCGCGCTACGCCACATCAACACCTTCGGGCGGGTGGCGATTTGCGGCCTGATCAGCGGCGGTTATGGCGGCGGCAAGATGCCGATGGCCGATATCACCATGCTGCTGACCCAGCGGGTGCTGGTGAAGGGGTTCATCCTGTCCGACCACGCCGATGTGTTTCCGGTGGCGCTGCCGGCGCTGGCGACCAAGGTGGCGGCGGGGGAGATCAAGTGGCGCCGGACGATTACCCGTGGCATCGAGAACGGGGCGGCGGCGTTTATTGGGATGCTGGCGGGGGCGAATATTGGGAAGGCTTTGGTGGAGGTTTAAAGGGAGGGGAGGAAGCACTCCTTTTTTGGAAAAAAGGAGCAAAAAACTTTTCCACCTTTGCTTCGGTGCGTACAGCCTCATCGTGGGATGTACGCCAACGGCAAGGAATTAGAAAAGTTTTTTTGCTTCTTTGTTTTCAAACAAAGAAGATCTTGTCTTTGTCTTTTGCGAAATTCTAAATCCAGGAGCAAGATTTTTGGATCTGTTCGCCGGCTTACAAGCCTTCGTGCGGGTAGCGGAAATCGGGTCGTTTTCGGCCGTGGCCCGAGAGAGCGCTACCAGCCAGTCCGCGATTACCCGGCTGGTAGGGCAGTTGGAGGAACATTTCGGGGTGCGGCTGTTCCATCGCACCACGCGCCGGCTGAGCCTGACCGAGGAGGGGACGGCGCTGCTGGAGCATGGCCGCCGGCTGCTGGCGGATGCCGATGCGATGCAGGAACAGGTGGGGCGGAACAGCACCCAGCCGACCGGGCTGGTGCGGGTGGGCTTGCCGGTTTCGATGGCGTTATTGCTGGTGCCGCGCCTGCCGGTGCTGCTGGCGCAATATCCGGGCCTGTCGGTGGAGTTGCTGGCGCAGGACCAGATGCAGGACCTGGTGGAAGCGCAGATGGATCTGGCGGTGCGCGCCGGGCCGAATGCCGATAGTTCGTTGATGACGCGGACGCTGGGCACGTTCCATTGGTTGTTTGTTGCGTCCCCCGACTATATCGCTCGCGCGGGCACGCCGATGACCCCGGCGGATCTGCACCAGCACGACTGCATCGTGCGCACGCCGTCGCAGGTGCATGGGCATTGGCACTTTACCGTGGATGGCGAGGAGCAGGCGGTGGCGGTGCGGGGGGCGGTGTCGGTCAATGAAAGCGCGGTGGCGCGGCGGGCGGCGCTGGCCGGGTTGGGCATTGCGCGGCTGGACGAGTTGCACGTGCACGACGATCTGCAATCCGGCGCGCTGGTGCAGGTGCTGGCGGCGTATCCGACCGCGCCGGTGCCGCTGTATCTGGTCTATCCGTCCCGCCGCAATCTGGCGCGCCGCACCCGGGTGGTGATGGAGTTTCTGGTGGCGCAGGCAGCGTTGGGGCCGCGGCGGGCAGGGTGAAAGGGGGCGGTCAGAGCCGTTCCCAGAAGCCGGTTTCCTCATCATGCCGGGCGTGTTCGTGGCTGCGGAAATCGCCGATGGAGGTGATGCCGACCACGCGGCCGTGATCGACGATGGGCACGTGGCGGAAGCCGCCATCATGCATCAGGCGCAGCGCGTCGATGGCGTTATGCGTCGGGGGCATGTGATCTGGATTGCGGGTCATGACGCTGTGCAGCGGGGCGCGGGCATGGTCGCCGGGTTGGGCGAGCAGTTTGACCGCATCGCGCCCGGTGAAAATGCCTTCCAGATGGCCGTGCGCGTCCACCACCAGGATGGCGCCGATGTGATGGTGCAGCATGGTTTTGCAGGCCTGCTGCACGGTGGCGGTGGCGGGCAGGGTGATCGGGGCGCGGCGAATGACGTCAGATAAAGGCCGTTGGGTCATAGCGTCCTCCTGTTTTGCGGGCAGGATGACAGTTTTATGACCGTCCGGCATTGATCTGAGTCGTCTGGGATCAGCCTTGCAAGGCGCGGGCGGTGGCGGCCCAGCTGTCTAATTGTGGCAGGATGGTGTCGGCTTTTTCCGAGTCCAGCGCCACCACCACGCGGGCGATGCCGAGGTCGCGCCATTGTTTCAGCGTGTCCAGATTGGTGGGCGCGCCGAACATGGTGACCGGGAGTTCGGATTTGTCCCGCCCGGCTTCGGCGGCCATCTGGTGGAAGCGCGGCAGCAGCTGGGTGATGTCGCCATAGGCGCTGCGCCCGGCGATAGGAATCCAGCCATTGCCGTAGCGGATGGCGCGGCGGGCGCTGTGCGGGAAGGCGCCGCCGACGATGACGGGCGGGTGCGGCTTGGTGACCGGCTTGGGCCAGGCGTAGATCGGGTCGAACTTCACCAGTTCGCCGTGGTATTCGGCTTTGGACTTGGTCCAGATTTCCTTCATCGCCTCGATGCGTTCGCGCACCAGCAGCGCGCGGGTTTCGGCGTTGGTGCCGTGGTTTTCCATCTCCTCCACATTCCAGCCGACGCCGATGCCGAACAGGAAGCGGCCGGCGGAGATCTGGTCGAGGGATGCGACTTGCTTGGCGGTTTGGATCGGGTCCCGCTGATTGACCAGGCAGACGCCGGTGGCGACTTTGAGCGTTGTGGTGACGGCCGCGGCGGCGGTGAGGGTCACGAACGGGTCCATGCAGTCGTAATAGCGTTTTGGCAGGTCGGTGCCGCCGGGGAAGGGGGTGCGGCGGGAGACGGGGATGTGGGAATGCTCGGGCGCCCAGAGCGATTCGAAGCCGCGGTCTTCCAACGCCCGGCCGAGTTCGGCCGGGGCCATGGAGTAGTCGGTGAAAAACATCGCCGCGCCGATCTGCATTTATCCATCCCCCAAAACTGTGGCGGGCAGATTAGCCGATCGGCACGGAAATCCTACACCCGTTTCACGCCCCACATCAGCGCCACGCCGGATTTGATGACGCCGGTGAGGTTGCTGCGATAGGCGGTGGGGGTGAAATACATGCCCGAGGGCAGCACCGGCACCTGTTCGAAGGCGAGGAGTTGCATGTCGCGGGCGATTTTCTGCTGGGCAGCGAGGTCCGGGGCATCGAACCAGGCGTCGCGCAGGGCTTCCATCTGCGGCATGGTGGCCCAGCCGAACCAGCCATCGAGGCCGTTGCCGCGCAGGATCTGCGTGCTGCCGGGGTTGGAGGTGGCGAGGCCGGCCCAGGTGGTGCAGAACACGTTCCAGCCGCCTTGCGCCGGCGGTTCCTTTTTGGCGCGGCGGGCGACGAGGGTGCCCCAGTCCATCGATTCGTAACGGACATTCAGCCCGGCTTTTTTGAAGTAATCCGCCACCACCTGACACATCGCCTGCAACAGCGGCTGGTCGGTGGGGGACATCAGCACCACTTCCTCGCCCTTATAGCCGCTTTCGGCGACCAGTTTGCGGGTGAGGGCGAGGTCGCGCTTGCCGTTCAGCGCGGCCATGCCGGCATCGTTGGCGTAGGGCGAGCCGGAGGTGAAGAAGCCGGCGCCGGTGCGGCCGAGTTCACCGGCCAGATCGCCGAAGGCGGCGGTGATGCACTCGTTCTGATCCATGCCCGGGAGCAGGGCCTGGCGGAGTTTGATGTTGTTGAACGGCGGGTGCAGGTGGTTGAAGCGCACCACGCCGAGGGCGCCGAGCGGGTCTAGCACCTCGGTTTTCAGGCCGGGGGCTTTGCGCAGTTGCGGCACCAGATCTGGCAGCGGGTTTTCCCACCAATCGACCTCCCCGCGCTGCAAGGCGGCGGAGGCGGTGGCGGGGTCGGGGATGATTTTCCATTCCACCCGGTCGAAATAGGCGACCTTGCCGCCGGCCCACATCGAGGGCGCTTCCTGGCGCGGGATGTAGCCGTTGTTGCGGGCATAGGCGGCCGAGGCGCCGGAGACCCATTCATCCTTGAGGAAGCGATAGGGGCCGGAGCCGACATATTCGGTGACCATGGTGAAGGCATCGGTTTTGGCGATGCGTTCGGGCATGATGAAGCAGCCTTCGCCGCCGAGCACGTAGGCGGTGATGGGGAAGCGCTTTTTCATGCGGAATTGCAGGCGCTTGTCGTCCAGCGCTACCAGTTCGTTGCAGCGCGCCATCAGCGTGCCGCCCATCGGGTTGCGTTTGGACCAGCGGAGGATGGATTGCACGCAGTCCCGGGCGCGCACCGGCTCCCCATCGGTGAATTTCAGGCCGTCGCGCAGGGTGATGGTGAAGGTCAGGCCATCGGCGGATTCTTCGTGCCCGGCGGCCATTTGTGGCTGCGGCATCAGCTTTTCATCCAGGCCGTAGAGCGTGTCCCAGATCATGTAGCCGTGGATGAAGGCGACGGTGGCGCTGGTCCAGATCGGGTCTGGGTTGGCGAGGTTGGCTTGCGGCACGAAGCGCAGCACCTGGCTGCCTTGTGCGAGGGCGGGGCGGGCCAGCCCGCCAAATGCCGCCGTGGTTGCCGCGGCCTTCAAGACGTCTCTGCGCTGCATCGCCTGCTCCTGGATTGCGGTTAGCCATGCTAGGGATGTGTGGGTGATCTGCGCAATGGCAATAGCGTAAAATCTGGGCAGTTTGTGCGGGGCGCTGAAATGCCTATTTCTGCGTCATACCACCACGCGTAAGGCGGCCTGGCGCGGCGGTGGGGTGTCGGGCGCGGCTTTGAGCACGGCTTCCAGCCGGTTGGCGGCGCCGAGATGGCGATAGAGCGCGCGCAGATGCGATTTGACCGTGGGTACGGCGAGGCCGAGCACGCTGGCGATTTCCCTGGTGCTACAGCCCTGGCGCAGCAGACGCAGCACATCGTGCTGCCGGCCGGTGAGGCCGGCGGGGCTGGGAGGGGCGACGGGCGCCGGGTCTGCCGGAGGGTGCGGGCTGACCAGGGTGGCGTGCGGCGAGATCATGCGCACCGCCTGTAACAGCGCGTCGGTTGCCTGATCGGCGGCCGGGGTGGCCGGCGGGTCCAGCACGACGATGGGCAGGCCGGGATGCTGGGCGCGCAGGCTCGCGGCATCGAACCGGCGGCCATAGCCGTCGGCGGTGGCGTCGATCACCAGCATATCGCAGGCGGCCCAGGTGAGCAGGTGGCTGACATCGTCCTGGGTATCGACCCGGAACAGGTTCGGCTTGCTGGCTTTGCTGCTGAGCAGGGCCAGGACCAGCGGCACGGTGGCGGCCTGACCGGAGAGGATGAGCACGTTCAGCGCCATGCGAGATTGGCCCTGACAGTGTGCGCGCTCATGGGGGGAGGGGCGGTCACTCCTTGGTCAGTGCGACGAAGCGGTCGAGCGCGGCCTGCACTTCGTTGGGCGCCATGTCGCGCGACAGCAGGCGGGCGGCGCTGTCGCGCTGGCCGGACATCGCCAGGGCGGCGGCGAGGTTTTGCCGCAATTTGGCGTCGCCGTTGGAGGCTTCCACCAGCGGGCGCAGCAAAGGCACCGCCTCGGCGGCACGGCCGCTCATGCCCAGCGACAGCGCGAGGTTGACGCTGGCGGCTTGCAGCGAGGGGGCGAGGCCGAGCGCGCGGCGATAGGCGGCCTGGGCTTCGGGGTGATGGCCCTGTAAATCGCGGGCGATGCCGAGATTGTTGGCGGCAACCGCGGTATCGGGCGCCAGGGTGAGCACGGTGAGAAACTCGCGCTCGGCCTCCGCCGGGTCGGAGGCCAGCAGCACGCGGCCGAGGCCGATATGGCCGTTGACCGATTTCGGGTCGAGCGCGAGTAACTGGCGGTAGACCGGCACCGCTTCGCCGCCGCGGCCGAGGGCGGAGAGCGCATCGGCTTGCAAAGCGAGGCCTTCCGGGTCGTGCGGGTGGTCTTTCAGCACCGTGGTGCCGGCGTTGAGGGCGAGGGCGGGGGCGCCGCCGGAGAGGGCGGCGCGGCCCATCTGGATGTTGGGGTCGTTGCTGCCCAGCCGGTCGCCGGGGGCGCCACCGGCACAGGCGGCGAGCAGCAGGACGGCGAGCAACGAAGCGGACTGCATCCAGCGCGTGCCGCCGTAGCGGCGCGATTGGGTTTGCATGGACTGTTCCTTCCTGAGTGTCATGCCATGAAGCCGCGCATGAGTTGAATGACAGCGGGGCCACCGATGACGATGAACACGCTGGGCATGATGAAGACGACCATCGGCAGGGTGAGCAGCACCGGCAGGCGGGCGGCTTTGGCTTCGAAGTTCATCATCATTTCGTGCCGCATTTCGAGGGCGAGCAGGCGCAGCGCCTCGCTGAGCGGGGTGCCGAACTGCATGGTCTGGATCAGGGTGGAGCTGAGGCGCTTGAGCCCGTCGAGCGCGGTGCGGGTGCCGAGATTGGCCAGCGCGATGCGGCTGTCGGACATGACCTGCAATTCGGCCACGGTCTGCGCCAGTTCCCAGGACAGATCCGGGTGCACGTTGCGCATTTCCAGTTCCACCCGCGCCAGCCCGCTTTCCAGCGCCAGACCGGATTGGGCGCAGATCAGCAACAGATCCAGCGCATCCGGCAGGCCGCCTTGCACGCGTTCGATGTAGCGGTCGCGCAGTTTGCGGGCGATCCAGTCCGGGCCGAGCAGGCCGATGGCGGCGGCGGCAGCGGCGGCGGCGTATTGGGTGGAGGGATCGACGTTGCCGTTGAGCAGGAACAGGGTGAGCAGCGGCAGCAAAGTGAGCAGCAGCAGCTTGGAGCCGATGAACATGCCGAGCGCGCCGCTGCTGGTCATGCCGGACATGATCAGAGTGTTTTTCAGGTCCGCCAGCATGGTGCGCGGCATCAGGCCGCTATTGGCGATCAGCGCGCCGAGGCGGGTGATGCAGTCGCGCAGCAGCAGCACCACGGTGTGGTCTGGCCGTTGCGGGCGCGCGGCATCCACCGCCGGGGCGCGGCGGCCGAAGCCGCGTCGGGCGCCGGTCAGCCGCAGGCCGGTGCGTTCCTCATCCTGGTACATCCGCAGCAGCAGCCAGGAGGTGATGGCGGTGAGCATGGTGAAGCCCAGCGCGAGGAGGACGAATTTGTCGGCCATGCAGGCGGACCTAGGCCAGGCTGCGGTTGATCATGGACCACATGACCAGGCCGCCGGTGGAGAGCATGGCGATGCCGACGCCGAGGAATTGTTGGCCGAGCGAATCGGTGAACAGGATGCCGATATAGTTGGGGTTGAGGAAATACATGCCGCCGCCGGAGATGAACGGCATCAGCCCGAGCACGATGGCGCTGGTTTTGGCCTGCGACGCCATCGCCTGGCCCTTGGCGCGCAAGGCGAGGCGTTTGCGGATCACCTCCGCCAGGCCCTGCAAGGTTTCGCCCAGCGCGCCGCCGGTCTGGGCTTGCAGGGTGAGGGTGGTGGCGAAGAATTTGTATTCGGCCACGCCGCTGCGTTCCGCCATGCCTTTGAGCGATTCGTCCAGCGCGCCGCCGATGGCGACTTCGCTTTCGATGCGGGTAAATTCGGTCGCGGTTGGTTCCGGCGCTTCGCGGGCGACGATGCGCAGGGCTTCGGCCACCGGCACGCCGACGCGCACCGAGCGCACGATCATCGCCAGCACATCCGGCAGTTGCGCTTGCAGCAGGGTGGCGCGGCGGCCCTCGATGACGCCGATGACCATGCGGCAGAGCAGCGGCCAGATCAGCGCCATCAGCAGGATGGCGTACGGGCCGAGCACCAGGGCCAGTGCGTAGCACATCAGCCGGGCGCCGATGCCGGTGCCGATGAGCAGCACGGCCGGATGGACGGAGTAGAATTTCACCCGTTGCAGGTCGATGCCGAACACGCCGGCGGCGCGTTCCAGCAGCGTGGGCTGGCGCGGCGCGGCGCGGGCGATGCGGCGCATGACGGTGGGGGAGCGGGCGGCGGCGGAGAGCGAGCCGACGCTGGCCATGCGCAGATCGAACCGCTTGCGATTGGTTTCGGTATAGGAAATCAGCACCCCGGCGGCGGCCGAGCAGACCAGGGCGACGCAGGCGAGCAGGATGATGATGTTATGCAGGCTGAAGTCCATGTTCGGCCTCCTCCATCGCAGCGGTCCAGGCGGCGTCGAGCCCGTAATAGGTGAGCTGATGCTGGAAGGACGGGCGCGCCCGGCTGATGCGGTACTGGCCATAGATGCGCCCGGCCGTGGTTTCCCCGAGCATTTGGAACTGGAAGATGTCGTTGAGGATGATGACATCGCCTTCCATGCCGCAGACCTCGGTAACCTGGGTCAGCCGGCGGCCGCCGTCGCGCTGGCGTTCGACCTGCACGATCAGATGCACCGCGCTGGCGATCTGGGTGCGGATGGCGGCGACGGGCAGGCCCATATGGCCCATCTGCACCATGTTCTCCACCCGGCTGATGGCGTCGCGGGTGTTGTTGGCGTGGATGGTGGACATGCTGCCATCGTGGCCGGTGTTCATGGCCTGCAGCATGTCGAACGCCTCCCCGCCGCGCACCTCGCCGATGATGATGCGATCGGGCCGCATGCGCAGCGCGTTGCGCACCAGGTCGCGCTGGTTCACCTCGCCACGGCCTTCCAGGCTGACCGGGCGGGTTTCCAGCCGCACCACATGCGGCTGTTGCAGTTGCAGTTCGGCGGCATCCTCAACCGTAATGATCCGTTCCGCATGGCCGATCTGGCGTGACATGGCGTTGAGCAAGGTGGTTTTGCCCGAGCCGGTGCCGCCGGAGATGATGACGTTGAGGCGGATGCGGGCGGCGAGTTGCAGCACGGCGGCCAAAGGCGGGGTCATGGCGCCGTAGCCGACCAGTTCTTCGAAGCCGATGGCTTTTTTGCGGAACTTGCGGATGGAAACCACCGGGCCTTCCAGCGCCAGCGGCGGGAAGACGATGTTGACGCGGCTGCCGTCTTTCAGCCGGGCATCGACCATGGGGCTCGATTCGTCGATGCGGCGGCCGACGGCGGAGGCGATGCGCTGGCAGATGTTGATCAGGTGGCCTTCGTCGCGGAAATGCACCTGCGACAATTCCACCCTGCCGTTGCGTTCGATGAACACTTTGTTCGGGCCATTGACCATGATGTCGGCGATGTCGTCGTCTTCCAGCAGCACTTCCATCGGGCCGAGGCCGAGCATGTCGGCCACCAGTTCCCGCGCCAGCGCCCGTTGTTCGCGGCCGTTGAGCTGGATGCGGCGTTCGGTGGCGATTTCGGCGATCAGGCCCTCGACCTCCTGCGCCAGCCGGTCTTGCGGTACGCCGGCGATGGCGGAGGGTTCCAGACGGGCGAGGCAGGCGTTGCGCAGATCGTTCACCGCATCGCGCGGGGCTTCCGCCAGCGCGCGTTGGGCGCCGAGCAGGCTGGGGTCTGGCAGCGGGGCGGGCGCGACGCCGCGCCGGCCGAAGCCGTTGCCGATCGCGGCGGCGGGGGCGGCGGTCAATTGAACCACGACGAGACGCGCCATTTTTTGCCGGCGGCGGGGTCGGCGTCATCGGCCCCGTTGCTGTCGATCAGGGCGGAGGCGGCGACCTGGCGGGCGAGTTCGATGAGGCCGGCGCGGAAGCCGCCTTTCATCGCGGCGGCCGGATCGCCCATGGTGGTGGCGGCGGCGACCTGGCGCGGCAGGTCGGGGATACCGACGTCGATTTTCATGCCCAGCGCATCTTCCACCTGCCGGCGCGACAGGGCGCCGGGCATGCCGATGCGGTTGAGTACCACCACGCCACGCTGGGTCTGGCGTGGGCCGCCTTGCAGGGTGAGCAGGCGCAGCGTGTCGCGGATGCTGACCAGGTTGGGCAGCATGACGACGACGCGCTGGTGGCACTGGTCCAGCAGGTCGCGGTAGAGCGGCACCGGGGCGAAGGGGACGTCCGCCACGATGAAGTTGTAGCGCTTGCGCAACGCATCCAGCAGCACCGCCGCGGCGCCGGGGGCGAAATGCGGTTGCAGGCTGAGATCTTCCTGACCGGAGAGCACGTGCAGCCGTTCGGCCGCCGGCTGGGCGGCGCGTTCGGCCAGCAGCGCGTCCACCCGGTCCGGGCTTTCCAGCGCCAGGCGCAGGCCGCTGCCGGGGGTGGTGTTGAGCAGCAGCGCGCCGACGCCGCGATGCAGATCGGCATCGAGCAGCACGGTGTGGCGGCGGCGCAGCACGCCGAGATGCCAGGCGAGGCTGGCGGCCAGCACCGAGGCGCCGGTGCCGCCATGCGCGCCGACCACCGAGACCATGCGCCCGCCCGACTGTTCGCTGACCACCGGGCCGTGGCCGAGCGCCCAGGGACCGAAATGCCGTGTGACCATGGTGCGGCTGATCGGCTTGGCGAGGTATTCCACCGCGCCGAGGCCGCGCGTGACCTCCCGATAAAAGTTCAGATCGTCGCTGCGGCCGATGACCAGCACGCGCACATCCGGCTCCACCACCTCCGCCAGTTTGGCCAGGGCGCCGAGCGGTTCGCTTTCGCTGGCCACATCGACCACCAGCACCAGGGGGGTGGCGGATTTTTGCATCGCGGCGATGGCGGCGCGGATGCCGCCGCGCCGGCTGTCGATGGCTTCGGGCAGCACTTCGGACAGGCCGTCGCGCAAGGCGGTTTCGGTGGTGGCGTCATCGACGAAGCCGATGATGGCCGGGCGGTCTGGCCGCGTGGCGGCCGAGGCGCCGAAATCGTCGCGCGCCGGTTGGGCGCCGACATCGATGCCGGGCGGGCTCATTGCGGGGCGGCCGGCGGTGGGGCGGGCGCGGCGGCGGCGCCGGCCTGCGCTTCCCCGCCGCCTTTCAGGCCGGGGAGCAGGGTTTGGGTGGGGCGGGCGGACCACAGCGTGGTGACGGCCTGGGTGGATTGTTTGTAGTGCGGCGCGCCATCGCCCCGGCCGCGCACGATGTCCAGCGGATCGACCAGCTGGGCGGCGAGGTTGGACTGGTTGACGCCTTCCGCCGTCCAGGTGCCGGCGCGGGCATAGGGCTCGAAGGCCGTGTCGGTATCCATCTGCCCGCAGCCGGCGAGGGTGGCGAGCAGCAGCAAAGGGAGGGTGCGGGGGGTCATTGCACGACGAATCCAGCTTGGCCTGGCATCTGGCCGGGGAGGCGGGTGACGCGGGTGTGGCCGACCTGGCGCAGGCTGAGGATGCGGTCGAAATCCGACGGGGGGCGGATGTCGTCGCCTGGGGTTTTCAGCGCGCTGACCGTGTCGGTCGGGCGGACGAGGTAGGGGGTGACGATGATGACCAGTTCGGTTTCGTTACGCTGGTATTTGTCCGAGCGGAACAGGGCGCCGAGCACGGGCACATCACCGAGGCCGGGCAGGCCGGTATCGTTTTGATTGGAGGTGGATTGCAGCAGGCCGGCAATGGCGAAGCTTTCGCCGCTGCCCAGCTCCACCATGGTTTCCGCCCGGCGGGTGACCAGGCCCGGCACGGTGATGGTGGAGGTGGTGACCGCGCCTTGGGCGCTGAGCTGGCTGACTTCCGGCGCGACTTTGAGGTTGATGCGGCCATCGGACAGCACGACCGGCAGGAAAGAGAGCTGCACGCCGTATTTTTTATACTCGACCGTAATGGTGGGGCCGCTGGTGGCGGTGGCGCCGCTGCTGGCGACGGGGACCGGGAATTCACCGCCGGCGAGGAAGGAGGCGGACTGGCCGCTCATCGCCACCAGATTGGGTTCGGCGAGGATGCGGGCGAGATTGTCGGTGGCGAGCGCATCGACGAAGGCGTTGACATCCTTGCTGCCGACGGAGGCGCGGCCGTAGGCGACATCGCTGGCGGCGAGGATGGGGTTGAGCAGGGAGACGCTGCCGAGCGAGCCGATGGCCTGCCAGTTGACGCCGAGGCCGCGGGTGACGGCGCGCGACATTTCGGCGATGCGCACCCGCAGTTGCACCTGCACCGAGGGTTGGACGACGGCGATCTGATCTTCCAGCACCTGACCTTCGGTGAGGAAGCCGCGCACGATGGCGACGGCGCGGGCGGCCTCCTGCGGGGCTTTCACCTCGCCGACCACCAGCAGGCCCTTGGGTTGGGCGCGGACCCGCAGCCCGGCGTGCGGCATGACCTGGCTGAGTGCGGCTTCGGCGCCGTTGGCGTTGAAGGCAGAGGGGCGGACGGTGACATCGAACTCCGCCACCGGTTTGCCTTCGTCGTCCAAGGCGGCGACGGTGGTGCGGCCGGCGGCGAGGCCGAACACGAACAGGGCGGTGGCGCTGCCCGGGCGGACATCGGCGATTTTCGGATCCGCAACGAACACATTGGCCGCCGGCGCGCGCAGATTGACCAACTGGCCGGAGCCGGCTTCGAAGCTGACCTTGGTGCGCGCGACCTCCGCCGGGGCGGGGGGGGCGGGCGCGGCGACGGGCTGGCTGGGGCCGGGGCGGCGGACGGCGCGTTTGGGCGGCGTGCGGTTGAGCGGCGGCGGGGTGGTGTCGGGCCGCACCAGATCGGGCACTGGCAGATCGAGCTTGAGCAGTTGGGCCTGGCTGGTGGGGGCGAGCAGCAGCAGCGCGGTGGTCAGCAGGATGAGCGGGCGCATTAGAACTGATACTCCTCGGGCTTGTTCGACCCGGAAAACACCTTCAGCACCGAAGCGGGCGGCGGAACGGGTTTGGATTCCTCGGGGTAGGCGGAGGAGACTTCCCCGGCATAAACCGGTTTGACGTTGTTGCTGGCTTGGCTTTCGCCATTGCTGCCGTCGGCGGCGAGCACCGTGAAAGAGAGCCGGCCGAGGCGGGCGGCGACGGCGAGGCGTTCGGCCTCTCGCGGTTCGACTTCGAGGGTGATGGTGCGGGCGGCGGGCGCTTCTTTCGCGCCGGGTTCCGCGCCCTGGGCGAGCTGCTGGTCGATGGCGACGACGCGGGCGGCGCGCAGAATGGTTTCGGAGACGACACGGCGGCCGATGGGGCGGGTGAGGTCGTCAGTGGCTTGCAGCAGGATGACGTCCACATGGTCGCCAGGCCAGATCAGGCCGGCGGTGCCGGTGACGGCATCGACCGAGACGGTGACGGCGCGCATGCCCGGGGCGACGACGGCGGCGAGGAAGCCGGAATCGCGCGGGCGGGCGACGTTGCTGGGCAGGATGACGTCACCGGGCACCATCGAGGCGCGGACCATCGAGCCGATGAGGGCACGGCGGGCTTCGGGGCTGTCTTCCGCGTAGCCGGGGGCGAGCTGGTCGGCGGCGATGTCGCGCCCGCCAATGTCGTCGGACTTCAGCAGGGTGCCGGCGCGGACGGCGCGGTTGATGGTGACGACCTTGATTTTGGTGGCCGGCACGAGGGGGGCGGCGGCCACGGCGTCGTTGGTGCTGTGGGAGGCCATCCAGGCGACGCCGGTAAAGCCGATGATGCCAACGCCCATCAGGGCGAACAGCAGAAATCTGATGAACATGGCTATGCGCCTTTACAGGATCATGAGGAAAGCGCCGGCGGCGATCGCCACGCCGTAGGGCAGGGGGCCGCCATGGCCGATGCGCCAGCGTTCCACCCGCAGCACGCGGCGCCAGAGGCTGGAGGCGCGCAGGGTGGCGGGGTGGCGGAGGCGGCGGAAGATCATGCGCAACGCCAGATAGAGCAGCCCGAGCAGGGCGCCGGCGAAGGTGATGGCCATGTAGAGGGCGAGGATCTGGCTGGAGGGAACACAGAGCGCCACGGCGGGGAGGAGTTTGGCGTCGCCGCCGCCGATGATGTTGCAGCGCCAGAGCACGAGGCAGATGACGGCCGCCACGGCCGTGCCAAGCAGTGCGGCGGGAAGGGTGCCGAGCAGGCTGTGCATCAGCAGGCCGAGCAGGGCCACCAGCACCGGGATGCGGTTGGGGATGATGCGCCACGCCAGGTCGGTGAGCGCGGCGGCGAGCAGGAGCGAGAGACAGGCGGCCGGGAGCAGGATGGCGGTGGAGAGGTGCAACATGGTGCGTTTCCTGGCGTGCCGGCCGAAGGGGGTTACGTCGTGATCAGCCAGCCCCGCCCGAAGCCGGGCCAGCTGATCTGCGTACTGTCGGCATATGCAACGAAATCCGGTGCGCGATTACAGGGTGACTGCGCCGACGGTGGTGGTGAGCGAGGTGCCCAAAGCGGTGAAGGCCGTGAGGGCGACGGCGAGGATGGCGCCGGCGACGACAGCGTATTCCATCGCGGTGATGCCACGTTCGTCGCTGATGAAGGTCCGGATCGACTGGATGAGCTTGGACATGGGGAAATCCTGTTTTGGCTGTGGGCAGGACTTAACCGCCCGGTGACGCTGGCGTGCCGGGCACGCCAGCTGACGCATCAGGCGTTAGAGCGTGACCGCACCGACCGTGGTGGTCAGCTTGGTGCCGAGCGCGTTGAACGCGGTCAGGGCCACGGCCAGGATGGCGCCGGCGACGACGGCGTATTCCATGGCGGTGATGCCGCGACGGTCGGAGACGAGGATTTTGATGGTTTTCAGAGCGTCGAACATAAGGTTCTCCATTTTGAAGAAGGGACGCTGCGCGGAGCAGCCTAGGGTTCAGCTACGATGGCTGGATTACAGCGTCACGCCCGAGATGGTCGTGGTCAGCTTGGTGCCGAGCGCGTTGAACGCGGTCAGGGCGACGGCCAGGATGGCGCCGGCGACGACGGCGTATTCCATGGCGGTGATGCCGCGACGGTCGGACGCGAGCGCTTTGATGGTGCGGAATGCGTTGATCATGGTTGGACTCCGATTGGTTAACTGATGGATCGACAGATTTGCTCTGTTCTAGCCAAAAAAACGAAAAAACCCTGTTTTGGCCAAGTAACTTTAGAACACGACTCTTTCAGACTTCTTTCAAATTCGGCGAAATATTAACATTTGTATGAGAAAAAATCGGGAAACGAACGTTAATGCGGACGGTGGAATTAATGCAGGGCCGCGGCCAGCTGACGTGGCAGTGGCAGCGGAGATGGGGTGCGCGCGGCGGGCAGCGGTGCGGCCGCGAATTCGCGAACGATGTAGCCAGAGCCCCAAACTGTTGTGATCAGCCCATCGGCGCCGGCGGCGGTCAGCCGCTTGCGCAGGCGGTGCATGAGGACGTCGATTGATTTGACCTCGCTATCATCCGGATCGGTATAGAGCGCGTCGAGCAGGGCGGATTTGCGCACCAGTGTGCCTTTGCGCAGCAGCAGGACTTGCAGCAGGCGAAATTCGTTCGGGGAGAGGTGCAAGGCGGTGTCGTTGACCAGCAGCTCCCGACGATCCAGATGCAGGGCGAGTGGGCCCCAACGCAGTTCTGACTTGGCGTGGCCGCAGGCGCGGCGCACCACGGCGCGCACCCGGGCGGCGACTTCCTCGCCATCCAATGGGTGGATGATGATGTCGTCGGCGCCGAGGTCGAGCAGGCGGGCGCGTTCGGTGCCGGGCATGCTGGGGCCGAGGACGATGACGGGAATGTTGCAGCGGGCATCACGCAGTCTGCGAATGAACTGGCCACCGGAAAGGCCCGATAGTGAAACATCCAGCAGGATGACATCGAACGTATCATGCCGGGCCAGGTGCAGGGCGTCGTCGCCGTCATTAGCGTGTTCGGCGGTGATGCGGGCCGCGAAGAAGCGACTGGTGATGGTCAGCGTGGATGCTGCGAGCTGGCCGGCAACGAGTAGCCGCATGTCTCGTCCTCCTCATGGATGTCGAGGCGGAAGGTGATGGGTTCCGAAAGGATTGGATAGTCGGCCTGATGGATGAGGCGGAAGGGATGAAGGGATGAGTGGACGGGGGATGGATTCATCCCTTCGGACTAATTCGTTTGAACAGGATGATTTCTTTATAGGAATGAGCGACAAAGGCGCATGATCCGATTTTCATCATGTATCGCATCGAGCCGGAGTACGACGGTCGCGACCGACCGGCGGGGTGTGGTGGCACTGTGGGTGGCGGTGACGACGCCGGCGGTGGCGCTGGCGTTGGGGCTGGGGGTGGATGTGACCGAGTGGGTGGTCGCCAACCAGCAACTGCAACGTGCGGCGGATGCGGCGGCCAATTCGGGGGCGATCCAATATGGGATTACCCTGAACGCGCAGCAGGCGGCCAATGCGGCGGCGGATATTGCCGAGGCAAATGGAGCGCTGGGCGGCACGCGGGCCGCCCGCACCTGGAACGCATCCACCAAGACGCTGGTTGATGGGCGGATTACCGTGGTGGTTGGCACGGCGGTGGCCAGTGGCGATAGCGCTTCGGTGGCGGTGACGTTGACCAAGACCGTCGCACCGACGTTTTCGTCCGTGGTGAGCAGTGCCAGCAAGACCATCACGGCAACCGGTACCGCCGACGCCACGCCGGGTGTGCCGGTGGTGACCTATACCCAGCCGTGCCTGGTGGGCTTGGGTACGGCGTCGGCTGGGGCTTCGGATATCACATTTTCGGGGAGTGGAGCGGTTCACGGGACCTGTTCCATTTTGAGTAACGAACAGATTAGCCTGTCTGGTGGGGTGCAGATTTCGGTTGGCACTGCGTTCGCCAATGGTGCGATCACCATTCCGGGGGGGACTTCGATTACTGGCGTGGTGAAGGCCAATACCGGGACTTTGCAGGCCGATCCGTACGCGGGCAATTCGACCCTGACGGCGGCGCTGCAACAGCTGGGAACGGGCACGCCGACAAACAAACCGGCGTTGAATGTCGGGGGGGTGACCAACACGACGATTGTTGCGGGCGTGTATCCGAGCTGGACGATTGGCGCCTCTGGCACGGTGGTGCTCAGCCCTGGGCTTTATGTCGTCAAAGGGCCGATTAATCTCTCCGGCGCAGCGCTGATTACCGGCAGCGGGGTGAGCATTGTCTCGTCATCGAGCCTGGTGATTTCTGGCGGGCCGTTTGTGACCCTGTCCGCGCCATCGACGCTGACGGCAACGGGCGGTTCGGTGCCCGGAGTTCTGTTCGCAACCAATCTGAATGCCACCAGCTCGGCGGGGCTCAATTTTTCCGGCGGTGCCGCGCCGACGCTGACCGGGGTGATTTATGGCCCGAATACGCAAACCTCGATCTCCGGCGGGGTGCAGACCAACGGCACGGCCGGGTGCCTGGAGATTATTGCCTACTCGATCAATGTGACCGGCGGGGCGTCGGTTTCAAACGCCGGCTGCGCGGCGTTGGGGGTTAACTGGCTGGGGCCGAGCAGTACGACGTCTGGCCCCGGCGGCACGAAGTTGGTGATGTAGCGCATGGGCAGGATCAGTTCCCTCTGGCAGTCCTTCCGCCGTCGGCGTGCCGGCACGGCGGCGTTGGAGTTCGCGATTTGCGCCCCGATTATGTTCGGGATGCTGGCGGTGATGGTCGATATCGGCAATTTGCTGCGGGCACGGATGACGCTGTCCGCGGCGGTGGCCTCGGCGGCCGAATATGCCACCTTGGCCGGCGCCAGCGTGGTGGGGACCAATGTGGGCACGGTGGTGACATCGGTTGCCAGCACCGCCGGGCTGGCGGTGAGCGCCAGCGTGTCCGGGCCGGCGTGCTATTGCCCGTCTGGATCGCCGGTGACGTTTAGCACCGCGACGTGCGGGACGACCTGTGCGCTGAATTCCCTGGCACCGAACAGTTACGTGGTGATCACGGGCACGTATACCTACACCCCGATTGCGCCGCATCTGAGCAAAATTGTCAGCACGACGTTGACCGAGCAGGCCACGGTGGCGGTACGATGACGCCGGGCTTGGCGATGAAGCGGGGCCGGGCGATGAAGCGGGCCTGGGCGATGAAGCGGGGCTGGCGGCAGGCGCGCCGTGGCACGGTGGCGCTGGAAGCGGCGATTGTGATTTCGCTGGCGATGAGCGTGTCGCTGGGCACGATCCAACTGGGGTTGATGAGCTGGACCAAGGCCGGGTTGCAGGCCACGGCGGCGATTACCGCGCGCTGTATGGGCATTGGTGCGACGGCGTGCACCGGCATTGGTGGGCAGGCTTATGCGGTGGCGCAGTCGCGGCGGTTTTTGACCAGCACGGCCATTACCGCGGCCAACGTGACGGTGACCACGGCCAGCACCTGCGGCAGCACGGTCGGGCATTTCACCAAAGTGGTGATCACGTCCAACCAATGGAACACCAGCAAGGTGCTGCCGCCGTTTGCGCCGACGGCGATTACGGTGACCGCCTGCTACAATACGTCCGCCACCTGACGCGTTAAATCGCGACGCG
Source organism: uncultured Rhodospirillales bacterium (assembly GCA_903893975.1). Lineage (GTDB taxonomy): Bacteria > Pseudomonadota > Alphaproteobacteria > Acetobacterales > Acetobacteraceae > CAITOL01. The sequence continues at coordinate 10,219 of CAITOL010000143.1, read as the reverse complement.
GACGCCGAGTTCGACCACGCGGTCGCTGGGGATGCGGAAGAATTCCGTGGCCGAGACGGCGTTGCGGGCCATGACCAGGAACAGCCAGAGGCGCCAGAGCGGCATTTTCGGCACCGTATCCGCCACCAGGGTTTCCCGGCCCAGGAAGTAGCTTGCCTGCATGGGGTTAAAGTCCAGCCCCTGCGTCTGCAAGGCGGCGAGGTCGCGTGGCAGGTTGGGGCTTTCCATGAAGCCGTAACGGATGACGACCTGGTGGATGCCGGGGGCGAGTTCCTTGACGGTGCTGCGCTCGGCGGTCGGGACTTCCGGGAAATCTTCGTTATGCACGGTGACGAACAGCACCCGCTCGTGCAGCACCTTGTTGTGCTTGAGGTTGTGCAGCAGCGCGGTGGGGACGAATTCCGGGTTGCCGGTCATGAAAATACCCATGCCGGGCACGCGCACGGTGCGCGATTGCGGCAGGCGGGCGAGGAAAGTGTCCAGCCGGAGGCTTTCGGCGCGCCATTTGGTGAGCAGCAATTCGCGGCCGCGATGCCAGCTGGTCATGATCGCGATCAGCGCGAAGCCCAACACCAGCGGCACGTAGCCGCCTTCTGGCACTTTCATAATGTTGGCGGCGAAGAAAATGCCGTCCACGATCAGGAAGGCGCCAAAGGCGAGCACGGTGGCGGTGCGCGACCAGTGGAACTGGCGGCGGAAGACGACGATGGCCAGCACGCAGGTGCAGATGAAGGTGCCGGTGACGGCAATGCCGTAGGCGGCGGCCAGGGCGTCTGAGGTGCGGAAGGCCAGCACCAGGATCAGCACGCCGACCAGGAGGGCGCTGTTGATTTGCGGCACAAAGATCTGACCTTCCTCCGCCGCGCTGGTGTGGCGCACGGTCATGCGCGGCAGGAAGCCGAGCTGCATGCACTGGCGGGTCATGGAATAGGCGCCGGAGATGACGGCCTGGCTGGCGATGACGGTGGCGGCGGTGGCCAGCAGCACCATTGGCAGGCGGAGGATTTCCGGGCAGAGCACGAAGAAGGGGTTCTCGATCGCTGCCGGGTCGGCCAGCACCAGCGCACCCTGGCCGAAATAGTTCAGCACCAGCGCAGGCAGCACCAGCCACATCCAGGCGAAGCGGATGGGGCGGACGCCGAAATGGCCCATATCGGCGTAGAGCGCCTCCGCCCCGGTGACTGAGAGTACGACGGAGCCGAGGGCGACGAAGGCGACGAATTTGTATTGCAGCATGAGCGCGATGCCGTAGGTCGGCGACAACGCCCAGAGCACATACGGCCGCTGGATGATGGCGAGCAGGCCGAGCACGCCGATGGCGATGAACCAGACCGCCATGACCGGGCCGAACAGGTTGCCAATGCTGCCAGTGCCGCGTGACTGGATGACGAACAGTAGCACGATGACGACGGCGGCCAGCGGCAGGACGAATTCCTGCAAATGCGGCGAGACGATTTCCAGCCCTTCAAGCGCGGAGAGCACGGAGACGGCGGGGGTGATGATGCCGTCGCCAAAGAACAGGCAGGCGCCGGAGATGCCGACCAAAGCGAGGATGACCCGCAGCCGTTCATTGGCCACGCCGCGTTGGGCGAGGGCCATCAGGGCGAGGATGCCGCCTTCGCCGCGGTTATCGGCGCGCATGACCAGCATGACGTATTTGACCGTGACCACCAGGATCAACGACCAGAAGATCAGCGAGAGGACGCCCAGTACCTCCCACGAGGTGACGCCGGTGGGTTTGAAATGCTCCATACTGGCCTTGAAGGCGTAGAGCGGGCTGGTGCCGATATCGCCATAGACAATGCCGAGCACGCCGACGACGGCGCCGATGCGTAAGGCAGGCTGGGTGCCGGCCGGCGTGACGGGGGCGTTCACTGCCCGCGCATCCCCGAGCAGAGGCAAGCTTGCAGCTTTGGCATGGGGCACCTTCGTGGTTCTGGTCAGCGCCGGTCAGCTTTCCGCCATCACGGCGAAAATGTGGCAACGCGGCGCCCGCATACGCCGGACCGGCGATGACGGCAAGGTTTCGCCGCTAGCTGCGCGCCCCGAAAATCGCAGTGCCGACCCGCACATGCGTCGCACCCGCAGCAATTGCGGTTTCGAAATCGCCGGACATGCCCATCGACAGGCCGGCGAGCCCGTGGCGTTGGGCGCAGGCGGCGAGCCAGGCGAAATGCGGGGCCGGGTCGCCCTCGGCCGGGGGGATGCACATCAGCCCGACCAAAGCGGCGCCGAATCGGGCCTGGCAGGCGGCGATGAAGCTGTCGGCCTCCGCCGTGGGGATGCCGGCTTTCTGCGGTTCGTCGCCGACATTGACCTGCACGAACAGGTTGGGGGTGCGGCCTTCGTGCTGGATGGCGTCGGCAATGGCGTCCGCAAGGCGGGGGCGGTCGAGCGACTCGATGGCGTCGGCCAGGCGCACGGCGTCGCGGGCTTTGTTGGTTTGCAGGCCGCCGATGATGTGCAGGCGCAGGGCCGGATGGCTGGCGCGCAACGGCGGGAATTTGCCGGCGGCTTCCTGGACCCGGTTTTCCCCGAACACGTGCTGGCCGGCGCCGAGGGCGGCGAGGACGGCCTCCGCCGGGTGCATTTTGGAAACGGCGACCAGCCGCACCGCATCTGGCGCGCGGCCGGCGCGGGCGCAGGCGGCGGCGATGCGGGTGCGCACCTCGCGCAGGCCGGCGGGGACGTGGCTATAGTCGGCGGCGAACAGGGGATGTGCGGTCATGGACCATAGGCTTGTCGCATGGGGACGCGCGGTCAAGGCACGGCGGCGAAAAATTTATGGCGCGGCGGCGGGGCCGGTGCTGTGGCTGCTGACCGATGCCGGGCGGCTGGCCGATCCGCGGGCGGCGGTGGCGCGGCTGCCGCGCGGGCTGTGCGGGGTGGTGCTGCGGCATGATGGGGCGGCGGACCGGGCGGGACTCGGGCGGGACCTGGCGCGGATCTGCCGGCAGCGGCGCAACCGGCTGGTGGTGGCGGGGGATTGGCGGTTGGCGGCCCGGCTGCATGCGGGGCTGCATCTGCGCGGCGGGCGGCGGCTGCCTAGCGTGGTGCGGGGGCAGATGATCACCAGTTCCGCGCACTCTATTATAGAGGGCCGGCGGGCGCGGCGTGCGGGGGCGGCGGTGGTGTTTCTGTCGCCCGCTTTCGCGACTGCGAGCCATCCGGGGGCGGCGGGGCTGGGGGCGGTGCGCTGGGCGGCGCTGGCAAAACAGGCGGGGGGCGCGATGGCGGCGCTGGGCGGGTTGGATGGTGCGCGGGTGCGGCGGTTGGCGCCGCGTTGGCTGGTGGCGGTGGGGGCGATTGGCGGGCTGAGCTGAGGTCGGCAGGTGTGGCTTTAGAGACACAGTGTTTCAGAATTGCCATAACTGCGGCCTGTGAGGCATTGCGAGTTTGCGTTTGGCGCGTCAATACTTCGTTCAGGTCTGGCTGCCCCCGCCCAGTGCGGCGGGTTTGCTTTCGCAAGAAACAAACCTCCGTGGAAACGGGGCGGGGCCTAAACCATCAGCCGGGTTCCCCGGCGATACGAGGAGAATATCATGCGTAAGTCGATTCTGGCGGCCTCCACCGCCCTGACGCTTGCGGGTCTGACCGGCGTTGCTTTCGGTCAAGCCGCCGTCAACCCGATCACCCCGGGCGCCCCGGGCGCTGCCTTCGGCGCTTCCACCGGCACCTCGCTGCCGGCGCAGACCTACGAGCCGGGCACCGTGCAGGCCTATGTGCGTGGCCGCATGTACACCGACTTCGCGATCGTTGGCGACAGCGCTGACCGCATCGGTGGCAAGGCTTCGCCGGTTGCGATGGGTGAAGCGGTTCGCCTCTACTGGGGCTTCGCCGGCACCACCAACTCGGGCCTGAACTACGGCGCCTGGGCTGAAACCCGTTACAACGCCGGTGGCACCACCGCGTCGGGCAACACCGCCGGCAACACCATCAAGTACCAGCAGACCGTTGGCTACGTTGGCGGCAAGTGGGGCACGTTCCGGTTCGGCAACTCCTACGACGCCATGATGATGTTCATGACGGGCACCTTTGAAAACATCGGTGACACCGCATGGGACGGCGATCTGGGCGGCCTCGTCCACACCGCGACCATCGTGAACTGGCCGTTCAACGAAAACTCCGGCGAATACGGCAACCTGAAGTTCACCTACCTGTCGCCGCAGTGGAACGGCTTCGACTTCGGTCTGTCCTGGCAGCCGGACTCGACCGGCATGGGCTACCCGGGTAACGCGACCGCCGGCATCGGCGACCCGCGCACCACCTCGCTCACCACCGGCACGTTCGCGGCTTCGGCTGGCAACACCGGCCTGCGTCGTGAAACCAACGTGCTCGAAGCTGCCGCGCGCTATGCTGGCAACATCGGCCCGGTGGGCGTGATCGCCGAAGCTTCGGTGATGACCGCTGGCACGATCAGCAACAACGGCCTGACCGGCTCGACCACGAGCAACGCTGCCCCGTACAAGATGGCGAAGCCGTTCGCGTTTGATGCGGGCCTGGTTGGTTCGTATGGCGGCTTCTCGGTTGGCGGCCACATCGTGACCGGCAAGATCAACCCGAACGGCTCCAACGAACTGATGGCGGTGGCTGCTGGCCATGGTTCCACCACCGCTTGGTTGGTTGGCGCGCAGTACGTGATGGGCCCGTGGGGCTTCAGCGCTTCGTACCTGCAGAGCCTGACGCCGGGTGCGTATGCTGAAGACTATGCCGTCGCCCCCAACTATACCGGCCCCACCACATTCGGTAAGCGTAAGGAAATCGGTGCGGTGGCTTCGGCGGCGTATAACTACGCTCCGGGTGCGACCCTGTCGCTCAGCTATGAATACGGCGGCCGTAAGCAAGTTGGTTACAACTTCTACACCGACGCCAAGGGCGCTGCTGGCAACAACACCAAGGCCCAGGGCTTGATCCTGACCAACTACTTCCAGTGGTAAGACCGACCCGGTTGGCGCCCTACGGGGCATCGACTGGAACGGTTTGAGATTGGAGTGCTAAAAGGACCGGGTCGCAGCTTGCTGCGGCCCGGTTTTTTTTGAGCTGGCGTTTTTTTTCGCCGATGTCCCGCGATCAGGTGACGACGGCTGGCTTGGATGATAAAGACGCGCCGGCGCAGCTGCGCTGACATCGTGCGGACACATTGATTGCCATGATGTCGCCGCGTGCCCCGACCCATAGGAGAACCGCGTATGGCTTCAGCCTTTTTGCCCAGCAGAGCCCTTCGCCGTGCCGCCATGCCGTTTGGGCTGGTGGCGTGTCTGGCGCTTGCAGCCTGCGGTGGATCGCGGGTTCTGGATCAGGATGCGTATCACGACCCCGGCCGCAAGATGGCGAATGGCACCCTGCTGGGGGACCACGCGATTTTCAACATGGGCGGTAAGGATGCGGCCAATGATGGCAGCGGGACCGGGACCGGCCTTGGGGTGAACGCGTATTTGTGGCGTGGCACGCTGGATACGCTGTCGTTCATGCCGCTGGCCTCCGCCGATCCGTTTGGCGGGGTGGTGATCACCGAATGGTATCAGCCGGCAACGGCGGGCGGGGAGCGCTTTAAGGCGACCGCCTATATCCTCGGCCGGCAGTTGCGCGCCGATGGGGTTAAGGTTTCGGTGTTCCGCCAGGTGTCGCAAGGCGGGCAGTGGGTGGATGCGCCGGTGAACCCGTCGGTGGCCACGGAGCTGGAAAATAAGGTGCTGGAACGCGCCCGTGAACTGCGCGGGCAAGGCGGGCAGTAGCACCGCCGCCTGCTGATGTGATCCGCGGACCGTCGTGAGGCGGTCCGTTTCTTTTCGATCTGACGGAGACGATCTATGTCTGAGACCCAACAAGCGACCGCAACGGCTGCCCCGCTGGTCGTGAACATTCAATACATTAAAGACCTGTCGTTTGAGGTGCCGAATTCACCGGCCATCTTCACCACATTGCGCACGGCGCCGCGGGTGGATCTGAACCTGGATGTGCAAGCGCGGCGTATCACCGAGGGTGAGGACGTGTTTGAAGTGGTGTTGGCGATCCGCGCCGAAGCCATCGATCCGGAAGCGGCGAGCAATGGCAGCGACGCGCCGAGCAAGGTGTTTCTGGTCGAGCTCGCTTATGCCGGCGTGTTCAGCCTGAACGGGATTCCGGCCGAATCGGTGGAGCCGATCCTGCTGGTGGAATGCCCGCGGCTGCTGTTCCCGTTCGCGCGCAATATCCTGTCCGATATCACCCGCGAAGGCGGCTTCCCGCCGGTGCTGATGCAGCCGATCGACTTCCTGGCGCTGTGGCAGTCCCGTCGGCCGCAGGCGGCGAACGCCTGAGCACGGATAGAAGGCCAGGGCGCTGCCCTGGACCCATGACGTTTCGAGCGAGTGCCTAAAATTACGGGGGCTGAGGTATGTGAACCATCACATGCCGCAGCCCCCGTTTCGCGTTCTACCAGCCGTTCACGCGCGGCCAGATGGCTTGGACGGTGGTGCTGCCATCGACGACGTAATAGCGGTCGTGCGCGGCGGCGGTGAGGCAGGCGTGGTTGGGGGCGATGCGGAGTTTGGTGCCGATGGGCAGGGCCGGGAGGTCTGCGCCCGGGTCGAGGTCGATGACGCCGTGTTCCTGGTTGGCGCGGGTGACCAGGCTGTGGCCGAGGCTAGGTTGGCCGTTCAGGTCGAGTGCGAGGCCGAAGCCGTAATCCTGCGGGACGGCTTGGGTGGAGCGGTCTTTCGACAGCGCGAGGGCGCCGGCATCGACGAGGATGCGGCGTTCGGCGGGGCGGCGGCCGATGACGCTGGTGAGCACGGTGAGGGCGAGGCCGTCGCGGGCGTTGGTGCCGATTTGCGCCTGGAACAGGTCGCCGAACATGTAAACGCCGGGGCGGGTTTCACTGACGCCATCGAGGGTGGCGGCGTGCAGGGCGGTGGGGCTGCTGCCGACGGAAATGATCGGGGTGGCGAAGCCGGCGGCGTGCAGGCGGGTGACGGCGCGCAAGGCGGTCTGGCGTTCGGCCTCTGCGATGGTGCGCATGTCCGCCGGGGTGCGGCCGGCGTAGGAGTGGCCGGCATGGGTGAGCACCCCGGCGAGCGCGGGGCCGAGCCGGGCGGCGAGGTCGAGCAAGGCCGGGTCGTCCGGGGCGATGCCGCCGCGGGCTTCGCCGCAATCCAGCTCAATCAGGGTTTGCGGCGGGGTGGGGTGGCTGGCGATGGCGCTGGCCATGTCCGCATCATCGGTGATGACGATGATGGCGGCACCGTTGGCGTTGAGGGCGGCGACCTGGGCCAGTTTCTGCGGGGTGATGCCGACGGCGTAGAGAATGTCCGTGATGCCGTGGGCGGCGAAGTATTCGGCCTCCGCCAGGGTGGAGACGGTGATGCCGCCGATGACGGCGTCTCGGCTGGCCATGGCGAGGCGGGCGACGTCGATGGATTTGGCAGTTTTCATGTGCGGGCGCAGCGCGACGCCGTGGGCGGCGACGGCGCGGGACATGCGGTCCAGATTGGCTTGCAGGGTTGGCCGGTCCAGCACCAGGCAGGGGGTGGGCAGGTCGTCCAGGGTCATAGGGTGATGCCCAGCAATTCGGCGATGCGCGGGGTGGCTTTCAGCCCGGTGCCGGTGAGCACGAGGACGGTGGTCTCCTCGGGTTTGATGGTGCCGGCGGCCAGCAGGTGGCTGAAGGCGGCGGCGGCCTGGGCGCAGGTGGGTTCGACGTAAATGCCGGTGCGGGCCAAAGCGAGGGTGGCGGCGGCGATTTCGGCCTCTGGCAGCCGCACCGCGCCGCCCTGGCAGGCGTGCAGAGCGTGCAGGATTTCCGGCACGCGGATGGGTTGGGCGATGGCGGTGCCTTCGGCCATGGTGGGCAGCACCGGGCCGGCGGGCTGGCCGAGGAAGGCGGCGGCGATGGGGCCGCAATTTTCCGGCTGGGCGGCGAAGATGCGGGGCAGGCGGGTGATCTGGCCGGCGCGCAGCAATTCACCAAAGCCGATGGCGCAGCCGAGCACGTTGGAGCCGGCGCCGCAGGGCACGATGATGTTGTTGGGCGCGCGAAAGCCGAGATCCTCCCACAATTCATAGGCCAGGGTTTTGGTGCCGTGCAGGAAGAACGGGTGCCAGTTATGGCTGGCGTAGAACAGGGTGGCGGCGCGGGCTTCGGCGGCGTCTGACGTGGCCTGGCGGTTGCCGGGATGAGTTCGACCGCCGCCCCGGCGGCGCGCATGGCGACGGTTTTGGCCGGGCTGGTGCTGGCGGGGGCCATGATGGTGGCGGCCATGCCGCCGGCGGCGGCGTAGGCGGCGATGGCGGCGCCGCCGTTGCCGGAGCTATCTTCCAGCACCGCGGTGACGCCTTGCTGGCGCAGCAGGGAGAGCATGACGCTGGCGCCACGGTCTTTGAAGCTGCCGGTGGGCATGAACCATTCGCATTTGAGCAGCGCGGGGGCGCCGGCGATCCGGCGTTCCACCAGCGGGGTGCAGCCTTCGCCCATGCTGATCGGTGCCGGGCAGGCCAGTGGCAAGGCGGCGCGGTAGCGCCAGAGGCTGCGGGTGCTGGTGTCGATCTGCGCCGGGGTGATGCCCGGCAGGTCGGTCAGCAGGAGCGGGGTGCGATCGTCACCGCACCAGCGCGGCGTGTCGATCGGGTAGGTGCGCCCGGCGCGCGGGTCCAGATAAGCAATGGTCATGCGCGTAGGCTGGCGTTCTGGCTGGCGTTGGTCAACCATGGGGATGATTGCAGGGAGTTTGCCGATGTCGCGCGATGCGTCTGTGTTGTTGAGCCTGGCGGCGGATCTGGTGCGGCTGGATAGCCGCAGCTTTGTCTCCAACGCGGCGGTGGCGGAGCGGATTGAGGCGGAGTTGCCGGGGTTTGAGGTTGAGCGGCTGGATTATGTGGACCCGGCCGGGGTGGCGAAGCGGGCGCTGGTGGCGCATCGCGGGCCGGTGGGCGGGTTGGCGCTGTCTGGCCATATGGACACGGTGCCGGCGACGGGGTGGCAGGAAGATCCGTGGTCTGGCCGGATTGCCAATGGGCGGCTGCACGGGCTGGGTAGCACGGATATGAAGGGGCCGGTGGCGGCGTGCATTGTGGCGGCGCGGACTTTGCCAGCGGGCGTGCCGATCACCCTGCTGATTACGGCGGATGAGGAAACCAGCAAGCAGGGTGCGCGGTTGATTGCCAGCCAGTCTGCTTTGGTGCGCAGGGTGCGGCCGGAGGCGATTTTGGTCGCCGAGCCGACCAGCCTGACGCCGGTGCGCGGGCATCGCAGCGCGATCGGGTTTACGGTGACGGCCACCGGGGTGCAGGCGCATAGCAGCACCGGGCGCGGCTATAACGCCAACTGGGATCTGGCGCCGTTTCTGCTGGATATGAAGGCGATTTATCAACGGCTGCGTGACGATCCGGCGATGCAGGATGCGGCGTATGATCCGGTGTTCAGTGATTTTAACGTGGTGATCGATAATTTCGGCGCGCCGGTGAATATGACGGTGCCGAAGGCGGAGGCGAAGATCAAATTCCGCTACAGCGCCAAAATCGACCCGGCGCCGATCCTGGCGGCGGTGCGTGAATCCGCCGCGCATCATGGGCTGATGCTGGCGGAAGCGCCGGAGGGCAAGCCGCCGGAATTGCCGGCGGAGCATCCACTGATCCAAATGTGCGTGGAAATGCTGGGGCGGGCGGCGAAAACGGCGCCCTACGGCACGGATGCGGCGGAGTTGCAGGGGATTGCGCCGTGCGTGATTTTGGGGCCGGGGGATGTGGCGGTGGCGCATACGCCGGGGGAGAGTGTGGACACGGGGGAGTTGGTGGCGGCGGTGGAGGTGTTTCGGGGGTTGGCGGGGCGGTTTGGGTAGGGGAGGGCTTCTTTTTTGGAAAAAAGAAGCAAAAAACTTTTGAAACTTGGAGGGGTGGGCCGGCGGTGTACGGCGAAGCTTAGGGAGTGATGAAGTTTTTTTGGTTCTTTTTGTTCACAAAAAGAACGGCTTTGCTGGAGAGGACTTTTCTGGACTTGCTACCCTCACCCCGACCCTCTCCCGCAAGTGCGGGAGAGGGGGAAGAAAGGGTTGCAGCGGTTCGGGAATGTTTGTATATTTGACTTTATGGAAATAACTTCTCCCCGCGCGCGTGTTGGCGAGGTGGCACCGGAGATGGTGCGGCGGGTGGAGATGATTGTGAGCGCCGTGGCGGCGTTGATTGCGCGGCGGTTTCTGCGGGACCCTCGGTTTATGGCGTTGATTGTGCCGTTATGGGGGTGGTT
>CAITOL010000142.1 GCA_903893975.1 uncultured Rhodospirillales bacterium | reverse complement strand
CTTTGTTTGAAAACAAAGAAGCAAAAAAACTTTCTGACAACCTAGCCGTTGGCGTACTCTCACTGGTAATAGTACGCCAACGGCTATGTACAGATGAAGTTTTTTTGGTTCTTTTTGTTCACAAAAAGAACAATCCTTACGCTTGATTTAGCGGAAAATCATACCGAATAAACCCGTTATACTTCGCCACCTTGTCATACAACGTGCGGGCGACGGTATTGGTTTCCTGCGTCTGCCAATAGTAGCGGCTGCATCCGCGCGCTCTGGCGATTTCGGCGATGGCTTCGATGAGTTTGCGGCCGGCGCCGCTGCCGCGGACGGTGGCGTCTACGAACAGGTCGTTGAGGTAGCAGACATCGGCGCCGCGCACGTTGGCGTGGAACAGGTAGTGGGCGATGCCGATGAGGCGGCCGTTCTGGCGGGCGGCGAAGGCGAAAATGCCGTCTCCGGTTTGGATGCGCTGCCAGAGCTGGTCATAGACCGCTGGGGGTTCGCTGGTTTTGTAGAAGGTGAGGTAGTCCTGCCAGAGTTCGGCCCAGCGGGCGCGGTCTTCGGGGAGGAGGCGGGTGATTTCGGTCATGCTCGGCCCTTTGCGGAAGGGGGGAGCTTAGCGCGGATCGGTCCGGCGGGGCGGGCCAGATGCGGCGGTGGGGAGCAGACCAATCTGGCGGCGGCGTTGCAGCAGGGCGAAGCCGCCGAGGAGGGCGAGCGAGACGAGGGAGACCAGCACGGCGGCGGCGGCGAGGGTGGGGCTGAGGAACTCGCGGGTGCTGGCGAGCATCTGGCGCGGCAGGGTGAATTGCTCGGGCCCGGCGATGAACAGGGCGATGATAAGTTCGTCGAAGCTGATGGCGAAGGCGAAGAGCGCGCCGGCGCCGATGGCGGGGGCGAGCAAGGGGAGCAGGATGCGGCGGAGGATGACGAGGCGGGAGGCGCCGAGGGAGGCGGCGGCGCGGAGGAGGGCGAGGTCGAACTGTTTGGTGCCGGCGAGGACGGTGAGCACGACATAGGGCAGGCCGAGCACGCTATGGGCGAGCACCAGGCCGGCGAGGCTGTTGGCGAGGCCGACGCGGATGAAGGCGAGGTACATTGCCAGGGCGGCGATGACCGAGGGGACGACGACGGGCAGGCAGAGTGAGGCCAGCAGCAGGCGGGCGCGTGGGGCGCCGATGGCGATGCCGATAGCGGCGAGGGTGCCGAGGGGGGTGGCGACCAGAGTGGTGAGGGTGCCGACGAGCAGGGAATTTCGCGCGGCCAGCAGCCAGCGGGCGCCGGTGAAAAAATCTTCGTACCAGCGCCAGGACAGGCCGGGGATCGGCAAGGTCATCGACGGGGCGGAGGAGACGGAAAGCGGGACGACGACCAGCAGCGGGGCCAGCAGGAACAGCAGGACGAGGGCGGCGAACAGGCGGGAGATGGTTTTCATCGGCGGATGGGGGCGAGGTAGTAGGCGGCGGCGACGATCAAGCCGCAACCGAGCAGCAGCCAGACGGAGATGGACGAGGCCATGCCCCAGTTCAGGCTGCCGTTGACGTAGCCCGCGATGGTGGCGCTGACCATCTGGTCGCCGGCGCCGCCGAGCAGGGCCGGGGTGATGTAGAAGCCGACCGCCATCATGAACACGATGAGGGCGCCGGCGCCGACCCCGGGCAAGGTGAGCGGCAGGTAGACGAAGGCGAAGCGGCGCCAGGCGGGGGCGCCGAGACTGGCGGCGGCGCGGAGGAGGCCGCGGTCGATCCGGCGCATAGTGCCGACGAGGGGGAGGATGACGAAGGGGAGCAGCACGTGGACCATGGCGAGCAGGACGGCGAAGCGGGTGAACATCAGTTGCGCCGGGGCCTGGATCAGGCCGAGGGCGAGTAGGGCGGCGTTCACCGGGCCATCGTGTTGCAGCAGGATGAACCAGGCGGTGGTGCGGACGAGAATGGAAATCCAGAACGGCACCAGGACGAAGGCCATGGCGGTGCGACCCCAGGCACGTGGCAGGCCGGCGATGGCGTGGGCAACGGGGTAACCGATGAGGACGCAGAGGCCGGTGACGACGATGGCGATGGCGAAGCTGCGGGCGAACAGGGTGAGAAAGACGCCCTGCCCCGCCGGTTGCGCGATGGGGGTGCCGTCGGCGGTGAGGTCCAGGTCGATCGCGCGCAGCAAATAGAGCGGGGTGATGCCGAGGCTTGCGCGGCGGAGCAGGCGCCAGGTTGCCGGGTCGCTCCATTGCGGGTCGATCGCCGGCAGCGCCATGGAGACCGGGGCGGCGGGGGTAGCGCGGGCGGTGCGCAGCAGCAGGGTGCGCATGCCGGCGCGTTCGAAATTGAGCCGGGCGATCAGGCCGCCGATGCGCTGATCTTCCAGCGCGGTGTGGAGTTCGTCAGCCACGGCGGCGAAGGCGGCTTCATCGGGCAGACCGGCACCATCCCACTGGCGCAGCAAGGCCGCGCTCCGCGGGAGGGTGGCGGCGAGTTCAGGGTCTCGGATGGCGGTGGCGAGGTTCAGGCCGAGCGGCAGCAACAACGCCAGTCCCACCAGCAGCAAGGCTGGGAGAGTGAGGAGCAGGCCAAGGCGCGCGAGCGGTCGGGTGCGTGGCACCGGATCAGCGGGCAACCCAGGCGGCGAAGCGGCGTTCGAGGTCGTCGCCATACTGGACCCAGAACTCGGTATCGATGAACAGGCCGTCAGCGGCGTGCTCAGCGACCATGGCTTTGTTCTTGGCCCGGATCGCCGGGTCTTGGGCGACGGCGGCGGTGGCCGGGGAGACGGCCCAATCCTGTGCGAGGGCGCGCAAGGGGGCGGCGTCGGTCATGTAGTTGACCAGTTTCATGGCTTGGGTGGTGTTGGGGGAGCCTTTGACTACGGTCCAGAAATCGAAGGAGAAGAGCATGGTTGGCCACAGCAGCGGATACGCCGCGCCATCCTGGGCCGCTTTGGCGGTGCGCCCGACATAGCCGACGGCGAAGGCGACATCACCGGAGCCCACGAGTTGCAGCGGCTGGGCGCCAGACTTCCACCACATCAGGTCTGGTTTGATCGCGTCAAGCTTGGCGAAGGCGCGATCCTGGCCGGCTTGGGTGGCGAGCAGCTTGTAGACCTCGGCGGGTGCGACGCCGTCTGCGAGCAGGGCGATTTCCAGCGTCATCTTCGCGCCATTGCGCAGGAGGCGTTTGCCGGGCCAGGTTTTGGTGTCCCAAAGCTGGGCGTAGGAGGTGGGGCCTTGGGGGATGCGTTTGGTGTCGTAAAACAGGGTGACGCCCCAACCGACCGCGCCGGCGCCGCAGGTGGCCGTGCCGTTGGGGATGAATTTCGCCTTATCGACGATGGACCAATCCATCTTTTCGAACAGCCCGTCCTCGCAGCCGCGCACCATTTCTGGCGCTTCAACCATCACGACGTCCCAGGTGACATCGTGGTTCTTGACCATCGCCGCGATCTTGGCCTGCTCGCCGTCGTAGATATCGTCCACCACCTTTTGGCCGGTTGCTTGCGCGAAGCCTTGGAAGAGATGCTTGCGGGCATTGTCCTGAAAGCCACCCCCACCGGCGACGACGGTGAGGTCTCGGGCGATAGCCGGGGTCGCAACGAGGCAGGCGATGAGCGCGAGCTTACGGAACATGGGATCACTTTTGGTTAGAGTGGCCAGACGTCGTGCGAGCCGGGATGCTTAAATAACCGCCAAGCAAGGCGCACGCCAAGAGCCAGCGCACGACCGGGGCGATCAGGATGGCGGAGGCGTATGTGAGCAGGCGCAGCATTCAGTTCGGCATCAATGCAATCTGGCTATTTCCGAACGGAAAAGTTTCGTCCAACATACTCCATTGCAGAAGGGATTGCCTGGCATGACCGAGACACCTGCGCCCCGTATGAACAACCTGCCCGGCCGGCGTCGGTCCGTGGTGCTGACCTCTCATCCTCGCAACGCGACTGGCCAGACGCTAAAAGTCCATTGGGGGGTAGCCGACGCGGAGGAGCGCGGCCCGATTGTTGGCACGTTGGAAAATCCCGGTGAGCGGAACGCCATCGGCACCCATGCCGGCGCTTACTCACTCTATCGTGCGCTCGCCGTCGCGGCCGGGCAGTTGGACCCGCAGCATAAGCCGGATCTGACCGATACCGCACCGGCAGCGAAAATTGGCCCGTTCCCGCAATGGTCGGACCCCGACTTGATCGTCTCGTTGGACCCGTGGGGCCATCTCGGCACACAGGAATTTGCCGGGCTGATGGACAAAGGCTGGGACATCCGGCCCACGATTGCCGTGACCAAAGCCCGCATCAACATGCCCGAGATCCGTGAGGCAATCACCGCCGGGCGGCTGGTGCCGGATGGCGATATCCTGACGGAAAGCGGCGATGCGCGGGTGACCAAAGTGGCGATCGAGCCGGTTTGGTATCTTCCAGGTGTCGCCAAACGGTTCGGCATTTCCGTCGCCCATTTGCGCCAGGGGTTGTTTGAACAGACCGGCGGCATGTTCCCGGAATTGGTCACGCGTCCAGATCTGGATGTGTTCCTCCCGCCCATCGGCGGCATGACGGTGTATTTGTTCGGCGACGTGTCCGGCCTCGGCAAACCCAAAACCAAGATTGCCTGCCGCGTGCACGACGAATGTAACGGCTCGGACGTCTTTGGCTCCGACATCTGCACCTGCCGCCCTTATCTCGCGCACGGGGTGGAGGTGTGTATCGAAACCGCCCAGCAAGGCGGGGTGGAGGTGATCGTCTACAACCGCAAGGAGGGGCGCGCGCTGGGTGAGGTTACCAAGTTCCTGGTCTACAATGCCCGCAAACGCCAGGAGGGAGGCGACCGGGCCGAGGCCTATTTCCTGCGCACCGAATGCGTCGCCGGGGTGAGCGACATGCGGTTTCAAGAACTGATGCCCGATGTTTTGCACTGGCTTGGCATTGGCCGGATCGACCGCCTCGTCTCGATGTCCAACATGAAATACGCCCCCATCGTTGCCGGCGGGATCGACGTGGTGGAGCGGGTGGCAATCCCCGATGAGCTCATTCCCCCTGACGCGAGCGTCGAGATGGATGCCAAAAAAGCCGCCGGATATTTCACCGATGCCGTGCCGGATGCGGCGGAACTGCAAAAGGCCAAGGGCCGAGGATTGGACCAATGATGAACCAGGTTACCGTGCTCACCCATCCCTTGGTGCAGCACAAACTCAGCCTGCTGCGCGCGAAGGATACCTCCACCAACAGCTTTCGCCGTTTGGCGCGAGAGATCAGCCTCCTGCTGGCCTACGAGGTCACCCGCGACCTGAAGCTGGAAATGACCGAAATCGAAACCCCGTTGGAAGTGATGCAGGCCCCGCGCCTGGCCGGCAAGAAGCTCTGCTTCATCTCCATCCTCCGGGCCGGCAACGGCATCCTGGACGGGATGCTGGATCTGGTCCCCGCCGCCCGCGTCGGCCATGTCGGGCTCTATCGTGATCCCCATACCCTCACCCCGGTCGAATACTACCTCAAACTGCCGGACGACATGGCCGAGCGTGTTGCCGTGGTGGTGGACCCGATGTTGGCCACCGGCAATTCCGCCGCCGCCGCCGTTGCCCGGATCAAGCAGGCCGGCGCGACCGACATCCGTTTCGTCTGCCTGCTGTCCGCCCCCGAAGGCTTGCAGGCGTTCCATGATGAACACCCGGAGGTGCCAATCTTCACCTGCGCCATCGACCGCGGGTTGGACGATCACGGCTATATCCGCCCCGGCCTCGGCGATGCGGGAGACCGGCTATACGGCACCAAATAGCCATGCCCTGGCAGGTCTGATACACCGCCTGCATGCCGACCTCCCCCCCCGCCATGATGCGCGCCCTGCTTATCCGGCTGTGGCGCGAACAAATCGCCCCCCATCGCGCCCTGCTCGCGGTCATCTTCGGCCTCACCCTGATCATGGCCGCCTCGCAGGCGCTGTATCCGCTGGTCATGGGCCAGGCCATCGACCGTTTCGGCAAGGCTGACGACCGGATTCTCTACCAACTCCCGGCCTTGGTCATCATCGTCACCTCCGTCAAATCGGTGGCGCAGTATTTCCAAACCGTCCTGGTTCAGCGCCTGGTGCTCACCACCGTGCGCGGATTGCAGGAGCGGATGTTCGCCTGCCTCACCCTGGGCGATCTGGCACGGGTGGAGCGTGAAGCCCCCGCCGCCCTCGCCACCCGCTTCACCAGCGATGCCGGTGCCATCCGCGAGGCCATTGGCCGCGCCGTCGGCACCCTCGGCGATGCGGTCAAGGTCGTCGGCCTCGTCGGCAGCATGATCTATATCGACTGGAAGATGAGCCTGCTCGCCCTCATCCTCTTCCCACTCGCCGCCGTCCCCATCCAACGCATCGGCAAACGCATCCGCCGCAATGCCGGCAACATGCAGGAGCGCGTCGGCGAAACCGCCACCCTGCTGAACGAGAGCCTCGCCCAAGCCCGCACCGTGCGCGCCTATCAGCTCGAACAGACCGAAATTACCCGCGCCAACTCCGCCTTCCTGGAACTCTACCGTGCCCTGATGCGGATCAATCGCGGCCGCAGCCGCATCGACCCGTTGCTCGAAGTCATCGCCGGCACCGCCATCGCCCTCGTATTCGGCGTCGCCGGCTGGCAGGCCGCCCGCTCCGGCCAGACCATTGGCGACTTCACCGGCTTCCTCGGCGCGCTCATGCTGATGTCCCAGCCGCTGCGGGCCATGGGCAACATCAACGCCGCCTTGCAGGAAGGCTATGCCGGCCTCGCCCGCGTCTACGAAATCATCGACGCCCCAATCACCATCCGCGAACCGGCCCACGCCATCGCCTTGCCCGACGGGCATGGCCGGGTGGAGTTCGACCACGTCGCCTTCACCTACCCCGATGGCCGGCACGGCCTGCACAATCTCAGCTTCGTCGCCGAACCCGGCCTGACCATCGCCCTCGTCGGCCCCTCCGGCGGCGGCAAGTCCACCGCCCTGGCGCTGATCCCCCGCTTGCACGATGCCCGCAGCGGCCAGATCCGCATCGATGGTGCCGACGTGCGCACCCTCACTCTGTCCAGCCTCCGCCACGCCATCGCCTATGTCGGCCAGGACAGCCTGCTGTTCGACGACACCATCGCCGCCAACATCGCCATGGGCCGCCCCGGCGCCAGCCAGGCCGAAATCGCCGAAGCCGCCGAAGCCGCCGCCGCCCGCTTCATCGCCGACCTGCCGGAAGGCTTCGCCACCCGCGTCGGCCCCGGCGGTCAACGCCTCTCCGGTGGCCAACGCCAACGCGTCGCTTTGGCCCGCGCCCTGCTCCGCAACCCCCGCATCCTGCTGCTCGATGAAGCCACCAGCGCGCTGGACACCGAAAGCGAGTCGCTGGTGCAACAGGCGCTCGCCCGCCTCCGCCGTGGCCGCACCACCATCGTCGTCGCCCATCGGCTCTCGACCGTGCGCGACGCCGACCTCGTCGTCGCCATGGCCGACGGGGAAGCCGTCGAGCAAGGCACCCATGCCGAGCTTCTGGCGCAAGACGGGCTCTATGCCCGCCTCGTCCGTTCGCAGGCCCTGGCGCAGTAGCCCCGCCGTCCCACCTATGGACACCACCCCCGCCGCACGATAGATGCAGCCCGCCCGCGCGGGCATGAAGGATGAATTCGGATGGGACTGCGTAGCAATATCGTGCGGGCCATCATGTATATGATTGGCCCATCCCGAGGATACGGTATCGCCGACGGCGTCCGTCGTAAAAATTTGACTGCGCAACTATCCCGCCTTACCAATAATAAAGTGCAGAATGGCCCATTTAAGGGCATGATCCTGCCGGATATTACTTCCTGGGGCGATGGCGATCGCGCCCCCAAACTCCTAGGCACGTATGAGGCCGACCTCTTCCCCGGTCTCACCGAGCGCGATCGCTGGCTCATGGTCGATGAAAACCGGCCGGAGCCGATGTACTGGCTCGTCTGCCGCGCCCATCGGCCCACCGCGGCGTGACCGCACCCGTACCGGCACAGGCGGCACCGCTGCATCTGCTCTGCTCGGCGGATCGCCTCTACGGCGCCTAGCTCGGCGTCATGGTCGCCTCCCTGCTCCGCTTCGACCACGGCGCCCCCGTCGTGGTGCACGTGCTGTCCGACGGCATCCACCCGCGCGACCTCACCCGGCTGGATCGGCTCTGCCAGGCCCACGGCGCCCGGCTCGATGTCCACCGCCTCGCGCCGTTGCTGGCGAGCGAGGCCGCCAGCTTCCACACCTCGCTTCACATCACCCGCGCCGCCTATGCCCGCCTCTTCGTCGCCCGCGTGCTCGATGCCTCGGTCTCCCGCGTGCTCTACCTCGATTGCGACATCGCCTGCATCGGCTCGCTCGCCCCGCTCTGGCGCACCCCGCTCAACGGTGCCGTGCTCGGCGCGGTGCTGGATTTCGGCTCCACCCTCGCGCCAAGCCGGCACGAGATGAACGCCCGCATCAGCGCCCCGCCCGACCAGCCCTATTACAATTCCGGCGTCCTGCTGATCGACCTCGATGCCTGGCGCGCGCAGAATGTTGAAGCCCGGCTCTGCGCCTATATCAGCCGCATGGGCCGCGAGCTCGGCGGCCACGATCAGGACGCGATCAACGCCGTGCTCAACCCGGCAATCCTCGCCCTCGACCCGATCTGGAACTTCCAGGCCGTGGCGGATAATCCTTTCGATGGCCGGCAGATCCTGATCCACTATTCCGGCTCGCGGAAACCCTGGGATCTGGACCCGCGCAACACGCTCGCCTCGCACTACCTGCACGCGAAATCCACCTCCCCCTGGCGCTACAAGCCGCGCTTCCCGTTCAAAATCCGCCGCCTGCCGCTCAGCCTGCGCAAACGCTGGCCACGGCTCTATCGCCTCATCAACCGGGGTTAACCGCCGCTTCGGCCAACGCCTCCACCAACCCATCCGCCGCCCGGCTCACCTCCGATGCCTCCAGCGCCGCAAACATCGGCGTATTCGGCGATGGCCCGCCATCGCCGCGCCTGGGGTGCTCCAGATGCAGCACCACCGGCCCATGGTCGCCCAATTTGCGCGCCACCCCGGCATGGATCAGCCGCAGAATAAAGTCGGAATCCTCCAGCCCATGCGCCGCATACCGGTTGTCAAACCCGTTGACCGCATCAACATCGGTGCGAAACACGCCGAGATTGCACGCCTGCGCCTTGCGCCACTCCCCGGCCTTCTTGTCCCGCCATGTCCCATCCGGTAACGGCACGAACTCCGCCGGCCGGGTGCACTGGTTCACTAGGCTGCGGCCCAGCCAGCGCAACCGCCCCCAGCCGGGCGCCTGCCCCGCCGCGACAATCCGCCGCGTCACCCCGGCCCGCAAATAGCTGCGCTTGCCAGACACGAACCGCCCCCGTGCGGCCAGCCGCCGATGCTGGGCGATGAAATCCGCCAGCACAAAACAATCCCCATCCATGAAAATCAGATACGTCCCCGCACAGGCCCCGATCGCCAGATTGCGAATGCGCGACAGCCGAAACCCCCGATCCGCATGCCGCACATGCCGGATCGGCACCGCGCAGCGCCGCCGCGCCGCCTCAACCACCGCCTGGGTGCGCGCGTCAGACCCATCATCGGCCACCACAATCTCAAACCCGGTATCGGTCTGCCCGGCGAATGACGACAGCGACACCGCCAGAAACGCCGGCGCGTTATAGGTGGAGATCACCACCGAAATCAGTTCCCGCCCCAACATGCCCCGTCCTTCATTGTCCATCGCCTGCAAACCCCATCGCCGGCAAAGCCCATCGTCGGCAAAGCCTAGCGCCTCGCCAACGCCCCTGATAGATCACCCCCATGGTCGCTGCCGCCGAGATCATCCGCCTCTCGCTCGCCGTCAGCCTGTCCGCGACGCTGCTCGCCGGCAGTCTCGGCATTATGCTCGCAGCCCTGCTCGCCATGACCCGCTTTCCCCTGCGCCGCGCCCTCGTCATTACCCTCAACGCCCTGCTCGGCCTGCCGCCGGTCGTGGTCGGGCTGGCCCTGTATCTGCTGCTCTCGCATGCCGGCCCGCTCGGCGGCCTGGGCCTGCTATTCACCCCCGCGGCCATGGTGCTGGCGCAAACCGTGCTCGCGCTGCCTATCGTCGCCGCCCTCGCCCATCGCGTGCTCGCCTCCGCCTGGTCCATCTATGGCCACGACCTGCAAGCCTGCGGCGCCAGTCGCTGGCACGCCCTGCCGGCCTTGTTGCTCATCAGCCACCGCCCGCTCGCCACCGCCCTGCTCGCCGGCTTCGGCCGCACCCTGTCCGAAGTCGGCGCCGTGCTCATCGTCGGCGGCAACATCGCCGGCGCCACCCGCAGCATGACCACGGCGATCGCGCTGGAAACCAGCAAAGGCAATCTCAGCCTCGCTTTGGGCCTTGGCGGCGTGCTGCTCGGCATCAGCCTCGCCGTCAGCGCCAGCGTGCTGCTCCTGACGGAAGCCCCATCGAAATGATCCGATCGCTCGCCCTTGCATGGCTGCTGGCGGGCCTGCTCGCCCTCCCCGCCCGCGCGGACAGCGTCACCCTCGCCTCCACCACCTCGGTGGACAATTCCGGCCTGCTCGCCCGCATCCTCCCCAGCTTCACCGCCGCCACCGGCATCACCGTCAAAGTCGTCGCCCTCGGCACCGGCCAGGCCCTCGCGCTCGCCGCGCGCGGCGATGCCGACCTCGTCCTGGTGCACGACCCGGACGCCGAAGCCGCCTTCCTCGCCGCCGGCCATGCCCGCACCCGCCGCGAAATCGCCTGGAACGACTTCCTGCTCGTCGGCCCCGCCAGCGACCCGGCCGGCATTAAAGCCAGCCACGACACCACCGCCGCCCTGCGCGCCATCGCTGCCCACCAAACCCCCTTCATCTCGCGCGGGGATGCCAGCGGCACCGATGCGATGGAAAAGCGCCTCTGGCGCCAGGCCCAGCTTACCCCGGCCGCGCCCTGGTACAAGGAAATCGGCGGCGGCATGGGGGCGGCCCTCAACATGGCTGCGGCCTTGGACGCCATCACCCTCACCGATCGCGGCACCTGGCTCGCCTTCGGCAACCGGCGCGCGCTGGTGGAACTGGTCAGCGGCGACCCGGTGCTGATCAACCGCTACGACGTGCTCGAACTCGACCCAACCCGCCACCCGAACATCCACGCCCAAGCCGCCGCCCGGCTGGCGGACTGGCTCACCTCCCCCGCCGGCCAGACGGCCATCGGCCATTACCAGCTGGCCGGGGAGCAACTGTTCCATCCCAGCGCAAGGTAGCAGCATATTTATTCCGATATCGTAACGAATAACACACAAATCCACGCCGTCCCCTCATCTCCGTTTTAACGGCCACCAAGAATCCGGGATCGGCCCCGGCGACCAGGCCTTCACCCGAACCTTCCTTACCCGAGGCTTCGGCACACGCGCCTTCCGCACCCGCACCACCACCGGCCCTACGGTCACCCCAAGCATCCGCCCCAGCGGCCGCAAGACCCGCATGCGGCGCGACAATCTGCGTGAGAACGCGCGACAATCAAGGTGAGAAAGTCTTCTGACGCTTACGGCGCAGGAGGGCGTAGCCCGACCGGAGGCGCAAGCGTCAGAATACTCGGCCTGAGCTCCCGGCGGGAGCGCGGGCCGTCTGTTGATCGTGACCGGCTGGTGGATTGGAT
>CAITOL010000141.1 GCA_903893975.1 uncultured Rhodospirillales bacterium | reverse complement strand
GTTGCCGCCATCGGCATCCATCACCCAGACCTGCGGCAGGCCGCTGCCGAGCGGCTGGGTGCCGCGCAAATGGAAGATGCGGCTACCATCCTTGGAAAAATTCGGCCCGCTGGCGGCGCTGATCTTTACCCAGGCATCGGTCGGAATGGTCATGTGCGGTTGCTCCATCGGATTGGTGCCAGTGTAACCGCGCCGCGATCAACGTCCAGTCAGCAACTTGCGCACGCCGCGCAACAACAGCCCGCGTGGCAGCAGGCGCGGCAGCAGGCTGGTGAGTTGGTTCTGCGTGCCGGTGACGATCAGCCGCTGGCCGGCCAGCGTGGCCCGGGCGCCGGCTTGCGCCACGGCGGCGGCGCTCATCGGCCGGCGCATCGCCAGCTTGCCGCGCATGCCGGCGATGGCGGCGAATTCGGTTTCGGTGGCGCCGGGGCACAGGCAGGTGACGGTCACGCCGGAGCCTTGCAACTCAGCATACAGCGCCTCCGACAAAGCCAGCACATAGGCTTTGCTGGCGGCGTATTCGGCCAGGCCGGGGCAGGGCATGAAGCCGACGATGGAGGCAACGTTGAGGACGCGCCCGGCGCGGCGTTCCAGCATCGCCGGCAGGTAAAGCCGGGTGAGGGCGGTGAGCGCGGTGATGTTGACCTGGATCATGGCCGCCTGCGCGCCGATATCCTGGCTGGCGAAGGCGGCATAGCCACCGAAGCCGGCATTGTTGACCAGCAGATCCACCGGGCCGGTGGCGGCGAAAATCTGCGCCGGGGCGTCGGCGGCGGCAAGGTCGGCCACCAGCACCCGGGCGGTGTGGCCGAGTTCGGCTGCCAGTGTGTCCAGCCGGTCCCGGCGGCGGGCGAGCAGGATCACATCGTAGCCGGCATGGGCAAATTCGCGCGCCAGATCGGCGCCAATGCCAGACGATGCGCCGGTAATCAGGGCTGTTGGCATGATGGCCTCTTTCGGGTTGCGGGTGACGTTACCATGTCTGGAGCGACCAAGCAGGAGTGTGCGCGATGAAAGCGATTTGGAACGGCCAGGTCATTGCTGAGAGCGATGATATCGTCACCGTGGAGGGCAATGCCTATTTCCCCGCGGTGGCGGTGAACCGAGCGTTTCTCAACCCCTCCACCCACAGCACCGTGTGCAGTTGGAAAGGCACTGCGCGGTATTATAGCCTGCAAGTGGAGGGGCAGGTGAACCCGAATGCGGTTTGGTATTATCCGGACCCTAAGCCGGCGGCGGCCGAAATCGCCGGGCGGGTCGCGTTCTGGAAAGGGGTGCAGGTGGTCGCCTGAGCCTTCCGCCCTCACCGCAAGCGGGTTAAACCGGCGGCGGAATATGGGAGGACGGTATGGACGGACGTTTCGCGGGCCGGGTGGCGGTGGTCACTGGCGGAGTTTCGGGCATTGGGGAAGCGATTTCCCGCCGGTTGGTGGCGGAGGGCGCGCGGCTGGCGATCTGGGATGCCAACGCCGCCGCGCTGGCGCAGGCCAATGCGCAGTTCGGCACCGAGGTGCATACCGTCCATCTCGACCTGACCGACGCGGACGCCGTGGCGGCGGCGGCGACCGGCACCGCGCAAGCCCTCGGCAAGATCGACATCCTGGTGACGAGCGCCGGTATTACCGGGCCGAATATGCCGACTTGGGACTATGCCGTCGCCGACTGGAAGCGGGTGATGGATGTGAACGTGAACGCGCTGTTCTACTGCAACCGCGCCATCGTGCCGCTGATGCAGGCCAACGGGTATGGCCGCATCGTCAACATCGCCTCCATCGCCGGCAAGGAAGGCAACCCGAACGCGGTGGCCTATTCGGCCTCGAAAGCGGCGGTGATCGGGCTGACGAAGTCGTTGGGCAAGGAGTTGGCGAGCAGCGAAATCCGGGTGAACTGCGTAACCCCGGCGGCGGTGCGGACGCCGTTGTTTGAGCAGATGAGCCAGTCGCAGATCGACTTCATGCTGTCGAAAATCCCCATCGGCCGTTTCGGCAGCGTTGATGAGGTGGCGGCGTTGGTGTGCTGGCTGGCGAGCGAGGAGGCATCGTTCAGCACCGGGGCGGTGTTTGATGTCTCCGGCGGGCGGGCGACGTATTAAAAGAAGCGGGCGATGC
>CAITOL010000140.1 GCA_903893975.1 uncultured Rhodospirillales bacterium | reverse complement strand
CCGCCTCCGCCGCCGCCAGCCGTTCGCGGTTTTCTTCCACCACTTCCGGCTTGGCGCGGCTGACGAAATCCGCGTTGCCGAGCTTTTTGCGCACTTTCTCGGCTTCGTCCTCGGCCTTGGCGCGTTCCTTTTCCAGCCGCGCCCGCTCGGCGGCCAGATCGATCAGGCCGGCCAGCGGCAGCACGATGGTGGCTTCATCCAGCAGCGTCTGCACCGCGCCGGTCGGGATGTCGCCGGGCAAGGCGGCAATTTCGGTGGCGCGCGCCATGCGGCCAATCGGCTCGATCCAGGCCTGGCCGCGCGCCAGCGAGGCTGCGTCGGCATCCTTCAGCAGGATGGGAATGCGCAGCGACGGCGCGATGTTCATCTCCGAGCGCACCGTGCGCACCTCGGTGATCAACCGCACCACCCAGTCAATCTCCTGCCGCGCCGCCTCCGCGCCGGGCACGGGAAACGGCGTGGGCCAGGCGGTGCGCATCAGGCTGCCTTCCTCGCCATAGCCGAACTGGCTCCACAGCGACTCCGTCACATAGGGGATCGCCGGATGCAGCAGGCGCAGGATCAGGCCGAGCACATGCGCGGCGACATCGCGCAACTCGGCGGCCTCGGCCGTCGTTGCCAGCGCCTTGGTTTCGCTGTCGAACAGGGCAGGCTTGGCGAATTCCAGGAACCAGTCGCAGAACACGTTCCAGGTGAAGCGGTAGCCGGCGGCGGCGTATTCGTCGAAACGATAGGCTTCCAGCGCCGTATTGGCGGCGCCGAGCGCATCGGAGGCTTCGGCCAGAATCCAGCGGCTGAGTGGCAGTTTGGCCTGGTCCGGCGTGAAGGCCGGGTTCGGCTTCACCCCGTTCATTTCGCAGAAGCGCGCCGCGTTCCACAATTTGGTGACGAAGCTGCGATAGGATTCCACCCGGGAGGCGCCGAGCTTCACATCCCGGCCCGGCCCGGTAAGCGAGCAGATGGCAAAGCGCAGCGCGTCGGCGCCGAAATCGTCGATCAGGGCCAGCGGGTCGATGACGTTGCCCTTGGACTTGCTCATCTTCTGGCCACGCTCGTCGCGCACCAGGCCGTGGATGTAGATGGTGCGGAACGGCACATCGCCCATGAAATGGATGCCCATCATCATCATCCGGGCGACCCAGAAGAAAATGATGTCAAACCCGGTGACCAGCGTGTCGCCCGGGTAATAGCGCGCCAGTTCCGGCGTTTGCGCCGGCCAGCCGAGGGTGGAGAACGGCCACAAAGCGGAGCTGAACCAGGTGTCCAGCACGTCCTCGTCCTGGCTGAGCGGCACCGGCTTGCCGTAATGCGCGGCGGCGGCGGCATCGGCCTCGGCGGCGGTTTTCTCCACGAACACATGCCCATCCGGGCCGTAGAAGGCCGGGATACGGTGGCCCCACCAAAGCTGGCGGCTGATGCACCAGGGCTGAATGTCGCGCATCCAGGCGAAGAAGGTGTTTTCCCATTGCTGCGGCACGAATTTGGTGCGGCCTTGCTCCACCGCCTCAATCGCCGGCTTGGCCAGCACTTCGGCGTTGCAATACCATTGCAGGGTCAACAGCGGCTCGATCGGCACGCCGGACCGGTCGCCATGCGGCACCTGGTTCACATGCGGTTCAATCTTGTCGAGCCGGCCGATGCGTTCCAGTTCGGCAACAATCGCCTTGCGGGCGGCGAAGCGATCCTGGCCGGCGAGGCTGCGCAGGAATTCGGCCTCCGGGCTCGCGGCCACGTCGGCCTCGATTTCCACCAGGGTGATTTTGGCGGTTTTGTCCAGGATGGACGGCATCGGCAGTTTATGCCGTTCCCCCACCTGGAAGTCGTTGAAATCATGCGCCGGGGTGATTTTTACCGCGCCGGTGCCCTTGGTCGGGTCGGAATAGGCATCGGCGATGATGGGGATGCGCCGGCCGACCAGCGGCAGAATGGCGAATTTGCCCACCAGATCGGCGAAGCGTTCATCCTCCGGGTTCACCGCAACCGCGGTGTCGCCGAGCATGGTTTCCGGCCGCGTGGTGGCGACCGTGATGAAGCGGTCGGCCATCCCGTCAATCGGGTAGGTGATGTGCCACAGGCTGCCGCGCACTTCCTTGTTTTCGACTTCCAGGTCGGAAATCGCCGATTGGAATTGCGGGTCCCAGTTCACCAGTCGCCGGTCGCGGTAAATCAGCCCTTGCTTGAACAAGGTGACGAACACTTCGCGCACCGCTTCCGACAGGCCGTCATCCATAGTGAAGCGTTCGCGCGGCCAGTCCAGCGAGGCGCCGAGGCGGCGCAGCTGGCGGGTGATGGTGTCGCCAGATTCCCGCTTCCACTGCCACACGCGTTCGAGGAATTTGTCCCGGCCCATATCCTGCCGCTTGATGCCATCGGCGGCGAGCAGGCGTTCAACCACCATTTGCGTGGCGATGCCGGCATGGTCGGTGCCCGGCTGCCACAGCGCGTCGCGGCCCTGCATGCGGCGCCAGCGGACCAGCGTGTCCTGCACGGTGAAGGTCAGCGCGTGGCCCATATGCAGGCTGCCGGTGACGTTCGGCGGCGGGATCATGATGGTGTACGGCGTGGCGTTGCTGTCCGGCGCGCAGGCAAAGGCGCCGGAGTTTTCCCACAGCGCGTACAGCCGCGCTTCGGTTTCGGCCGGGGTGTGCGATTTATTCAGCATGGGGGGTGTTCTCTGGCAAAAGCGACCGGGCGACAAAGCGGGCGCGGTCGGGGAAAGCGGCGAGGCGGATCAGGGAATGGCGCGCCCGACGACCCGTTCAATTTCAACCCGTACCTGCCGTTCAACCAAAGCCGGCAGATTGGCGTCCAGCCAGGCCTTCAGCAGCGGGCGGATTTCTTCCCGCACCATATCTTCAAGCGTCGGGCCGCCACGGTAGACGCCGACCTGTTCCCCCCGTCTGATCAGGCTGCGCAGCAGCGTGCCGACGGAGTCCGTTGCCGCCTGCGCGGCCTCGGGCGCGAGGAGCGAGCCGGTGGGCGCGGCCATTGGCGGTTCTGGTGCGGCTTCGGGGACGGCGACCATCGGCTCGGCAATCACCGCATCGGTGATGACGGGCACGGGCGGGACCACGGCCATCGGCGGCTCAGGAGCAGGCGGCACGGGTGCGCTGACCATCATGCTTTCCTCCAGTTGCAGCACGCCATCGTCTTCCGGCGCCGGCTCGTCGGGTTTGGCGGCCTCGTCATCGCTCAGGATGCGCCGGATGGAGGCAAGAATATCCTCCATCGACGGATCGACCGGTGGAACCGGGTTGGGCGGGCTGCCGCTCATGCCGCGCCCCGCTTAGCGGCCGGGCTGGTCGGTGGCGTAATCGCCCGTGCCGGTCCAGCGGTTCTTCACGGCCTTGTAGTAAGCGGTTTCGTCGTAAAGCGGCACGTTGAGGTTCAGGTCGCGCGCCGTCAGCCGGCCAACGGCACCGGCCACCTGATACGACGCGGTCACGAGACTGGCGAGGTTGTTGACCAAAGTGGTGCGGGAAACCAGCAGCGTCTGCTCGGCGTTCAACACGTCCAAAGTGGTGCGGCTGCCAACGATGGCTTCGCGCTGCACGCCTTCCAACGCGATTTCGTTGGAGCGGATCGCTTCGCGCGTGCTGGCGATGGTTTCCTTGGTGGCGAGATAGGTCTGCCACGCCGTGGTCAACTGCTGCACCGCGGTGCGGCGGGCATCTTCCAGCGCCTTGCGGGTTTGCTGCTGCTGCTGCACCGCCTGGCGGATGGCGGCGTATTCCACACCGCCCTGGAAAATCGGCACGTTGGCCACCAGCAGCGCCTGATTGGTGCGCACGGTGACGTTTTTGCTGGTCACGTCCACAGTGCGGCCATAGCTGCCCTGGAGCGACAAGGTCGGCATCAGCCGGGCATATTGCACATCGACGTTGTCTTTCGCTGCCGCATCGGCGAACAGCGAGGCAACCACGGTCGGGTTGTTCTTTTCCGCCATCTCCCGCGCGAGGTCCATCGTCGCCTGCGGCAGTTTCAGCGGCTGCGGTTCCACCAGTTTGTCCGGCAATTCGCCGACGACCTGACGGTAGGCGGAGCGGGCGGTTTCCAGATTGCCTTGCGCGGTCTGGCGCTGCGCCTTGGCGCCGGCCAAAGCGGCTTCGGCCTGGGCGACATCGGTGCGGGTGATTTCGCCAACGCGGAAGCGGTCTTGCGTCGCCTGCAACTGGCGGCTCAGCACCTGTTCGTTGTTGGTGTTCAGTTCCAGCGTGCGCTGCGCCTGGATCACCTGCACATAGGCATTGACCGCATTTTGGAACGCGGTTTGTTCGGCGGCCAGCAAGGTGGCGCGCTGCGACATCACCTGGTTTTCCGCCTTGTTGGTGCCGGCGCGGGTGGCACCGCCACGATACAGCGGCTGGGAGACGGTCAGTGTTTCCGAATTCGTGCCACGGTTGCCGGCATTGGCGATGCCGCCATTAACCGTGTCCTTGCCGTTGGAATGCGAAATTGTCGCCCCATCGGCATAGCCGGCATTGGCGGTGACCGAGACGGTGGGACGCCATCCCGCCAGGGCGGCCGGCACGTTTTCATCGGTGGCCCGTTGCAGCGCGCGCTGGGCCTGCAAGGCCGGGTTGGACGCGTAGGTAATCGCCAGCGCTTCCTGCAAGGTGCGCGCATCGGCGTGCACCGCCGCCACCGTCAGCCCCATGGTGGGAATGGCCATCAGGATGGTCGCCCGCAAGCTCGTCCGCGTCATAAAGTCATCCTCATTCGATTTGACCATGGCGCCCATCGCAGGGCCGTGGCCTCAATTCGCCGGTATCGTGCCACAACGCGTGGCGCGCAGCCACAGCAGAAAGGTTAATGCGCCAATCTGCTAGAAGGTAAAGCCCGGCGCGCGGCGGAAGGCCGGCAGCAGCGGGGCGTTGCAGTCGAATTCGGCCACCAGCGCCAACTGGCCGCCGGCCAGCATGCCGCGCACGGCGCGCCCGAACCCATCCTGCATCCGCACCGCGATCAGCCGGCCGGTCGGGGCCAGTTGGCTGGCCAGCGCGGCCGGCACATCATCGACCGCGCCATCGATCAGGATCAGGTCATACGGCGCATGCGCGGCCCAGCCAGCGGCGAGCGGGCCGGCAACGCGCTTGACCGCCCCGGCCTCGCTGGCCGGCACGGCGGCGGCCAGGGCATTCAAGGCCGCATCGTCTTCCAGCGCGGTGACATCGGCGCCACAGGCGGCCAGCACCGAGGCGGTGTAGCCGGCGCCGGCGCCAACCACCAAGGCGCGTTCCCCTGATTGCGGGGCGGCGAGTTGCAGCAGGCGCGCGGTCATCATCGGCTGCGGCATGGCCCGGCCGGCGCCGAGCTCGACCGCGATATCGACATAGGCCAGGGTCGCCAACGCGGTCGGCAGAAAGCGTTCCCGCGCGATCCGGCGCATGGCGTCGATGATAAGCGGGTTGGTAACCTTGTTCGGGCGCACCTGCCCGTCCACCATCCAGTTGCGGGATGCGGTGAAGTCCGTCACGACCTGATCCATCGGCTTGATCCAACTTTGAAGGCGGGCCACGCCCGCATCGCACCTTTATAGAGACGGACCGCCGCTGGCGCAAAGGCGGGCGGCGGTGACGGGTGCGGGAAAATTCCCGCCGCGGGCTGGCAATGCGTTGCAGGCACTTGACCCGCGGGCGCAAGCGGCCCAAAACGCCGCCCCACGCCGATGCTTTGCGGCGTGTGAGGTCCGGTGGCAGAGTGGTGATGCAGAGGACTGCAAATCCTCGAATGCCGGTTCGATTCCGGCCCGGACCTCCACCCCCACCTCCCCGCCTAATGCGGCTGCCAGTCCTCCACCCACAAAGTTACCACGCCGAAGCGTTCGGGGTTGCGCACGCCGGTCAGCCATTTGGGCGTGAGCACGGCTGAGGTGGCGAAGTAGAGGTCGATTTCCGCCTGTTCGTCGGCGGTGATGTCGAGGATGGTTTTCCACAGCGCCTTGCGCTTGACGGGGTCCAACTCGCCTTGCGCTGCGTCCAGCGCCGCATCCAAAGTGGGGTTGGCCAGGCCGGAATAGTTGATGCCGGACCAGTTGTTTTCCGCGCGCGGGATGTAGGTGCTGTGGAAATACGGCACCGGTACCCAGTCCATCGGCGGGTCGGACTGGAACATCACCATGCCCTTGAAGTCCCGCTTGCGCACGGTTTCGCCGAAAAACACCCGGGGCGGCGTGTTTTTGACCACGAGTTCGATCCCCACCGCCTTGAATTCGGTTTGCAGCACCTGCTGCACCAGTTCGCGAATGCGGTTGCCGGCGGTGGTCACGAAATCGATGGAAAACCGCTCACCGGTCGGGCTGAGCAGGATGCCGTCCGGGCCGGGTTTGAAGCCGGCTTCCGCCAGTTTGGCCCGGGCCGCTTTCGGGTCATACGGCCAGGTTTTGACCGATTTGTCCCAATTGGCCAGCGAGGGATGCATGAAACTGTCGGCGATTTGCAGCCGGCCTTCGAACAGCTTGGCGATGATGGTCTTGCGGTCGATCGCCATGGCCATCGCCTGACGCACGCGCTTGTCGGCCAGCAGTTTCACGTCCGTGTTCAGCGCCAGGTGTTCATAGCTGGTCACCGCCGGGACGAACGCGATGTCGAACTTGTCCGCCGCAGTTTTGGCCAGCGCGTTCACCTGGTCGAGGGTGATGCCGAGATTGCCTTGCGCCACCAGATCCACGTCGCCGGCCAGCAGATTGGCCTGCAAGGCGGCGGTGTTTTCCACCAGCCGCATGGTCAGTTTCTGGAAATGCGGCGCCGGGCCCTTCCAGAACGGGTTCGGGGTGAGGGTGACGGATTCGTTGGGCCGGAATTCGGCGATGCGATACGGGCCGAACCAGAGACCGGGCAGTTCGGGGTGGCGGTTGATGGCGGATTTCTGGCCGTAATCCATCGCGTTGGCGGCGGCGCGGAAAATCGGGCCTTCGATATGCTCCGGCAGCGGCAGGTAGATCTGCCGGTCGAAATCATACACCACGCGCTTCAGCCGGGTGCGCACGGTGCGCGGGTCCACCACCTCTACCGCCTCCACCACCGGCGAGGGCAGGAAGGCCTGGGAAACGGTGAAGGAAAACGCCACATCGGCGGCGGTGACCGGCACGCCGTCGCCCCAGAACAGGTCGGGTTTCAGGGTGAACAGCACCTCCATCCCCTTGCCGCCATCGGGCCGGTCCACCACCTTTGCGCGGCCATTGGCGAGGCTGGGGACCTCGGTGCACAGCAGGCAGATCACCTCACCCGCGGCGGAGAAGGCCACCATCGGGCGGCGCACGGCGCCGGCGATGTAGTCTTTGATCGAGGTATTGGTGATGTACGGATGCATGTCCGGCGGGAACTGCGTCATGCCCACGGTGAGTTCGGTATGCGGTGGTACCTGGGCGAGGCTGGCCGGCACGGTTGCACCCAGCGCCAGCGCGGCGCAAACAGCAGGTAGAAGCTTTCGCATATCGGACCCTCGTGTGTTGGCGGGATGATAGGGTCAGCTTTCGCCGTGATGCAATTTTCAACGCAGGATCAACGCCCAACGATGCGCCCCACGCTCAGCGATGCCTTCGGCCGAACCCCGGAACCGTGGCTTGATTTCGACCCCACCCGGCATCGCCCGGCGGAAGGCTATGCCGCAGCGGCGACGGCCAATCCGCTGGCGTCCTGGGCGGCGGTCAGCATATTGCGCCAGGGCGGCACGGCGGTGGATGCGGCCATTGCGGCGCAGGCGGTGCTGAGCCTGGTGGAGCCGAACGCATCTGGCCTCGGCGGTGGGGCGATGCTGCTGGTGCATGAAGCCGGGCAGACCACCTGCATCGATGGGCTGTCGGCGGCGCCGTCGCAGGTGCCGGGGCGGCTGACGCGGGATTTTGATGGCCGGCCGATCCCGGCGGATCGGGCGATGTATGGCGGGCGCACCGCCGGGGTGCCGGGGGCGCTGCGGGCGTTGGCTGATGCGCATGACCGGTTTGGCCGGCTGCCCTGGGCGGCGCTGTTCACCCCGGCGATTGAGCTGGCGACCGATGGGTTTCCGCTCTCGCCGTATTTGTGGCGCACGTTGCAGGAAATCCCGGCGATGCGGGATGAGCCGTTTGCGCATGCGCTTTACTGCGGCGGCGGTGATCTGGCGCTGATGCCGGGCACGCGTCTGCGTAACCCGGCGCTGGCGGCAACGCTTGGGCGCATCGCGGCGCAGGGCGCGGACGAGCTGTATCAGGGCGAAACCGCAGCGGCGATCTGCCGCGCGGTGGCGGATGACCCGTTCCCCGGCAGCATCACCCTCGGCGATCTCGCGGCCTATCGCGCGGTGGTGCGCCAGCCGCAGCGGTTCAGCCTCGGCGATAAGACCGTGCTGGGCGGCGCATTGCCGAGCTATGGCAGCCTGGCGGCGGCGCAGATTATCGGGCTGGCGGCGCGGTTTGGCATTACCGAACTGGGTGAGAGCATTTCCGAGCAGGCGATCCACGTGCTCGCCGAAGCCGGGCGGATGTGTTTTGCCGAAAGGGCGCCGTTCGCCGACCCGGATTTCGCGCCGATGCGGCCGGAGGCGCTGCTCGATCCGGCCTATCTGGACGAGCGCGCCGGGCTGCTTTCGGCGCGACATCGGCAGGACCGGCTGCCGCGCGGCCGGCTGGCGGATACGCCGGGCGGGTCGATGACCAGCCATATCTCGGTGGCCGATGAGGATGGGCAGGTGGTGTCCATGACCACCACGATCAACCAGAATTTCGGCGCCCGCATCGCGGTTGGTGGGTTTTATCTCAACAATGTGATGACCAATTTCGCCACCGAAGCGCCGGTGGACGGGGTGGCGCCGGCCAATGCGATCGAGCCGGGTAAGCGGGCCAAAACCACCATCGCGCCGCTGCTGGTGTTCAACCCCGATGGCAGCGTGCTGGCGAGCCTGGGGGCGGGCGGCGGCTACCGGATTATCGGCTACGTCGCCAATGCGCTGCTGCGGCTGGCTGGCGGGATGCGCGATCCGCAGGCGATTGTGGCCGCGCCGCATGCGCTGAACTGGAACGGCATTACCGAGGTGGAAACCCGGCTGCGGGGGCATGAACGGGCGCTGCATGCGCGCGGGCATTGGGTGTCGCTCAAGCGGATGGATGGCGGCACGCAATGCCTGGTGCGCAATGGGCGGCTGTGGCAGGCTGGGGGTGATCCGCGCCGGGATGGGGCGGGGATGGCGGTTTTGGGGTGAGCGTTAAGGTGTTCTTTTTGTGAACAAAAAGAACCAAAAAAACTTTCT
>CAITOL010000139.1 GCA_903893975.1 uncultured Rhodospirillales bacterium | reverse complement strand
CGTCGGTGGAAACCGTCACCTTCAAGCGCCATGTCAGCTGGCGGGCTGAACTCACCGGCTTGTCGCAGGCCGAGGCCAGTGCCGTGTGCAGCCAATTGCAGCGCCACCGCGTGTCCTGCGTGCCACGGCGCCCAGACGCGCGGCAAATGGCCAGCCGCTAATTTGCCGGGTGCCGCGCCCACCCCGACTGACGTCAGCAGCCCGCGCCCGCCGCCGAGTCTGGGCGGCCTGTTCCTCGGCTTCCTCACCGTCGGCTTGTGCGGCTTCGGCGGGGTTCTCCCCTGGGCCCGCCGCATGGTGGTCGAACAGCGGCGCTGGCTCACCCCGGCCGAGTTCACAGATCTGCTTGGCCTGTGCCAGTTTCTGCCTGGCCCCAATATCATCAACATGTCCGTCGCCCTCGGCGCCCGGTTCCACGGCCTGCCCGGCGCCCTGGTGGCGTTTTCCGGCATCACCGTGGCCCCGATCGGGGTCGTCCTGACCCTGGGGGCGTTGTACGAACGCTTTGGCGACCATCCCGTCGTGCAGCACGCCATCACCGGCATGGCCGCCGCCGCCGCTGGGCTGGTGGTGGCCACTGCCTGCAAGATTGCCACCCCGCTGGGCTGGCGCTGGCGGGGTATGGTGGTGGCCGGTCTGGCCTTCCTCGCCATTGGCTGGCTCCAATGGCCGCTGCTCCCCACTTTGCTGGCGCTGGCGCCGCTCAGCATCGTGCTGCACTGGCGGGCGGCATGAACGCCACCCTCGCCGCCCTTGGCGCCTTGTTCAGCCAGCTCAGCCTCGTGGCCGTCGGCGGCGGCAACACCATCCTGCCGGAAATGCAACGCCAGGTGGTCGACGTGCATCACTGGATGGGTGCCCGCGCCTTCGCCGCGCTGTTCGCCCTGGCGCAGGCCTCACCAGGGCCGAATATGTTGATTTCCACACTGATCGGCTGGCGCGTCGCCGGTGCCTGGGGGGCGGCGGTCGCCACCGTGGGCATGTTCGGCCCGCCGGCCATCCTCACCTTCTGCACGTCCCGCGTGTGGGAGCGGTTTCGCGATCGGCCATGGCGCCGCCGTGTTCAGGCTGGGCTGATGCCGCTCACTGCCGGTCTGGTGATGGCCGCCGCCATGCGGCTCGCCCTCACCAGTGCGCATGGCCTCGGCCCCGCCGCCATCGTCGCCGCCACCGCGGCCACGCTACTGGTCACCCGGCTGAATCCGCTGGTGTTGCTGGCGGTGGCGGCAGCCCTCGGCGCGCTCGGAGCCGTTTGACCGCCTTATTTTGTCGCGTGAAATTCAGTCTATAAAACTTTACTTTTATGATTCGGTTAATAACTTTACCCTCGATAACAGACAATTAAAAAATGATAATTGTCGCAATTTAAGGACGTCCGAGCGATGAAGTTAGTTCTCGAGCCACGTTTTCTGTTCGATGGCAGCGTAGAGGCAACCGCCCGCTCGGCAACTGGCCACCATTCCAACGGCGACCACCACGGCGTCGACAGTTCCGATCATGCGATCAGCGCCGTCGCCCATAGCGACACCTCCGGGCACAGCCTCACCGAGACCCATACGCCCGGCCTATGGCAACCTTACGTCCCGAACGCGACGCAAATCCTGTTCGTCGATACGCGGGTGGCCAACTGGCAGCAACTGATCGTCGGCGTCGCCGCCGATGTGCAGGTGGTGGTGCTCGACCCAACCCGTTCCGGCGTCGATCAGGTCACCCGGGCGCTGGCGGGTCGTTCCAATCTGCAAGGCCTGCAATTCCTCACCGACGGCACCCCGGGTGCGATCGAACTTGGCAGCACGACCCTCAACGCCGCGACGCTCAGCGCCCAAAGCGGCGCCGTGACCGCCTGGGCCGATCACATGGCCCCGCATGCGCAAATCGCGCTTTGGGGGTCGGAAGTCGGCAACGGCAATGCCGGGGCGGCGTTCCTCGCCAGCCTGCACACCCTCACCGGCGCCGATATTGGCGCTGCCTCCCACGCGGTCGGCTCGGCTGATATGGGGGCGAGCTGGCAGTTGGATGCCAAGGTCGGCACCTTCAACCTGGCATCCCCGTTCGCCGCCACTGCCCTGGCCGCCACCGGCCATGAAATCCTCACCGACATTCCCGCGTTGGCCGCCAATCCGCAGGCGACGGACCTGATCTTCATCGACCCGCGCGTCGCCGGCTGGGACATTCTGGCCGCCGGCGCCACCGGCAACGCCCAGGTCATCCTGATCAACCCCGCGCAGGACGCCATCCCGCAAATCTCCGCCGCCCTGGCCGGCCGCAGCGGCGTGACCGCCCTCAACCTCGTCGCCTATGGCAGTGCCGGCGCGCTCGATCTCGGCGCGACGCCCATCAACGCAGCCAGCATCGCCGCCGAGGCCACCGCCGTTGCCGGCTGGGCCAGCCATCTCGCGGCCGGTGCCAATCTCAATCTCTGGGGCTGCGATGTCGCCCAAGGCGATGGCGCGGCCCTGCTGGCCGAACTGAACAGCCTGACCGGCGCCGACGTGGCCGCCTCCACCACGCTGGTCGGCAACGCGGATTTCGGCGGCAGCTGGACCCTCAACACCGCCACCGGCGCGCTCGATGCGGCGCTGCCCTTCACCGTCGCCGCCCAGGCCGCGTTCACCAACGTGCTGGACCCGAACAACCTGACCACCACGATTACCGCGGATAAAAGCACCGCCCACAGCGGCGATATCGTCACTTACACCGTGGTGGTTGGGAATCCGGCCAGCCATAACTCCGCCGACAGCGCCATCACCACCACCTTCCAGTTGCCCAGCAACCTAAGCTTCGTAGCTGGCTCGCTGGTGCAAACCGGCGGCCCCACCGCGGTGCTAGATGCCACGGCGCTCACCGCCACATTGGCGGGAAATCTGAACTCCGGCCAAACCATGACCTTCCAGGTCCAAGGCAAGGTCGTGGACAATCTGCCCTCCCGCACCGTGCTCAGCGCTCAGGCGCTCACCTCCTACACGGCCAATTTCAACACGGGCGATAGTGACAACGTCGGCGAACAGGATTCGCCCTCGGTCACCACCACCATCCAGACCTTTTCTTCGACCATTTCGATTGTTGCCGAAACCAACGGCAACACCAGCGGCGTTGCCAACGCCACGCCACAAACCGCGGTCAATGCCGCGATCGGCGATATCGTCCGGGTTCACGTCGCCGTTCTGGTGCCCGAAGGGCAGAACGCCAACTCGATCCTTGACGTCACTCTGCCCACCGGCCTCGCCTTCCAGCAGGATGGTGCGGTCAACGTCGCCCTTGCCAGCCCCAGCGGCAAATTGCTGTCCTCGACGGTCGATCCAACCGGTACGGGCGTCGGCCAGGTTTCCGAAGCCGGCGGCGCAATCACCCCGGCGAGCTACGCCCCATCGGCTACCGCCGTCATCGCCGCCGGCAACATCGATACGACCACCGCCGGCCACGTCAAATTCAATTTCGGCACGTTGCAAAACAACGATCATTCCGCAACGGCTAATTATATCATCGTTGAATTCAACGCCATCGTGCAGAACGTAGCCGGCAACACGACAGGCACGGCGCTGACGGCGAAAGCGGTGATGAATTCAACCCCCAGCGCCGCCGGAACGGCCAGCACGCTCACCTACACCCTCACCGTGCCGGTGACATCGACGGAACTGAATACCACCCTGCCATTGGCTCTGTTTGATAGCACCTTGGGCACCTTGACCAAGGTCAGCACCACCATCGTCGGAACATTGTTCTCAACCGGCTCGATTACCGACACCAACCCCAGCGCCGCTTCCACCGTCACGCTCAGCGACGTGCAAATGTCGGTCAAAGCCACCGGCGCGCCGACCAATATCGCCTCGCCCAACGGTATCAGCACGGTCGTCAGCAACAGCGACAGCAATACCTACGTCGTGCCGGCCTCGGGTACGGTGCCGATCGCCGATATTGACGGATCGTCGAACAACACCAAAACCTCGGTGGTATCCGGTGTGCTGGCGAGCTATTCCACCGCCACCCCGGGTACGACCACGCCGATCACCATCAAAACCTCGACCAGCACGCTCATCGGTGCCACCGGCGGCAACGCGGCGCTCACCCAGGTTTCCACCGCGTCGGCCTCGCTCACGGTAACCTACACCTACAGTCAAAAGCCGGTCACCGCCGCCGCGTCCGGTGATGCCGTCATTACGATTGTCGAACCGACGCTGACCGTCGTCAAAACCGTCACCGCGGTCAACGCCAGCACTGGCGCGATCACCTATCAGGACCTGATCACCAACACCGGCAACGCCACCGCCTACGGCGCCACCCTGAACGACCCGGAAGCCAGCAGTAACGAGGGCGCAATCACCCTCGGCACCGCCACCGGTGCCGCCACCGGCCCCGCCGGCACCGGCGCCCCAACCGTCAGCGTCACCGGCAGCGCCCCCACTGCGGCCGTCACCGCATCCTTCGCCCTCGCGCCCAGCCAGACGGAAACCATCACCTATACCGTCGCGGTCACGGACAAGACCGCCGCCGTGCCGAACGCCACCACAACGGTGAACTGGCGCAGCCTGTCTGGCGATACCCAATCCCTCGGCGTCACCGCAACCGGCAGCGCCGGCAGCACCAATGGGGAGCGGACGGAACCCACCGGGCCCGCCGGCTCCAATGGTGGCGTCAATACCTACACCGCCAACACCGTGGTTGGTTTCGGCGCCGTCAGCGGCAAATTATGGGACGAACTCGGCCCGTTCAACGCTGCCTTCGGCGTCGCCACGGACGCGAATACCGTGCTCGCCGGCATCACTGTCACCGCAACCGGGATCGACCCGGTCACCGGCGGCGCCAAAACTGCCACCGCCATCACCGATGCCAGCGGTAATTACAGCTTCAGCCCCGGCACCTTCGGTGCGGGCACCGTGACCGTGACCGTGCCGGCGCCCGGCAGCAGCGGCCTCGCCAGTTCGGAAACCCTGGTGGACAACGTCCTGCTCGGCACCGTGGCCTCCACCTCCGCCACCACCGCGGCCATCGGCCCGGCCAGCAGCGTCAGCGGGGTGAACTTCATTTACCAGCAGCCCGACGTCGCGCCGGTCATCAGCAACTGGGGCGGCAGCGCCATCCCGGAAACCGGCGCCACGCCCGTGGCTCTGAAGGGTAGCAGCGCCACCGGTGTGGCCGATACCCCGCTGAACACGCTCGGGGCGCTGGCAGGTGGCGTCGTCGGCGGCAATTTTGGCGGCACCATCCTCACCGTGGCCCGCACCGCCGGGACCAACGGCATTGGCAATACCCCGCTCGCGACCGATGTGTTCAGCGGCGACGGCACCAACCTCGTCCTCGCCGGCTCGACGGTGACGCTAAACAGCACCACGATCGGCAGCTACACGCTCTCGGGTGGTACGTTGACGATCACCTTCAACAACGGCGTCACCAAGGCGCAAGTCGCGGGCGTGCTGGACAATTTGCAGTACAACACCACCGCCACCATCCCGGTCGGCGGCGCTACCGTCACGCTGACCGCCACGCTCAACGACAATAACACCACCCTCTATTCCACCGCCGTCACCGGATCGGCCGGCCGCAATCTCGGCACCTCCGGCCCGTTGACCGGCACGGCGGTCGCGACCGTGGCCTTGTCACCGCCCGTGGTGGCCACCGGCGGCGTCAGCGGCAAGGTGTGGGATCAGTTGGGCCCGGCCACCAAAGTGTTTGGCGCTGCCGGCGACGTCGATACCAACCTGGCCGGCATCACGGTCACCATCAGCTACGTCGTCGGCGGTGTGACAACCACGGCGACCACGACCACGGCGGCCGATGGCACCTACAGCTTCACCGGCATTCCGGTCGGCGCCGCCACCGTTTCGCTGCCACTGCCCGGCGCTGGCGGATTGGCCAGCAATGAAACCCTGGTACTGCAAGCCTCCGGCAATGTCGGTGCCGGTGCGGCCACCACGGATGTGAGCATTACCAGCGGCGCCACAGTCAGCGACATCAACTTCATCTACCAAAAGCCCGATGTCGCCCCGGTCATCAGCAACTGGGGCGGCAGCGCCATCCCAGAGCCCGGATCAACCCCGGTTTCCCTCAAAGGTGCGCTGACCACGGGCGTCAGCGACACGCCCATCGCCACGCTCGGCGGCAATTACGGCGGCACCACCCTCACCGTCGGCCGCACCGGCGGCGCGGTGGCCACGGATGTGTTCAGCGGCACCGGCGCATTGAGCCTCACCGGCGGCAACGTCGTGCTCAGCGGCACCAGCATCGGCACCTACAGCCAGACCGGCGGCACGCTGACGATCACCTTCGCCAACGCCACCACCAACACCCAGGTCGCCGGCGTGCTCGATGGGCTGCAATACGCCAACACCGCCGCGGTCACCGCGCTCGGGCAAACCGCCTCGATCACCGCGACCCTGAACGACAACAACACCACCTTCTACTCGGCGCTGGACAGCACCTCGACCGGCCGCAACCTCGGCACCTCCGGCCCGCTCACCGGCAGTGCCGTCGCCACCGTCGCCCTTGCCCCGGCCGGCAGCATCAGCGGCAAAGTCTGGGATGAACTCGGCGTCGCCAGCAAAACCTTCGGCGCGGCGGGCGATGTGGACACGAACCTGGCCGGCATCACCGTCACCGCCAGCTACACCGTCGGCGGCGTCACCACCAACGTCACCACCACCACGGCCGCCGATGGCAGCTACAGCTTCGCCGCCGGCACATTGCCCGATGGCACCATCACCATCACCTTGCCCACCCCCGGCAGCGCCGGGCT
>CAITOL010000138.1 GCA_903893975.1 uncultured Rhodospirillales bacterium | reverse complement strand
TTTGGTTCTTTTTGTTCACAAAAAGAACTGTTGCTCGTCACCACCCTATGATTTCCCCACCCCAATCGGCGGCACCGTCTCCGTCATCCCCGCCAGCACTTCGGCGATATGCCGCACCTTGATCGGGCTGCCCTCGCGGTGCAGCCGCCCGGCCATGTTGAGCAGGCAGCCCATATCCCCGGCGAGCAGGGTATCGGCCCCGGTGGCGGCGATATCGCGGGTTTTGTCGGACACCATGCGGGTGGAGATATCCGGGTATTTGACGCAGAACGTGCCACCGAAGCCGCAGCACACTTCGGGTTCCGCCATTTCCGCCAGCGTCAGCCCGGCGACCTGGCCGAGCAGCGCGCGCGGCTGGGCTTTCACCCCGAGTTCGCGCAGCCCGGCGCAGCTATCGTGATAGGTGACAGTGCCGGCATAGGCGGCTTGGGTGCTGGTGAGGCCGCGCACATCGGTGAGGAAGCTGACCAGCTCATAGGTTTTGGCCGCCAGTGCATCGGCGCGGGCGCGCAGATTGGGGTCGTCGTCGAACAGATGCGGCATGTGTTCGCGCAACATGCCGCCGCAGGAGCCGCTGGGGACGACGACATAGTCGTAGCCGGCGAAGGCTTCCAGGTAGGATTCCAGCAGCGCGCGGGTGGTGGCACGGTCGCCGGAATTATAGGCCGGCTGGCCGCAGCAGGTTTGCGCGCGCGGCACTTCCACCTGGCAGCCGGCGGCTTCCAGCAACTGGATGGCAGCGAACCCGACGCTTGGGCGATGGATATCGACCAGGCAGGTGACGAACAGGGCGACGCGGGGTTTATCGGTCATGGCCCGAGTTTAACCGGCTGCGCGCAAACCCGCTAGGATGCTGGCGGCTTTGCCCGTAGGCTGCCGCGCATGGACTGGACCGGCCAATTCCCTGCCCTGCGGCAGCTTGACGATGGCTTGCGGCAGGATTTGCGCGCGCAATCCCGGCGAATCGCGTTGCCGGAGGGCACGCAGGTGTTCGGCCCGGGGCAACCGGCGGCGCATTTTCTGCTGGTGCTGGCCGGGCGGGTGAAGGTGCAGCAATTCTCCGAAAGCGGGCGGGCGATTGTGCTGTATCGGATTGCGCCGGGGGAAAGCTGCATTCTGACCACGGCCGGATTGCTGAGCGGGGAGGATTATCCCGCCGAGGCGATGACCGAGAGCGCGGTGGAGGCGGTGGCGCTGCCGCGCGGGCTGTTCGACCGGCTGCTGGCGGAGTCCGCCGGGTTTCGCCGGTTTGTGTTCACCGATTTCAGCCAGCGCATTACCGGGCTGATCCGGCTGATCGACGAGATCAGCTTCAGCCGGATGGATGTGCGGCTGGCGCAGAAGCTGCTGCGGCTGGCCGGGGCGGCCAATGAGCTGATGATGACGCAGCAGCAACTGGCGGTCGAGCTGGGCAGTGCGCGCGAGGTGGTCAGCCGGGTGCTGGCGGAGTTGCAGCGGCGCGGCTGGCTGACGGTGGAGCGCGGGCGGGTGGTGTTCATCGATCGCGCGGCGCTGGAGGCGTTCGCCGCCCATGGCGCGGCGGCGTGACCAAGTCACAGACGCGGCGGCGCGGCGGGCGTAGCGTGGCGACATCACACAGCAAAAGGACACTGCGCGATGAACAAGAATATTGGCCCGATTGATCGCGGCATCCGGGTGGTGGTTGGCCTGGTGCTGATCGCCCTGGTGTTTGTGGGGCCGCAAACGCCGTGGGGCTGGCTGGGGATTATTCCGCTCGGCACCGCGCTGGTGGGCTGGTGCCCGCCTTATGCGATGTTTAGGATAAATACTGGCGCCGAAAAAAGCTAGGCGGCGCGGATTTCCCGCATAAAGGCGACCGCCTCCGCACGCAGCTGGTGGGTGACCTCGGCTTGCGTGGCGCCGGCGTGTAGCACTCGGTCTGCGGTGACGCCGGAGCGTTTGGCGGCGGCATCCACTTCTACGATGTTGGTCGCCACATCGCGGGTGGCGACCGAGACTTCCTGAACGCTGCGGGAAATTTCCGACGTGGCGGCGGTTTGTTGCTCCACCGCGGCGGCGATGGCGGTTGCCACGCCGCTCATGTCGGTGATCCGCTCGGCGATCTCCCGGATGGCACGCAATGTTTCATGCGTGGCCGATTGCAGGGTGGCGATCTGGCCGCGCACGGTTTCTGTGGCTTTGGTGGTTTGAGTGGCGAGGGCTTTTACTTCGGATGCCACCACCGCGAAGCCTTTGCCGGCGTCACCGGCGCGGGCGGCTTCAATGGTGGCGTTGAGGGCGAGCAGGTTGGTGCGCCCCGCGACATCGCCGATGAGTTTGACCACGTCGCCGATCTGATCCGCCACGCCGGCAAGGCTTTCGGCGGTGGACAAAGCCCGCTCGCCGGCGGCGACGGTGCGGCCGACGGTAGTGGTGGAGTGGTGCACTTGTTGGCCGATTTCGGCGATGGAGGCTGAGAGTTCCTCCGACGCGGCGGCGACGGTTTCCAGGCTGGCGTTACACTCCTCGGCGGCGGCGGAGACGATGGTGGCGCGTTGGGCGGTGGCGTCGGCGGTGCCGTTCATGTCTTGCGCGGCGGCGCGCAGATCAGCGGAGGCGGCGACCATCGCTTCGACATGGCCGCCGAGTTTGCTGTCGAAATTATCGGCGAGGGCGGCGGTTTTCTGATCGTAATCGGCTTGTTTTTCATCGAGGTAGATGGAGATGGCGAGGTCCATGTCCAGTAAAACCACTTGTTGCAGGGCCCGCAGCATGGCGGCGGTGCGGGTGGGGTTGGGGTGCAGACGGCTGGTGGTGGCGTGGATGACGGCGTCGGTCAGCCGTGTGAGGACGTGGCTGTAGCCGCCGATATACCAGCGCGGCTCCAGCCCGATGGTGGCGTGAACGCGGCCGACGCGGCGGGCGGATTGTTCAAACTCCGCGTCAAACCGGCCGCTGAACAAAGCGTGCCAATGGGTGGTTTGGGCGGCCTTGGCGCGGGCCATGGTTTTGCCGGCACCGAACATGGCGGCCATTTGCGGCCAGACTTGCAGATGGGCGTAAAACCCGTCGAGCACCGCTGGGAGCGCGGCGACGACGATGGGGCGCAAATCCGCCAGGCCGGCACGGGTTTGCGCGTCAATCGCGACGAAGCGCATCCGTTCGTCAAGCAGGTTGCTGGTAGCACCGTGGCCGGGGAGCACCTGATCCATATCTGCCGCGCCTTATCGAGATGAAGGTGCAGATTTAGGCTCGGTTCGTTTACGGAGTGCTAAAGTGGCCGCTCATTCATTGGGTCCACGACGGCGGAAGATCGTGATGCCACGGAAACGGTGGTTGGTGGATTTCCACATGCCGATGACGCCTTCCTGGGCGAAGGCGTCTTTGCGGTACATCGGCAGCACCTGATCCAGCCACACCACATGCGCGCCGGCCGGCAGGCGTTGCAGCGCGCGCATGACGACGTTCCGCTTTACCATGGTGGTTTGGTAGTGGTCGGCGTCCTCCACGCTGTACGGCGGGTCGGCCAGGACGAGGTCGTATTCTGGCAGGGGGACGCGGAGCAGGCTTTGCGCGTCGTCCACGTAGGTGGGGTTCAGGGATTCGTTGAGGTCCACAGTGTCTCCGGGGAAG
Organism: uncultured Rhodospirillales bacterium; assembly: GCA_903893975.1. Classification (GTDB taxonomy): domain Bacteria; phylum Pseudomonadota; class Alphaproteobacteria; order Acetobacterales; family Acetobacteraceae; genus CAITOL01. Next base: position 15,854 of record CAITOL010000138.1, on the reverse strand, counting down.
GCGGAGAGGTCCACCTTGCCGCTGAAGACGTGCAGCACGCGCTTTTTGTCTGGAAAGAGCGCGCGGACGCGGCGGAGATAGCCGGCGGGGTAGCCGCCGTAATAGGTGGATTTGACCCGGTAGTTGTTGCCCATGATCCAGGTGCCAACCACGCGGCCATCCTCGCTGACGAACAGGCTGCGCGGGAAGCCGGTGGCCTTGACGTAGTGGGCGATGCGGTCTTCCCAGGTCATTTGGCGGCGACCGGGGTGCCTTGGTCGCGCGGCAGCAGCAGGAAGGCGGCGCCGGGCTTGTTCATCAGCCCGGCGCGTTGTTCGGCGGGCGGGCCCCAGCCGAAGAAGATGTCCGCGCGCACCGGGCCCTTGATGGCGCCGCCGACATCCTGCGCCATCATCAGCTGGCGGATGGGTTTGGCGGTTACCGGGTCCGTGGTTTCAATCCAGACCGGGGTGCCCATGGGCACGAAGCTTTTATCGACCGCGATGGAGCGCAGCGGGGTGAGCGGGGCGCCGAGGGCGCCGGGCGGGCCGCGATCCGGGTCGGTATTCGGCAGTTGGCGGAAGAAGACGTAAGACGGGTTGTGGTTCATCACCTCCGCCGCCTGTTTCGGGTGGGCGATCAGCCAGGCGCGGATGGATTGCAGGGATACATCGGGCAGCGCCATTTCGCCGCGTTCGACCAGCAGGCGGCCGATGGGGAAATAGGCGTGGCCGTTCTGGCCGTCGTAGGAGACGCGGATGTCGCGGCCATCGGTCATGTGGATGCGGCCGGCGCCTTGGATTTCCAGAAAGAAGGCGTCGATCGGGTCGGACACCCAGACCAGTTCGAGGTGCTGTTTGGCCAGCGCGCCGGCGATGATCTGGGCGCGGCTGGGCAGTTTGGTGCTGGCGGGTTTGCGCAGTAGCGGGGTTTGGTAGATGCCGCCGCGCTTGGTGGCGCCTTGCAGTTGCGGTTCGTAATAGCCGGTGAACTGGCCTTTGGCGGAGCCGTCGGCCGAGGCGATCCAGGGCTGCATGTGGCGTTCGAAAAAGGCACGCGCGGCGGCGTGGTCGCCGGGCGGCACGCTGGCGGCGGCGGCGCAGGCGGTGCGCCAGGCGGCGCCAGAGCCGACGATGCGGGCGGCGTCCCCGGTGCCGCCGAGCGACTGGCCGACCATCCGGCTGCAACTGGCGAGGAAGGGGGCGATGGCGTCGGCGTGGTGTTCTGCCGCCCAGCCGGGAACCTGGCGGTAGTCAACCGGGGTGAGCGCGGGGCCGGGGCGTTGCGGCACGGCGATGGCGAATGCCGGTTCCGGCTCGGGCGTCGGCGCGGTGGGGCGGCTGCTACAGGCGGCCAGCGCGGCCAGGGTGACGAGGACGGCGCAGCGCCGGAGCGCGGCAATCACGCGCTGCGTGCGGCCACCAGCCGCCAAGTCGGGTCGGGGGTGCCGAGGACGCGTTCGAAGGTCCAGAGGTCGGTGATTTCCGTCACCGCATCGGTGCCGACGACCGGGGCGCCGGTGCTGTCATGGGTCAGGTTCACCTGATCGGACACGAAGCGGACGGTGACGACGGCGGTGCGGTCGTGCAGCAGCGCGTCCTCGATCGTGGCTGACGGGATGGCGTGGATTTCGGTGCGCTGGGTTTCACCGGCGGCTTCGCGCGCGGCGATGGCGGTTTCAAACGCGCGATAGGTGTCGTCTGACAGCAGCGGGTGCAGGCGGACGCGGTCGCCGGCGGCGAAGGCGGTGACGATGATGCGGAACGCGCCCTCGGCGCCATCGAGGAAGCGGTCGGGGCGGAAATTGGCGTCGATCTGCGCCATTTGCAGCAGGGTCTGGCCGAGGGGGGAGGCCGGGTCCGGCACCTGGCGGCTGGCCGGCGCAGGGGCGGCGGGCGCGGTGGGGCCGGGGGTGGCGGCGGTGGGCATGGGTTGCGGGGCTTCGGCCGGGCGTTCAAAGCCTTCGCGCCGGCCGAGAATGCTGCGCAGGCGCAACACCAGGAACAATGCGATGCCGCCGAGGATCACCAGATCGATGGGGAAGTCGCCACCGGCGCCCATAAGCCACTCCTATTGCCCGCCACGGGCGGGACTGCGCTGAAACTGGCCCCGGGCTGGCGGCGTCGCGCCGGGGCTGGGGGCCCTTGGGAAACAGACATAAGCGCGCCAGACCGGTTGCACAATCGGCGTCTGCGGGGCTATGGCAAAGAGATGATCCTGTTGCGACACGGCCAAAGCGAATTCAACCTGCATATCGCCGCCTTGGGCCGCGATCCGGGCATTCTTGACCCCAAATTGACGCCGCTGGGCCATGTGCAGGCGCGGCATGCGGCGGAGGCGCTGATGGGGCGGGGCATTACCCGCATCATCGCCTCCCCCTACACCCGCACGTTGCAGACTGCGGCGCCGGTGGCGCGGGCGCTGGGGTTGAAGGTGCACGTGAACCCGATTGTGCGGGAACGCTATGCGCTGTCCTGCGACGTGGGCAGCCGGGCCAGCGTGCAGCGGCCGCGCTGGCCGGAGCATGATTTCAGCGGCGTGGACGAGATGTGGTGGCCGCCGATCGAGGAGCCGATCCATCAGGTGATGGCGCGGGCGGCGGTGTTCCGGGCGGAAATGCAGGCGCTGCCGGATTGGGCGACGACGCTGGTGGTGAGCCATTGGGGGTTTATTCTGGCGATGACCGGCGAGCGGGTGGTGAACGGGCAGATTTTGAGCTGCGATCCGTTTGCGCCGGGGCCGGTGGATATTGAGTGGGTGCATTAGGGAAGGGTCTTCTTTGTTTGAAAACAAAGAAGCAAAAAAACTTCCGGACTTCCTAGCCGTTGGCGTACTCTCACCGGCATGAGTACGCCGTAGGCGAGACATTGATGAAAAGTTTTTTTGGTTCTTTTTGTTCACAAAAAGAACGCCTTGATCGTTGCCCATCCGCCGTCTAACGGAGCGCATCCATGACCCAGGCCTTCACGTTCGAAGCATTGCAGGCGGCGGTAACGGCGGGGGAGATCGACACGGTTGTGGTCGCATTTCCCGATATGGCCGGGCAGTTAATCGGCAAGCGGTTCCAGGCGGAGTTTTTCGTGCAGAGCGCGCATGATGAGACGCATGCCTGCAACTATCTGCTGGCCAATGATATCGATATGGAACCGGTGCCGGGCTATGCGGCGGCGAGCTGGAACCAAGGCTATGGCGATTTTGTGATGAAGCCGGACCTGGCGACGTTGCGGCGCATTCCCTGGCTGGAGGGCACGGCGCTGGTGCTGGCCGATGTGCTGGACCCGGTGCACCATCAGGACCTGCCGCATTCGCCGCGCGGGGTGTTGAAGCGGCAGATCGCGCGGCTGAGCGCGTTGGGGATGAAGCCGTATTTCGCCTCCGAACTGGAATTTTACCTGTTCGATGAAAGCTACGAGGCGATCCACGCCAAAGGCTTCCGCGACCCGAAAACGGCGGCAAACTATATCGAGGATTACCACATCTTCCAGACCAGCAAGGAAGAGCCGGTGATGCGGGCCATTCGCACCGGGCTGCAGAAATCCGGCATTCCGGTGGAGAACTCCAAGGGCGAATGGGGGCCGGGGCAGGAGGAGATCAACGTGCGCTATGCCGAGGCGCTGGAGATGGCCGACCGGCATGTGGTGATCAAAAACGGCATCAAGGAAATTGCCTATAGCCAGGGCAAGGCCGTCACCTTCATGGCGAAATGGCGCTACGATCTGGCGGGATCATCGAGCCATGTGCATGCCTCGCTATGGGATGCGGAGGGCAAGAAACCGCTGTTTTTCGACCCGAAGGCCAAGCATGGCATGTCCAAATTGATGTGCCAGTTTCTCGCCGGGCAGTTGGCGTATTCGCGGGAGATTACCTATTTCCTGGCGCCGTTCATCAATTCCTATAAGCGCTTTCAGGTGAGCACCTTCGCGCCAACGCGGGCGGTGTGGAGCAACGATAATCGCACCGCGGGGTTCCGGGTGTGTGGGGAAAATAGCAAGGCGATCCGGGTGGAATGCCGGATTGGCGGGGCGGATCTGAACCCGTACCTGGCCTTTGCCGCGTTGATTGCCGCAGGGCTGGCGGGCATAGAGCAGAAGCTGAAACTGGAGCCGGCGTTTGTCGGCGATGCGTATCAGGGCGACGGCACGCGCGACATTCCGCGCACCTTGCGCGAGGCGACGGCGGCGCTGAAAGGGTCTGCCATGCTGCGCGCCGCGCTGGGGGACGAGGTGGTGGACCATTACGTCCACACCGGCGAATGGGAACAACTGGAATACGACCGGCGGGTGACCGACTGGGAATTGAAGCGAGGGTTTGAACGGTCATGATCCGCTGCATTTCACCCGTGGATGGCCGGGTTTACGCCGAGCGCGCGGTGGCGACCGAAGCCGCGATCACCACCGCCATTGCCCAGGCGCGCGGCGCGCAGGCGGTGTGGCGCCGGGTGCCGGTGGCAGAGCGGGCCCGCTATTGCCTGGCGGCGGTGGACGCGATGCTGGCGATGCAGGACGAGATTGTGCCGGAACTGGCGTGGCAGATGGGCCGGCCGATTCGTTACGGTGCGGGCGAATTGCGCGGCTTCGCGGAACGGGCGCACTACATGATCGGGATTGCCGAGGCGGCGCTGGCGCCGATTGATCCGGGACCGAAAGAGGGGTTTCAGCGCTGGATCGCGCGTGATCCGCTCGGGCTGGTGCTGGTGATCGCGCCGTGGAATTACCCGTATCTGACGGCGGTGAATTCGGTGGTGCCGGCGCTGATGGCGGGCAATGCGGTGATCCTGAAGCACGCCGCGCAAACGATTCTGGTGGGCGAACGCTTCCAGCGCGCCTTCGATGCGGCCGGGCTGCCGGCGGGGCTGTTCCAGACCCTGGTGCTGGACCACGACCAGACCGCGAAGCTGATTGCCGGCCGGCAGGTGGATCAGGTGAATTTCACCGGCTCGGTCGCCGGTGGGCGGGCGATGGAGGCGGCGGCATCTGGCAGCTTCATCGGGCTCGGTCTGGAGTTGGGCGGCAAGGACCCAGCCTATGTGCGCGCCGATGCTGATCTGGCCAATGCGGTGGAAAACCTGGTGGATGGGGCGTTCTTCAACTCCGGCCAATCCTGCTGCGGCATCGAGCGGATTTACGTGCACCAGGATTTGTACTCCAAATTCGTCGATGGGTTCGTGGAGACCACCAAAGCCTATGCGCTCGGCGATCCGCTGGATGCGGCGACCACGCTGGGGCCGATGGTGAAGGCGGAGGCCGCCGCCTTCGTGCGTGGGCAGGTGCGCGAGGCGGTGGCGGCCGGCGCGCGGGCGCTGGTGGCGCCGGAGCTGTTCGCGCGCGATGCCGAGGGCACGCCGTATATGGCGCCACAGGTGCTGGTGGATGTGACGCACGCGATGGCGGTGATGCGCGAGGAAAGCTTTGGGCCGGTGGTGGGCATTATGCCGGTGGCGAGCGACGCCGAGGCGGTGCGGTTGATGAACGATAGCCCGTATGGGCTGACGGCGTCGCTCTGGACCGCAGATGCGGACGCGGCGGCGGCGTTGGGCGCGCAGATTGAAACCGGCACGGTGTTTATGAACCGCTGCGACTACCTCGATCCGGCTTTGGCCTGGACGGGGGTGAAGGATACCGGCCGGGGGGCGAGCCTGTCGCGGGTTGGGTATGAGACGCTGACACGGCCGAAGTCTTATCATTTTAGGGTTGGGTGAGGAGGGTGTTCTTTTTGTGAACAAAAAGAACCAAAAAAACTTTCTATCACTGCCTGGGCTACGCCGTACACTTGCCGGTGAGAGTACGCCAACGGCAAGGAAGGCAGGAAGTTTTTTTGCTTCTTTGTTTCCAAACAAAGAAGACCCTTCCCTGATCTTTTCTTCCCCTCCTCTAACCCTGCACCAACAAGGACAAGACCATGACCACGCTGCGCGGCAACTGGAACTACCCAACGGCGGTGCGGTTTGGCGCCGGGCGGATCAGCGAGTTGCCGGAGGCGTGCCTGGCGGTGGGCATCCGCAAGCCGTTGCTGGTGACCGATCCCGGCATTTCCGCCAGCCCGATGGTGGCGAGCGCGGTGGCGGCGTGCCAGGCGGCGGGGCTGGGCATTGCGGTGTTCGACAAGGTGCAGGCCAACCCGGTGGCGGCCAATGTCAGCGACGGGCTGGCGGTGTTTCGGGCCGGCGGGCATGACGGGGTGATTGCCTTTGGCGGCGGCTCGGCGATGGATTGCGGCAAGGTGATCGCGTTCATGATGGGCCAGACGCGGCCGATGTGGGATTTCGAAGATATCGGCGACTGGTGGACCCGGGCCAATCCGGCGGGCATCGCGCCGATTATCGCGGTGCCGACCACATCGGGCACCGGGTCTGAGGTGGGCCGGGCCGGGGTGATTACCGACGAGACGACGCACACCAAGAAGATCATTTTCCACCCGAAAATGCTGCCGGCGATTGTGATCTGCGACCCGGAGCTGACGGTGGGCCTGCCGCCCAAGCCGACGGCGGGCACCGGGATGGACGCGCTGATCCATTGCCTGGAAGCGTATTGCGCGCCGGGCTATCACCCGATGGCGGACGGGATTGCGGTGGAAGGCATCCGGCTGGCGAAGGAGTATCTGGCGCGCGCGGTGGCTGATGGCACCGACCTGGAAGCGCGGGCGATGATGATGTCCGCCGCCGCGATGGGGGCGACGGCGTTCCAGAAAGGGCTGGGGGCGATGCATTCGCTGTCCCACCCGTTGGGGGCGCTGTACGGCACGCATCACGGCATGACCAATGCGGTGGTGATGCCGTATGTGTTGCAGTTCAACCGCAAGGCGATCGAGGAACGGATTGGCCGGCTGGCCGGATATCTCGGCCTGCCCGCGACGTTCGATGCGTTCTATGACTGGGTGATGGGGCTGCGGGCGGAAATCGGCGTGCCGCATACGCTGGCCGAATTGGGGCTGACCCAGGTGGACCGCAAGCTTGTGGTGGCGATGGCGATTGTGGACCCGACGGCGGGGAGCAACCCGGTGGAGCTGACAGCGGCGGCGGCGGACATGATTCTGGGGCAGGCTTTGGGCGGGTAGGGTAAGGCGGATCACGCGCGCGCTGATTTTGCTTGCCAGGGCGGCGATTTGTCGTTATAAATAACATTATGGCAAGAACGTCTCCCATTCTGCGCATCGCGGACGCTGCACCTGAATTGGTGCGGCGCCTGACGCTGATTGTTGGTGGGGTGGCGGCGTTGATTGCGCGGCGGTTTTTGCGCGACCCACGGTTTTTCAAGCTCACCGGCCCGCTGTGGAGTTGGCTGAACCGGACGGTGCAGCGGTTTGGCCGGGTGCGGATGGTGCCGGCGGCACCGGTGGCGGCACCGCGCCCGCAGCGGGTGCGGACGGTGCCGGTGGACCGGGTGCGGCTGCCGTCTGGGCGCGGCTGGCTGGTGAAGGCGCTGGGTTGGGAGGCGGCGGGCTATGGCTCGCAGCTCGACGCCTTGCTGCATGAGCCGGAGATGGTGGCGCTGCTGGAGACCGTGCCGGCGGTGGGCCGGCTGCTGCGGCCGTTGGCCCGCATGCTCGGGGTGACGGTGGGGCCGGTGGTGGTGCAGGCGGTGGCGGCGGTGATGCGCAAGGTGCGGCCGCGTAAGCCGCGGGCCAAGCGGATGCGCCCGTGGTCGCCGGGGCCGATCCGGCCACCGTGGCGGCCGGACCGCATACCCGGCAGTGGCGACGGGGGATAAGGCCGTCGTTTTTGTTACGATATCGTATTTATGTAGAAATTTCGGACTTTTCTGCGTCAAAGCGGTGAAAGCGGCATTTTGCGCCTTTCTTTCGCCCAATCGGGCCCTTACCTCAAGCCTATGTCCGCGCCGCGCCGCCTGTTGACCCGCCTGCGTGATCTGATGGCCAAGGGCGACTCCCGTGGGGGGGTGGCGCCGATGTCCGAGCTCGTGCGGATGGTGGCGGCGGAGTTGGTGAGCGAGGTTTGCTCGATCTACGTCGCGCGGCCGGGCGATATTCTGGAATTATTCGCGACCGAGGGGCTGCGGGAGGACTCGGTCGGCCGGACGCGGTTGCGGGTGGGGGAAGGGATTGTCGGCCTGGTGGCGGCGACGCATGCGACGCTGAACCTGGCGGATGCGCAGAACCATCCGGCCTTCGCCTATCGGCCGGAGACGGGGGAGGAAAAATACGCCTCCATGCTGGCGGTGCCGGTGCGGCGTGGCGGGCGGACGCTGGGGGTGCTGGCGGTGCAGAACCGCAACCCGCGGCACTACGCCGAGGATGAGGTGGAGGTGCTGGAGACCGTGGCGATGTTGCTGGCCGAGGTGCTGGCGGCGAGCGGCGCGGAAGGTGGCGAGGGCGGGCTGGCGGCGACGGTGTCGCGGCGGTTTGCCGGGGCGACGCTGGCGAGCGGGCTGGCGATCGGCAAGGTGCGGTTGCTCGGGCCGTTGCAGGCGCCGAAGCAGGTGCTGGCCGATGACCCACGGCAGGAGCAGGCGCGGCTGGACCAGGCGGTGGCGATGACCCGGCAGAGCGTGGATGCGCTGATCGCCAACGGGCTGGCCGTGGCGGATGGGGCGGAGGCGGACGCGTCGCGGGAGATTTTGGACTCCTACCGCCTGATCGCCGCCGATTCCGGCTGGTTGAAGCGGGTAGGGGATGCGATCCGGGGCGGGCTGTCGGCGGAGGCGGCGGTGCATCGGGTGGCCGGCGATCTGCGGGACCGGATGCGGCGGATTGTCGACCCGTATCTGCGGGAGCGGCTGGCGGATGTGGAGGACCTGATCGGGCGGTTGATGCAGGCGCTGACCGGGGAGGCGGAGGCGCCGAAATCCGCGCCTGGGGCCATTCTGCTGGCGCGGCGGATGGGGCCGGCGGAGTTGCTGGAATGGCATGCCGGTGGGATTGCCGGGGTGGTGATCGAGGAAGCGAGCCCATCCGGCCATGCGGCGATTTTGGCACGGGCGTTGGGCTTGCCGGCGCTGGCCGGGGCGGCCGGCATGCTGGAAGTGGCCAATGATGGCGAGCCGGCGGTGCTGGTGGCGGAGGATGGGGAAGGCGGGCAGCTGATTCTGCGGCCGGAGCAGGATGTGGTGGAGCTGTTCCATCGGGCGGAGGCCGCTCGCTCGGCCCGCCAGGCCGGATACGCCGCGCTGCGCGACAAGCCGGCGCAGACCCGGGACGGCACGCCGGTGGAGCTGAATCTGAATGTGGGGCTGGCGCTGGAGCTGTTGCAGCTCGAAGCCACCGGGGCGGCGGGGATTGGGCTGTTCCGCACCGAAATCGCCATGATGGCGCGCGGGTCGGTGGCGGATGTGACGGACCAGGCCGCGATCTATGCCCAGGTGCTGGATGCGGCGGGCGATCGGCCGGTGTTGTTCCGGACGCTCGACCTCGGCGGGGACAAGCTGCTGCCGGGCACGGCGCGGCCGGAGGAAAACCCGGCGATGGGCTGGCGCAGTTTGCGGATCGGGCTGGATCGGCCGGCGGTGCTGCGGCGGCAGTTGCGGGCCCTGCTGCTGGCGGCGGGTGGGCGGAAACTGTCGATCATGTTCCCGATGGTGGCGACGGTGGCGGAATTGCGGGCGGCCAAGGCGTTGCTGCGCACGGAGCTCGCACGGGTCCGGCCGCAGCCGTCGGTGCTGCATGTCGGCACGATGCTGGAAGTGCCATCCCTGCTCTGGCAGTTGCCGGAATTGCTGCGGGAGGTGGATTTCATCTCGGTGGGCAGCAACGACCTGATGCAGTTTCTGTTTGCCGCCGACCGGGGCACGCCGGGGCTGGCCGGGCGGTATGATTTCCTGTCGCCGCCGGTGATTGAGATGCTGGCCGAGGTGGCGGCGCAGTGCCGGGCGGCGGATGTGAAACTGTCGGTGTGCGGGGAGCACGCGTCGCGGCCATTGGAAGCGATGACCCTGGTGGGGCTGGGGATCACCAGCCTGTCGATGCCGGCATCCAGGGTGTTGCCGGTGAAAGCCTTGCTGGCCGAGTTGGATCTGCCGGCGTTTCGTGCGGTGCTGGCCGGCATTCGGCGGACGGCGGCCGGGGCGGCGAGCGTGCGGGAGCCCATCGCCGCCTGGGCGCGGGAGCATAGGCTGGTGCAATAGATTGATCAGCAAATGTCTTTTTATGTCATGAATTCGTCGGCGAATTTTGCGGCTTTCCCGGTGGCAAAGGGCGGCGTTTGGCGGTAGAAGAGGGTCTCTCAGCGGGCCGGCAACTCCCTGCCGGCGACCGAAAGTGTAACAGTTGGTCACGAAAGCCCCCCCGACGTGCTGCAGGATCGCAAGGCTTATCTGGCGGAAGGACGCCGTATGATCTCGTTTCGCGGTGCCGCCCCGGCGGAGCCGAACGCGACCCGGGTTGGCGCGGACCTGCGGACAGCACGGGAAAATCTTGGCTGGACCCTGCCGGCGGTGGCCACCCATCTGCGCATTCGCCTGCCGTATCTCGAGGCGATCGAGGAAGGGCGGATTGCGGATCTGCCGGGCAATGCCTATGCGCTCGGCTTCCTGCGCACCTATGCTGGCGCGGTCGGGCTTGACCCGGATGAGGTCGCCCGGCGCTTCCGGGCCGAGGCGGCGGACGTCAACCGCAAGACCGAACTCACCTTCCCCGCACCGGTGCCGGAGCGTGGCCTGCCAGCGGGCGCCATGATGCTGTTGAGCCTGGTGCTCGCCGTCGGTGCCTACGCGTTCTGGTATCGGGCCTCGTCCGACAGCCAACCGGTGGAGCCGGTGCGCGCCGTGCCGGAACGGCTGGCTGAACTCGCGCCCGCACCGGCGGCCCCGCCAGTGCCGGTCGCTGTTGCCGTGGTAGCCGAGCCTGCCGCGCCGGCGCCGGAACCGGCTGCCCCCGCGCCGACGATCTCACCCATCGCCGCCGCTGCCGCCGTGCCGCAAACCCCGCCGGCCGCCACGGAACCTGCGGCGCCCGACGGCACCCGCCTCGTGCTGCGCGCAAAGGCCGATTCCTGGATGCAGGTGCGCGACCGACAAGGCAACGTGCTGCTCAACCGCGTGCTCCGCGCCGGTGAGTCCTGGCCAGCCCCGCCGAAGCTCGCCCTCCTCCTCACCACCGGCAATGCCGGCGGCACGGAAATCGTGGTCGATGGCCAGACCACCGCCGCCCTAGGCGCCGATGGTGCCGTCCGTCGAGACCTCCTGTTGGATGCCGACCAGGCCAAAGCCGGCCGGCTCGCGCCCCCCAAGCCGGCCCCGTAGTCTAAAACCCGTCCTCCGCCGCCAACCGGCTGGCCTGATCGTCCGCGATCAACGCGTCGATAAACGGGTCCAAATCGCCCTGCATCACCCTGTCGAGCTTATACAAAGTCAGTTCGATCCGGTGATCGGACACGCGCCCCTGCGGAAAGTTGTAAGTGCGGATCCGCTCACTGCGATCCCCGGTCCCCACCTGGCCCTTGCGATCCGCCGCCCGCGTCGCCGCCAGGCTGCTGCGCTGCGCTTCATACATCCGCGCCCGCAAAATCTTCATCGCCTTCGCCCGGTTCTTGTGTTGGCTCCGCTCCTCCTGCATCGCCACCACAATCCCGGTCGGCAGATGGGTAATCCGCACCGCGCTCTCGGTCTTGTTCACGTGCTGCCCACCGGCGCCAGACGCGCGATAAACGTCGATGCGCAAATCGCCCTCGTCGATATGCACATCCACCTCCTCCGCCTCCGGCAACACCGCAACCGTCACGGTGGAGGTGTGAATCCGCCCCTGGCTTTCCGTCGCCGGCACACGCTGCACCCGATGCACGCCAGACTCGAACTTCATCCGCGCGAACACCCCGCGCCCGCCAATCTCCGCCAGCGCGCCCTTCAGCCCGCCCAGCTCGTTTGCGTCATACTCCATCACCTCAAACCGCCACCCGCGTGAGGCCGCATATTTCTGATACATCGCGAACAGTTCCGCCGCGAACAGCCCAGCCTCATCCCCGCCCGCCGCCGGCCGGATTTCCAAAATCCCGTCGCGCTCATCCGCCGCATCCTTCGGCAGCAGCGCGATCCGAATTTCCTGCTCCAGCGCCGGAATCTTCGTCTTCAGCTCGAACAGCTCCGCCTCCGCCAGCTCCCTCATATCGGGGTCCGACAGCATCGCCCGCGCCTCATCCTCGGCCTTCTGCGCCGCCCGCAAATCGTCCACCCGCGCCACAATCGGCTCGATTTCCGCGAGCTCCTTCGACGCCTTCACGAACGCCTCGCCCCCTGCCCCTTCGGACAGCATGGCGCGCAATTCCTCCGCGCGGCCGACAATCCGGTCAAGTCGAGAATCCAGGCTCATGCGAGTTTCGCAACCAGCTCCGCGATCGGCACTTCCGCCTGCGCGCCGGTCTCCAGATCTTTCACCTGCGCCACCCCACGGGCAATCTCCGCCTCGCCGAGCAACACCGCCGCCCGCGCCCCGGTCTTATTGGCCCGCTCCATCCGCCGCTTCACATTGCCGCGATACGCCATCTCCGCCCGAATGCCCGCCGCCCGCAGCGCCTGCACCACATCCAGCCCGGTCGCCTCCGCTGCATCGCCAATCGGAATCACCGCCACACTCCGCGGCGCCGCCGGCGGTGCGCTCAACAGCATCGACAGCCGCTCCACCCCCGCCGCCCAACCGACGCACGGCGTATGCGGCCCGCCCATTTCCTCCACCAGCCCGTCATACCGCCCGCCACCCAGCACCGTGCCCTGCGCCCCCAAAGCCGAGGTCACAAACTCAAACGCCGTGTGGCTATAGTAATCCAGCCCCCGCACAATCCGCGGATTTTCCACCACCGGCACGCCAATCCGGTCCAGATGCCGCCGCAACGTGTCGTAAAACCCCCGCGACGCCGCGTTCAGATACGGATAAATCGTCGGCGCATCCGCCACCAACGCCTTATCCCCCGGGTCCTTGCTATCCACCACCCGCAGCGGATTCCGCTCCAGCCGCGCCTGGCTATCCTCCGACAGGCTGGCCCGATGCGCCGAGAAATACGCAATCAACGCCGCCCGATACGCTTCCCGACTTTCCTTGTCGCCGAGCGTATTCAGCTCCAGCACCACATCCTTGGCCACGCCGAGCGCCTGCAAAATCGCCCAGCCACAGGCGATCACCTCCGCATCCGCCAAGGGTTCCGGGCTGCCCAACACCTCCACATCGATCTGGTGGAACTGCCGGTAACGCCCCTTCTGCGGCCGCTCATAGCGAAACATCGGCCCGGTATAGAACACCTTCTGCGGCAGCGACTGCGTCAACCCGTTGGACACCAGCGCCCGGCAAATCCCCGCCGTCGCCTCCGGCCGCAAGGTCAAACTCTCCCCGCCGCGGTCCGGGAAGGAATACATCTCCTTCATCACCACGTCCGACGTATCGCCCAGCCCGCGCGCAAACACCCCCGTCTGCTCGAAAACCGGCGTGCTCCATTCATCGAAGCCATAGGTCGCGGCAATCCGCCGCGCCGTCTCCACCACATGGAAATGCCGGCGAGCATCCTCGCCAATCAGGTCTTTGGTGCCGCGAACCGGCTGAACTTCACTCACGTCGCTATAATCCCAACTATTCCGCCGCCGCTTTCGCCAGCTTCGCCGCCAGCGTCTCAGCCTGAATCTGCTTCGCCTTGGCTTCCACCAGCTCGACGATGTGCTCCACCATCCCGCCCGCTTCCACCGTATGGTCGGTCTTGCCCGCCGCATACACCATATGCCGCCCCGCCCCGCCGCCGGTCACGCCAATATCCGTCATCAGCGCCTCGCCCGGCCCGTTCACCACGCAGCCGATAATCGACAAGGTCAGCGGCGTCTCGATATGCGCCAGCCGCTCCTCCAGTATCTGCACCGTCTGGATCACGTTGAACCCCTGCCGCGCGCAAGACGGGCAGGAAATCACCCGCACCCCGCGATGCCGCAGCCCCAGCGCCTGCAAAATCTCCCAGCCCACCCGAACCTCTTCCTCCGGCTCGTCAGACAGCGAAACCCGCAGCGTGTCCCCAATCCCCGCCCACAACAGATTGCCCAGCCCGATCGAGGACTTCACCGTCCCCGTTCGCTTGCCGCCCGCCTCGGTAATCCCGATATGCAGCGGATGGTCGGTGATATCGGCCAGCTGCTGATACGCCGCCACCGCCATGAACACGTCCGACGCCTTCACCGAGATCTTGAAGTTGTGGAAATCATGGTCCTGCAAAATCTTCGCATGCTCCAGCGCGCTCTCCACCAGCGCCTCCGGGTTCGGCTCGCCATACTTCTCCAGCAGATGCTTCTCCAGCGATCCGGCATTCACCCCGATCCGCATGGACACATTATGGTCCCGCGCCGCCTTGATCACCTCACGCACCCGGTCGGCACTGCCGATATTGCCCGGATTGATCCGCAAACACGCCGCCCCACTCTCGGCCGCCTCAATCGCGCGCTTGTAGTGAAAGTGAATGTCGGCCACCACCGGCACATGCACCTGGCGGATAATCTCCTTCAACGCCAACGCACTTTCCTGGTCCGGGCAGGACACGCGCACAATATCCACCCCCGCCCGCTCTGCCCGATGGATCTGCGCCACCGTCGCCGCTACATCCGTGGTCAAGGTGTTGGTCATCGTCTGCACCGGAATCGGCGCATCACCGCCCACCGGAACATCGCCGACAAAAATCTGCCGCGACTTGCGACGCTCAATATGCTGGTACGGACGGTAGCTGCTCATCTGCTCGATCTCGCAATTGCTGGCGGGCGGGCGCTACATGCGCTTTTTTGCAGGTGGGCGCAAATTTTGGCGGGGCAAGGGAAGGTCTGCTTTTTGAAAAAAGCAGCAAAAACTTTTCATCTATAAGTGGTTCAAATCGCCCCACCCCCCAACCCGTCATTGCGAGGCGAAGCCGCGGCAATCCAGCGCAGCCACTCATATAATTCCTATATCGTAACAATATACCCACAAAAATCCCCCAACCCCTCAAACCCCTTTTTGTGGCCACCACGCAGACGGGATCGGCCCCGGCGACCACCCCTTCACCCGTCGCACCCATAACCGATGCGCCCGCACGCGCGCCTTGCGCGCCCGCACCACCTCCGGGTCCGGCGCCACCACCACCTTCGCCGGGCGCGCCACCTCCAACGCCGTCACCCCCAACATCCGGCATAACGGCCGCAACAACCGCCCCACCCCCGGCGCCGCCGTCAGCAACGCCACCATCTCCGGCTCAGCCAACAACGCCTGCAACTGGCTGCCATACCCCGCAACCTCCCACCCCAACGCCCGCACCAGCCAGGCCCGCCGCAACGGCAACCGCCGCCGCACTACCCGCACCTGCGCATCCCGAACCACCGGCGCCCGCACCACCTTAGGCACCTCGTGCGCCCCTGGTGCCTCCGGCACCACCCGAACCCGCCCAAACCGCCGCCACGTCCGGTTCAACCACCCACACAACGGCACAATCACATCATGAAACGTCGGGTCCTTCAAAAACCGCCGCGCCACCACCGCCACAATCCCCGCCACAATCAACCCCAACCGCCGCACCATCTCCGGTGCAGTGTCGCTGACGCGCAATACGGGAATAACACGGTTCATATAGTTATTTATAACAACATTTCTCAACCACCGCAACCCCTTTCTTCCCCCTCTCCCGTCCTTACGGGAGAGGGTCGGGGTGAGGGCAGCAAGGCAAGCAGCAAAGCAAGGGCAGCGCTTCTTTTTGAAAAAAGAAGCAAAAACTTTCTATCACTGAGCACTATTGCCGCCATCGCATCCGAGCTTGGCAACCGCTTCATTTTGAAATTCGAACTGATTGCGTTACCGCTCTAGGTCGTGTGGACAAACCGTATCCAGATTTTGATAGTAGCGAGTTGAACGAACCCAAGAAAGCTATTGGTCAACTTGTCATATCGTGTTGCCACGCGGCGTGAATGTTTGAGTTTGTTGAAGAAGCGCTCGATGCGGTT
>CAITOL010000137.1 GCA_903893975.1 uncultured Rhodospirillales bacterium | reverse complement strand
TCTGCTGCGAACCGCATCCACCAAGGACTCCTTGCGCCTGAGGCGCAAGGTTGCAGCATGGGATGATGATTTCCTGGTCAGCTTGATCGCAGCATGAAAATTTCACCCGATTCCCCTGCTAGACCGCCCTGCCGGCGGGTGCCAGAAGAGATTTGGGATGGATCAGTTCGCACAACCTCGTTTGAAAATGGCCGATGTCGCGCGGATCGCCGGCGTCTCGGTCGCCACCGTCAGCCGGGCCCTTGCCGGGTCGCCGTTGGTGTCCGAGGAGACTCGTGCGCGGATCGAGGCGGCGGTGCGGGACACCGGTTATGTTGTGAACCAGGTCGCCAGCGGCCTGCGCCTGCAACGCAGCCGGCAGATCCTGGTTTTGCTGCCGGACATCGCCAACCCCTTCTTCGGCGAAGTGGTGCTCGGGATTGAGGAGGAGGCGCAACGCCAGGGCTTTGGCGTGCTGATCGGCAACACCGCGCGCAATCCGGAGCGCGAGGCCGCGCTGGCCCGACAGTTCCAAACCGGCGCGGTTGACGGCTTGGTGCTGCTGACCGGGCATAAACCACCGGGCATCCCGCCGACCCGATTGGTCGGCGTGTCCGAGCATATTGCCGACCCGGCCATTGCTGTGGTATCGATCGACAATCGAGCCGCCGCACGGGAAGCCGTTACGTATCTGTTGGCACTCGGCCATCGCAAGGTCGCCCATATTGGCGGGCCGACCGGCAACATCCTGACCCAACAACGCCATGCCGGCTTTCTCGACGCACTCGGCGGCGACGCGGATCCGGCATTGGTTCAGTTCGGCGATTACTCGATCGCCTCGGGCGAAGCGGCCATGCATGCCCTGCTGCCGGCCCAACCGACGGCGGTGTTCTGCAGCAACGACGAAATGGCTATCGGGGCTATTCGCGCGGCCCGCGCGAGCGGACTGCATGTGCCGCATGAGCTTTCCGTCGTTGGCTTCGACGACATTCCCTTTGCTGGTGCCTATGATCCACCGCTGACCACCATCCGCCAGCCGCGCCGGGACATGGGCCGGGTTGCAGCCCGCGTCCTGCTCGCAGCGCTCGATGATCAGGACATGCCGAGGCCGGCGGTCCTGCCGCATACACTCATCGTGCGCGCCAGTACCGGCCCGGCCGATGGTAAATAGCGCTATCGTCTAGGCCGCAGCCTTCTTGCGACCGCGCTTGCCCGGGACCTTTTTTGCGGCGCTGACCGGCATGGCCGCAGGCTCAGCCTCGATCGGCTTACGCCCAAGGCCGATTTGCTTGGCCAGGCTCGACCGGTGCTTGGCATAATTCGGCGCGACCATCGGATAGTCTGGCGGCAGGCTCCAACGTTCACGATAGGCTTGCGGGGTCAAACCATAGGACGAAGCCAAATGCCGCTTGAGCATTTTCAGCTTTTTGCCGTCTTCGAGGCAAATAATATAGTCGTCAAACACTGATCTCTTGATTGCAACCGCAGGTTCAGGCCGAACCGGCACATCTGGCTCCGCACCAATTCCGGCGAGGCTGGCATAAACGGCCTTAATCAACCCCGGCAAAGCGTCGGTCTGTGTGGCATTATTGGCGACATGTGCAGAAACGATATTGGCGGTCAGTTCGAGAAGCTGTTTTTCTGTCGCATTATCACGCATTATAATACACCTCGGCTGCAAGGAGGCCGGTATAAACAGTCTCTTGGCGTCTTGACAATGCTATAAAGTAGCGATGCCCATGCTTCGCGGCCGCTCATTCAGTGCAAAATTCCAAACTACAGATGGAAGCTTCATATTTTCATGTTATTTTTCCGACACTTACGAAATAATTAAAAATTATTTCTATTCGATCTCGGTTTGGTTCGGTCAAAAAATTTCAAAACAACAAGCCCTTCCGCAGCATGCCGTGTACACCCTTTTCACCATTGACCGACTGTGTGACATGGAAATCCACCGCCAGAGAGCAAAAGGCATAGGCTTGTTCACGCGATAGATTCGAACGCTGGCAAATAAAGCTAATCATTTCCCGCAATGCGGTTTTCATCGCCTGATCCAAGTCTTCGTGCATGCCCATGCTGATAAAATGGGTGGGCGTTTCCGCGCGCGGATAGCGTAACGCTGGGCTTGCGCCGGACTGTTTGTGCAGCATGAACGTGAAGCGACCATCCAGGCACATCTCCAGCGCCGTTACACAGACCTCGCCATCCCCCTGCACCCCGTGCCCATCGCCGACCGAGAAGCAGCCACCTTCGACCCAGACGGGCAGAAACAGCGTCGACCCGGCGACCAGTTCCTTATTATCCAGGTTTCCACCATGCAGGCGCGGTTCCTTCGACGCAATCGTGCCGAAGGCCGGCGGCGGCGCGACCCCCATAACCCCGAAAAACGGAGCCAAGGCCAATTCAGTCCCCCATGGCAAGGTGCAGACGTTGCGATCAGCGTCGACAGCAATATGCAGCAGCGCGCTTTGATGAAAATCCTCTGGCAAGGTCCCCACCAATGGGCGGATGACATTGTAACCCCAGTTGGCACCAGGGCTGATCGCCTCAATCCGGATTTCCAACATATCCCCCGGCATTGCCCCGGCAATCGCAATCGGCCCCGTTAGGATGTGGCCTGCATCCATGCTACATGTCGCCAAAATCTGGCGCAGCGCCTCCGGCACAATCAACCCCGAATCGCGCGGCGGCAAAACCTCCGCTCGTCCAGACACGCATTGCACGTCAACCGTGTCGCCAGAGGCAACGGTCAACACCGGGGGAAAGGTCGCATTGAACTGGCCAATGCGCACAGTCTGCGGTGTTGCCGGCAAGATATGGTGGGCCAAAGCGCTCTCCTTCACACCGCTACTGTCTGGGGTCGCGGCGTCATCATCGGATGGCGGCCGTTCCCAGGTATGACCGCCGCGAGCCTGTTCATGACGAAATCCGTATCCATGACATCGCCAAATGTCAGATAGAAGGCGATCAGCGATGCCTCATGCTCGCGCATATTGCTGGCTGCATTGGCGTCAGACACCATGATGACCTTGAAGTTGGTCATCATCGCGTCCCGCGCTGAGGACTCACAGCAAATATTCGTCACGGTTCCCGTTATGATAACCGTGTCGAAACCGCGGGCGCGCAGCCGGTTCGGTAAGTCCGACGCACCCGGCAGAAACGCGCTGTAGCGATATTTCCGAACCTGTTCGTCCTCCGGCTGCACCTCCAGCAACGGCCAAAGCCGATGCCCCTCGGTACCTTCAGACATCGCTGCCGTCCGCTTGGCCCGCCCTTCGGCGGTGGACATGCCATGCATAACCGACCATTCGGTGAGGCAGGCCGCATCATGCGTATTCAACACCCAGAACACCCCACCGCCCGCACGGCGTATGGCGTGCGCAAGCCGGTTCACGTTCGGCACGATCTCGCGCGCCATTGGGCAAACCGCGTGCCCGACCCGGTCATCCATGAAGCCGTTCTGCAAATCGATCACCACCAGCGCGGTGCGCGCAGGGTCAAAATCCGCGAACGGATGCAATGTCCCACGCCGCGCGAGCACCCGGGCAGCGACGTCTTCAGGCACATTCAGCCAGTTCATGCCCCTTCCCCCATTTCGGCGGCAACGCGGAAACAGCGTGCCATGTGGTTGGCCGCCGGAAAGACCGGCGTCGGAACACGTTCGCGGCAGGCAGCAAGTGCCGCAGCGCAACGCGGCCGAAAGCTGCATCCCGCGGGCAGGCGGCGCAGATCCGGCGGGCTGCCGGGGATGGCGGCAATGTCGGCCTGGCGATCCTGTGCATGCACAGTCGACGCCATAAGCCCCTGCGTATACGGATGCTTGGGGTTGTTCAGAATATCGGCCACCGGGCCTTCCTCGACGATGCGGCCGGCATACATCACCGCTATCCGGTCGGCGATTTCACTGGCCACCCCCAAATCATGGGTGACGAAAATCGTGCCCATGCCCATCTCCCGCTGCAGGCGTCGCAGCAAGATCAGCACTTGAATTTGCACCGTGGCGTCAAGCGCCGTCGTCGGTTCATCCGCCAACAGCAATTTCGGGGCGCAGGACAGCGCCATCGCAATCATCGCCCGCTGCCGCAATCCGCCGGACAGTTCATGCGGGTAGGCATCCAACCGCCGCTCTGGCGAGGGAATTTTGACCAGTTCGAACAACTCCAGCGCCCGCGCCCGCGCGTCGCGCTGGCTGCCCCCGCGATGTTGGCGAACCGTCTCGATAATCTGCGCACCGACAGTGTAGACCGGATCAAGCGCCGTCATCGGTTCTTGAAAAATCATCGACACCAATCCGCCACGCATCGCCTGCAGCCTCTTGCGATCCAGGCTGAGCACGTCCTGACCGTCGAGGGTTATTCTGCCTTCAATGCGGGTTCGTCCGGCCGGCAGCAGCCGCATGAGGGCACGTAACGTTACCGATTTCCCCGAGCCCGATTCCCCGAGAATGCAGAGCACCTCGCCAGCCTGCACCTGCAAATTCACGCCGTTAACCGCGTGCACCGTTGCCTCACGCGTAACGAAGCGAACTGTGAGGTCCTCAATATCCAGCAACATGCGGGTTGGCATGATCGAACCATCCATGCTCACGCCCTTCCCATAACATCGGCCAGGCTATGGCCGGAGGCTGAGTTCTGCATATGGCATGCCGTCACATGGCTTTCCCGATCGCGCCAGGTGCTCAGTTCCGGCATCTCCGCCGCACACACCGCTTCGGCATAAGGGCAACGGGTGCGAAACCGACAGCCCGAAGGTGGGTCGATCGGGCTTGGCGGATCGCCGGTGATCGGTGGCTCCTCCAACCGCCGCGCCGGATCCATCGACGAGCGGGAGCCAAGCAGCGCCTGCGTATACGGATGCTTCGGCCGACTGAATATGTCCTCAACCGGGCCAAGTTCCACCACCCGGCCAAGGTACATCACCAGCACCCGATCGCTGATATATTGCACCACATTCAGGTCGTGGCTGATGAACAAATAGGTCAGGCTGAAACTGCGCTTTAACTGGCGCAGCAGGTTCAACACCTGCGCTTCAACCGACTTGTCCAAAGCCGAAACCGCCTCATCGAGGATGACCATGCGGGGGCTGATCGCCAAGGCGCGGGCAATATTCACCCGCTGCTTCTGTCCGCCGGACAATTCATGTGGATAGCGCGGCCCAAACAAGTCAGGGTTTAAGCCCACTTTGGTCAGCATGTCCTTGGCCACAGCCCGCGCCTGCTCGCGCGTCTTGCCGTGCACCAGCGGCCCAAACGCCACCGAATCCCGCACGGGCATGCGGGGATTGAGGGAGGAATAGCTATCCTGAAACACCATTTGCAGCTGTTGTCGCAACGTATCAACAGTAATGCCGTCCGGGCTATCGACCGCTTCGCCATCGAAAATCAAGGTGCCGTAATCCGGTTCAATCAAGTGCATCAACAGCCGCGCCAAGGTGGATTTGCCACAGCCGCTTTCGCCCACCACGCCCAGCGTCTCGCCCTTGAAGACGGTGAAGGATATATCATCCACCGCCTTCACCGCCGCCGGCTTACCGTCTTGGGTCTTCACACGAAAGAATTTGCGCAAACCTTCAACAATCAACAATGGCTGCGCTTGGCCGCCGCGGTCACGCGGGTCCAGATCGTCATCCGGCAAGGGTTGAATTTGCATGGTCACATCCGAACATCCATGGCCGCGCGGATCCCATCGCTGACCAGATTGAAGCAGATAGAGGTGATAAAGATCGCCGCCCCCGGCATGGCGCAGATCCATGGATTGACATAGATGGATTGGCGCAACGTTGAGAGCATCAACCCCCAGTCAGGTTCCGGCGGTTTGACCCCAAGGCCCAGGAAAGATAGGCCAGAAGCCAACAAAATCGATACCGACACCAAACTCGATGCATAAATGAAAATCGGCCCCAGCACATTGCCGAGCACGTGAAAGCGCAGGATGGTAAAGGTTCCGGCACCAGAAGCGCGGGCAGCCTCAATAAAGTCGAGGTTGCGCACCTGCGCGGTTGCAGTCTCTGAAATGCGGCACAATGCCGGGGTAAACACCATTGACAGGGCAATCATTCCATTGGCGATACCACCGCCCATCGCGCCGGAGATCGCCACCGCCAACAGCACCGATGGAAAGGCGTAAAACACATCCATCGTCCGCATAATGACGGTGTTCACCCGCCGTCCGCCAAAGCCGGCGAGAATCCCGAGTGCGCCGCCGACCACAGTGGCAACAGCGACCGGCGCCAGACCCATGAACAACGAAATGCGGCCGCCATAAATGATGCGGGTCAGTAGATCACGTCCCAGCTCGTCCGTGCCAATCAGATGGCCGCGCCAGCCAAATGGTTTCAGCCGGGCGATCACACTCTCCTTATAAGGGTCATACGGGGCGATCCACGGCGCGAAGATCGCCGCAAGAATGATCAGCAGAATGACCATCCCAAAAAACAACGTAACCGGGTCGTGGCGCAGCCGATAGGCCACGCTTTGCCAGTAGCCGCGCACGACGTTCGCAGGCAGCACATCCGGCTCAAGGTCGGTTGGGGTCGTAACGGCGAGGGTATGGGCCATCGGAATACTCCTCTCGCTCAGGCGCGCCGAATGCGCGGATCAATCGCCGATTGCAGCAGGTCCACCACCAGGTTCGTTGCCACAAACACCAGGGACAGCAGCAAGATCGCGCCTTGCAGCACGGGAATGTCGCGATTGATGATGGCCTTGGCCAACAGAAATCCGCTGCCCGGCCAGGTGAAAACCGTTTCGATCAGAATCGATCCACCCATCAGATAGCCGAACTGCAATCCCATAACCGCCAAAACCTGCGGCAGGGCGTTCTTTAGCACGTGGCGGATCACCGCAGTCTCGCTCAACCCCTTGGCACGAAGCGTTATAACAAAGTCCTGGCCGCGAATTTCCGCCACCGCCGCCCGCGTGCTGCGGGCGATGATCCCGACCGGCACCATCGACAAAGTAAAAACGGGCATCACCAGGTAGCGCAAATCTCCCAGGCTGAAGATGCTAAATGCGTCCGAACCTCGCGGCCCCATGCCTGTTGCCGGCAACCATGACAGTTCAACCGCAAAGGCAATCACCATAACGATGCCGAGCCAGTAATTCGGCACGCTCACCCCCATGACCGCGAACCCGGTAACGGTCCGGTCCAACCATCGGCCCGGAAAGCAGCCGGCAATCGCGCCGAGCGTATAGCCAATCACGAAGGCAATCGGCACCGCAAAGCTGGTCAGGAGCAGCGTGTTCTGCAACGACCCGAGTACATCCACGATAACCGGACGACGGGAGCCGATGGACAAGCCGAAATCCCCTTGCACCGCCCGCCACAGCCACAGCGCATATTGCACCGGGATCGGCTTATCGAAGCCATATTCATGCCGGATCATTTCAACCATATCAGGTGTCACGTCGGCGGGCATCACCGCCTGCAGCGGGTCCCCCGGCGCGAGATACACCAGGGAGAAACAGACAAGGCTCACCCCCAATGCAATGGGCGCGGCATAGGCCAGGCGGCGCAGGATCAGGACGAGCATCGTACCTACTCCACCGAAATGGGCGTCATGTCCTGAAACCAGTGTTGCGACTGCACGAAGCCCTTCACATGCGGCGAGATGGCCCGCGGGTTCACATCGTGTACCACGAAGATCATGATCGCCTGCTCGTTCTCCGCTTCATGCAATTTCGTCAGCAACGCCATCCGCTTGGCATCGTCGAACTCGGTGAAGATATCGGCGACCAGCTTCTCAATTTCGGCGTTATAAAAATGCCCCCAATTCGCACCCGCTGGCGACCAATACGCCTTGGCCACCGGCTTAATGACGGCGATGACCGGGTCCACCAGCGCACGGCTGCCATTATAGCCATCGATGTCCGGAAATTTGTCGACGCCGCCACGGGCAATTTCGAGCATGGCATTCCAGTCCATCACCTTGAAATTCACCTTGAAGCCCGCTTCCTCCAACTGGGATTTCAGCAGATCGTTCATCGGCAGCGGCTGCATCTGCCCAGAGCCAGACGTCGAAATCGCCAGCGTGATTTCGCATGGATAACACTTGGCAGCCTTCAGCAACTCGGTGGCTTTTTTGGTATTGAATTCGTAACGAACGGGCTTGCCATAATACGGCATGAACGGCGGCACCTGCGCATATTCCTCGGTCGCCAGGCCGCCCAGTAATTCAACGAAGTCGGCCCGGTTCAGGGCATAGTTTGCCGCCTGTCGCACCCGCACATCCGTGAATGGCCCTTTGACAAAGTTGAGCGTAAACGGCCAGTTATGCGGATAGACATTGGTGACAATCTGCATGCCCGCGGATTTCAACCGCGCAATCGTATCTGGCGGCGGCGCCTCGACAAAATTGACCTGCCCGGAGAGCAATGCCGCAACCCGGGTTGCAGCCTCAGGCATCGGGATCAGAATCATACGGTCCTGATGCGGCACGCGCGCCGGATTCCAATAGTCCTTATTGGGCACCAACTCCAAGCGTTCCCGCGGGATCATCCGGTCGAAGCGATAAGGCCCGGTGCCAGACGGATGCATGGCAAAGGCGTTCCAGTCGAATTTCAATTCTTCCGCCCGACAGCGGCTCACCATAGGGATGTAGCTCATCGTGTACGGAAACAGGCTTTCGACAAACTTGGTTGTAATCGCGACGGTAAAGTCATCGACCTTCTCAATATTCGCAACATTGGTCATATAGCCGCGGTTCAACGCGAATTGCTGGGCGAAGAATTGCGGCGCCTTGTTGTCGGTCATCCGCGCATAGTTCCACACCACATCATCGGCACTAAACGCACAGCCGTCATGGAACTTCACGCCTTGGCGCAACTTGAAGATCCAACGCTTATGGTCGTTCGGATCAATCGACCAGGACGTTGCCAGACCCGGAATGATATCGGATGGCTTGTCGGCCTTGCTGAGGTCCCAGCCGACCAGCGCGTCGTAAAGGCTCCAGCCAACGAAACGAAATCCCTCGAACCCCTGATCCGGCGTGCCGGTCGTCACCGGAATATCGCCGGCGGTCATGGCGACCGTCAGCACCCCCCCGGCCTGCGCCTGGGACAGGCTGAGTCCAACCAACGCACAAGCGCTCAACAGATGCCGCAACAGCCGGCGAGGGTTTGAAACCGAAGGCGCGATTTGCATCATCCCATCCTCACGTGTGGTCGTAAGAAGGCAGTTGCAATTGCCATACCAACCGCAAGGTCAGAATTTTGCTCGGAATTCTGGGGAAATATGTCCTTATTTCGTGCATATGCACTCTAAAAGGTCATTTTATGGTGCTTTATGTTGCACATTGGAAAGTCACTGACTCACAAATAGACGTTTTAGCATCCAAAATTAGTAAATATTTTAAATCGCTCCCTTCCTTGGCAGACACTACCCAAAAATCGCCCATATCTGGCACGCCACGTGCTTCCCTCACACCCCGCCGCTCCAGGCAACCAGACGTAGAGCAAGGGGATTGCGATGCCGTCGATCACATCACGCGAAGACTTCGAGGCGCTGGTGCGCCGAACCGGAATCACCCTCACACCCCAGCAAACCGCCACAATTTATCAGGGATGGACCCTGATGGCGCCACAATTGGACCGCCTGCGCGCGCATGGCCGCGGACGGGAAGCCGAACCCGCGCATATCTTCCGCCCCGATGTCTTTGGAACGGAGCCCAAATGATGGAAACCCCAACCATTGCCCAGGCGTCGGACATGCTGGCCGCGCACGACATTTCTCCGGTCGAACTCACCCAGCATTGCCTGGACCGGATCGCCGCAGTCGACAGCCGGTTGAACGCCTTCATTGCGGTCACCGCCGAGCGCGCGTTGGACGACGCCCGCGCCGCTGAAGCCCGCATCATGTCCGGCACCGCCCGGGGGAAACTCGACGGCATTCCCATCGCCCATAAAGACATCTACGCCACACGCGGTATCGCCACCACCGCCCACTCCACGCTGCTGCAAGGCTGGGTGCCGACGGAAGATGCTGTCACAGTCGGCAAACTTGCCGACGCTGGCACCGTCATGCTCGGAAAATTGGCGACGCATGAATTCGCCATGGGCGGCCCCAGCTTCGACCTCCCCTGGCCGCCGGCACGCAACCCCTGGAATCCCGCTCATTTCACCTCCGGCTCATCATCAGGCACCGGCGCCGCCGTCGCCGCCGGGCTCATCCTCGGCGGCACGGGGTCCGACACTGGCGGCTCCATCCGCGGCCCAGCCTCCCTTTGCGGCATTGCTGGCATCAAACCCACCTACGGGCTGTGCAGCCGCGTGGGCATACAGCCACTCTCGCAGAGCCTCGATCACGCCGGGCCCATGGCCTGGACCGTGCGCGACTGCGCCATGCTCCTGCAGGTCATGGCCGGCTACGACCCAACCGATCCGGCTAGCGCCAATCGCCCGGTGCCGGATTATACCACCGCCCTCGGCAAAGATGCCAAGGGCCTGAAAATCGGCGTCGTGCGCCACTGGCATGAAACCGACGCCCCCGTGGCCCCCGCCGTGCAGGCCGGGATCAATGGCGCCCTGGAGATCTGGAAAGCCCAAGGCGCGGAAATCGTCGAGGTCGTGCTGCCCTCGCTCTACGAATTCCAAGCCGTGTGCTTCGTCATCCTCATCAGCGAAGCCTACGCCATTCACGAGCCCTGGATGCGCACCCGCTTCAACGACTATGGTGAGCGGCTGCGCAACCGGCTGATCATGGGCGGGCTGATGGCCAGTTCCGACTATGTCCAGGCGCTGCGCCGCCGGCAGGAGCTCTGCCACATCGTTGCCGCGGCCACCCAAGGCGTCGACCTGCTGGTGACCGCCGGTGCCCCCGCCGAGGCCCCACCCATCGACGGCATGCCGCTCTGGGCCAACATGGACAAACCTGGCTTCACCCAGCCCTTTAATGTGCTGGGCTGGCCGGCCATGGCGGTGTGCGCCGGCTTCGGCCCCGGCGGATTGCCGGTCGCCATCCAGATCGCCGCCAAACCGTTCCAGGAAGCCACACTGTTCCAGGCCGCCGACGCCTTCGAGCAGGCAACCCCTTTCCGCGCCACCAGGCCAGACCTTGCCACCGTCGCACCCGGTATCGCCAAAGGTCTGGCCGAAGCCGGCCTCACCCTCCCCGCCAGCGACCTACCCGGCCTGGCCGACGTCGTCGCCGACCTGTCGGCAACCGCCGGCAAACTCAAAGGCAACCGCCCGTACGGTCATGAACCAGCCGCGGTGTTCAGCCTCAGCAAGGGAGCCTGATCCATGGATACGCAACTCCCGTCCACCCCCGCCCTGCTGACCATTGCGGAGGCCGCCGCTCTCATCCGCACCCGCCAGCTCTCCCCAGTCGATCTCGCCGCAGCCGCCTTCAAGCGGATTGCGGCGCTCGATCATCAACTGAACAGCCACATCCTCGTGCTGGAGGACGAAGGCATGGCAGCCGCCAAAGTGGCCGAGGCGGAAATCGCCGCCGGCAATTGGCGCGGCCCCTTGCACGGGGTGCCGATCGGCCTGAAGGACATCTACAACACCGCCGGCATCGCCACGACCGGCCACTCAGCCTTGTTCCAAGACCATGTGCCAACCACCGACGCCACCTGCGTCAGCAAACTCGCCCAGGCCGGGGCCATTTTCACCGGCAAGCTCGCCACCTGGGAGTTCGCCATCGGCGGCACCAGCTTCGACCTGCCATGGCCGCCCGCCCGCAACCCCTGGAACCCGGAACACGACCCATCCGGCTCGTCCTCCGGCTCGGCCGCCGCGGTCGCCGCCGGCCTGTGCCTGGGCGCCATGGGCTCGGACACCGGCGGCTCCATCCGCGGGCCAGCGGCCTGGTGCGGCATTGCCGGGCTGAAACCCACCTACGGCCTGGTCAGCAAGGCCGGCGTGCTCCCCCTCTCCTACGGTCTGGATCATGCCGGCCCCATGTGCTGGACCGCCGCCGACTGCGCCCTGATGATGGACGTGCTGGCCGGCTACGACCCAGCCGATCCCTGTAGCGCGAACGTGCCGGCGCTGGATTTCTCCGACATGACCAGCCCGATTGCCGGGCTGCGCATCGGCGTCGTCCGGCATTTCTACGAAACCGACATGCCCTGCACGCCAGAAATCCACGCCGCGACCGAGGAGGCCCTACGCGTGCTGCGCAATCTCGGCGCGGTGGTCAACGACATCACCATCGCGCCGTTCCAGACCTATGGCGCCGCCGCCGGGCAAATCTCCCGCGCCGAGGCCTATTCGATCCACGAACACCACCTGCGTGCCACACCGGAAAAATACGGTGCCATCTGCCGCCAGCGCGTTTCAGCCGGCGCCTTCGTGCGCGGGGTAGATTACGTCAACGCCCAACGCGAGCGCGCCAAACTGGTCGCCGACCTCGCCGAGACCATGCGGGACACCGACCTCCTGGTCTTCCCAACTGCGCGCTATGTCGCACCCAAGCTTGGCACTGATCGCACCTTGGGCGGCGCCTTCTTCAACCGCGCCTTCAACCTCACCGGCAATCCAGCCTTGTCGGTCTGCTCCGGCTTCTCCGCCGAGGGCCTGCCAATTGGGCTGCAAATCGTCGGCCGACCGTTTGAAGACCCGCTGGTGCTGCGCGCCGGCGCTGCCTACGAAGCCGCTGCCGGCTGGCGCTCACGCCGGCCAGCCATCGCCGCAATGGCCTGAGCCACCCCGCCAGGGTTCCAGCCGGAACCCTGGCAGCTGCGCTCAATGCGCCATCAACACCGGCAGGGATACGCCGTTCAGCACAGAACGGGTGAACCCGCCAAAAATCGTCTCGCGCAGCCGGCTATGGCTATAGCCGCCCATCACCAGCAACCCGGCCCCCAACTCGGTCGCCTTTGCCAGCAAGGTTTGCACCGGCGGTGCCTCGCCACGCGGCATGCGCACAATCTCGGTCGCCGGATTGTGCCATTGCAGCGCGGCCCGCAGGA
The DNA here is from genome assembly GCA_903893975.1 of uncultured Rhodospirillales bacterium. Lineage (GTDB taxonomy): Bacteria > Pseudomonadota > Alphaproteobacteria > Acetobacterales > Acetobacteraceae > CAITOL01. The sequence continues at coordinate 29,855 of CAITOL010000137.1, read as the reverse complement.
AATCGCAGCTCGTCTCCGGCGCCGCGCCCTCCTCCTCCACCGACAAAATCACCACCCGCCCCGCCCGCTCCAGCAGCGGCATCGCATAGGCCACCGCGCGCGCCGCTTCCGGGCGATCCTTCCAGGCAATCACCACCGTGCCGCCCGCCACCGTCGGCGTCACGCCAGAGGCAATCAACACCGGCCGCCCGCTGGCCACCAGGGCCGTCTGCAGCACGCCGGTTTCCATATCGCGCTTCGGCAGCCGCTGGCTGACGATCAAATCCGCGAACCGCCCGGCAACCGCGACGATATCCGCTGCATCGCCGGTCTCGGCGGTGAAACTGGCACTGATCTGCCCCGGCTGCGCGCCGGCATCGTCCAACGGAATTGCATTGGCCGCACAGAACGCCGCCACCGCCGCCCGGGCCCGTGCCACACCAGCCTGCGCGTCGGTTTCCAGATCATCCACCGTCGATTGCAGCATGGTCATGCCAACCGATGCATCCGCCGACATGGCCGACAGCACCGCCACCACATCGAGCCGGACGTGCAGAAACTGCAGATGCGCCCCATCCAACCGCGCGGCCACCAACGCGGCCGCAAACGCCGCCTCGTCACTGCCATCCCCGGCAACCGGCACCAAAATATTCCGGATCATCGCCCAATCCTCCAAAATTTTCCCACGCCACACCGCCCCGCCACCAATGCCACGCATCGCCCGAGCAGCGACCGTCGCGGGCCAGCACATCATTGCAAGAGTAAGCGCTGGATCAAGCCGCGTTGCAACGGGTGCCACAAGCCAACCAGCCCGGTAACCAGCACCAAACACGCGCCCAATTTTGCAGATAGTAGCAACCGGAACAGGCTAGGATCGCACCATGCGGCGATCGCTGGCGGAGAGGGTGGGATTCGAACCCACGGTACCGGTGAAGGTACAACGGTTTTCGAGACCGTCCCGATCGACCACTCTGGCACCTCTCCATTCCGAGCGGATGCGCCTTATAGAAGCAGCACCGTACCGCTGCAACACATTCCCGCACACCCCATGCAACGACTATACGCGTGGCACGCATGGGCAAACCGATTGACAGGGCCCAGCGCGCCGCTATAACCCCCGCTTCCCGGCGGCCCGGATCATCTGGCCGCCCGTCAATGCATGGCAGCGAATCCCGCGCGCCGGCCTTGGCGGCCTAGAGACAGGATCTTAGACGATGTTCGCAGTCATCCGCACCGGCGGAAAACAGTATCGCGTGACCCAGGACATGATCCTGAAGGTGGAAAAGCTTGAGGCGGAAGCCGGCAGCACCGTCACCTTCACCGATGTTCTGGCCGTTGGCAACGAAGCCGGCGTAACCCTTGGCGCCCCGGTTGTGGCCGGCGCTGCGGTGACCGCGTTCGTGGTCGCACAAGATCGCCTCGAAAAGGTGATCATCTTCAAGAAGCGTCGCCGGCAGAACAGCCGCCGCAAGAATGGCCATCGCCAGTGCGTCACCGTGCTGCGCGTTTCCGACATCAAAGCCGCGTAAGGAGCCCGCGCAATGGCACATAAGAAAGCAGGCGGCTCGTCCCGCAACGGTCGCGATACCGAAGGCCGCCGCCTCGGCGTCAAAAAGTCTGGTGGCCAGGCCGTGGTTGCCGGCAACATCATCATCCGCCAGCGCGGCACGAAGGTGAAGCCGGGCGTCAATGTTGGCCTGGGCAAGGATCACACCATCTTCGCTCTCGTCGATGGCACCGTCACCTTCCAGCGCCGTGGCGACGACCGCATGCACGTCTCCGTGACGCCGCTGCCGCTGGCCGCCGAGTAAGCTCGCCGCGCCCCAACGATTGCCTATCCGGGGGTCGGCGCGAGCCGGCCCCCTTTTTTGTTTAATGCCCCCTATTGTGTCTGCACTCAGCCATGAAGTTCCTCGACCAAGCCAAAATCTATCTCCGCTCCGGCGACGGCGGCGACGGCGTCATCGCCTTCCGGCGTGAACGCTTCATCGAATACGGTGGCCCCGATGGCGGCATGGGCGGGCGCGGCGGGCACGTCATCTTTGAGGCGATGCCCAACCTCAACACCCTGATCGACTTCCGCTACACCCAGCATTTCCGCGCCCGCAAAGGCGGCAACGGCGCGGGCTCCGATATGACCGGCGCCGGCGCGGACGACGTGGTGATCAAAGTGCCCATCGGCACCCAGATCTTCGACGACGATCAGGAAACCATGCTGGCCGACCTCGACACCCCCGGCAAACGCATCGTACTGCTCAAAGGCGGCGATGGCGGCTTCGGCAACGCCCATTTCAAAACCTCCACCAACCGCGCCCCCCGCCGCGCCGACAAAGGCTGGCCGGGTGAGGAACGCTGGGTCTGGCTGCGGCTGAAACTCATCGCCGATGTCGGGCTTGTCGGCCTGCCCAATGCCGGCAAGTCCACCTTCCTCTCCGTCGTCTCCGCCGCCCGGCCGAAAATCGCCGACTACCCCTTCACCACCCTGCACCCGCAACTCGGCGTCGTCCGCTTGTCCCACACCCAGGAATTCGTCATCGCCGACATTCCCGGCCTCATCGAAGGCGCGCATGAAGGCGCGGGACTCGGCGACCGCTTCCTCGGCCATGTCGAACGCTGCGCCGTGCTGCTGCACCTCATCGACGGCGCCGCCGGCAACGTGGTCAAAGCCTGGCGCACCATCCGCAACGAGCTGACCGAGTATGGCGGCGGCCTGGCCGACAAGCCGGAGGTGCTGGTACTCAACAAGTGCGACGCAATGACTCCGCGCGAAATCTCCAGCCGCAAAGCCGCGCTTGCCAAAGCCTCCGGCCGCCCGGTCTTCGTCATGTCTGGCGTCGCCGGCACCGCGGTGCCCGACGTGCTGCGCCTGTTGTGGGACGCCGTCGCGGCGCACCGCCAGGCATGACACCGGCGCTGCGATCCGCGCGGCGGCTGGTGGTCAAAATCGGCAGCGCCCTGGTGGTCGACCCCACCCTCGCCGCCCCGCGCATGGCCTGGCTGCGCGGAGTCGCCGCCGACATCGCCGCCCTCCGCGCCGGCGGCACCGAGGTCATTGTCGTCTCCTCCGGCGCCATCGCCCTCGCCCGTCGCGCCCTCAAACTCACCCGCAAAACCCTCCGGCTCGAGGAAAAGCAGGCCGCCGCCGCCGTCGGCCAGATCCGCCTCGCCCAAGCCTGGACCGAGGTGCTGTCCGACCACGCCCTCACCGCCGCGCAACTGCTGCTCACGCTCGACGACAGCGAAGACCGCCGGCGCTACCTCAACGCCCGCGCCACCCTGTCCACCTTGCTCGAACTCGGCTGCGTGCCGGTCATCAACGAAAATGACAGCGTCGCCACCGCCGAAATCCGCTTCGGCGACAATGACCGCCTCGCCGCCCGAGTCGCCGCCATGGTCCAGGCCGACCAGCTCATCCTGCTTTCGGATATCGACGGGCTCTACACCGCCGACCCCAAGCGCGACCCGAACGCCGCCCATATCCCCATCGTCACTGCCATGACGCCGGAGATCGAGGCGATGGGCGGCGATCCCCCGCCCGGCTATTCCAGCGGCGGCATGCGCACCAAACTCGCCGCCGCTGGCATCGCCACCGCCGCCGGCTGCGCCATGGCCATCGCCCGTGGCGACCTGCCCAACCCGCTGCAAGCCTTGGCCGATGGCCAGCGCTGCACCTGGTTCCTGCCCACCGAGGAAGGGCACTCCGCCTGGAAGCGCTTCATCCAGGGCACCCTCGGCACCACCGGCAGCCTGACCATCGATACCGGCGCCGCCCGCGCCCTCGCAGCCGGCCGCTCTTTGCTCCCCGCCGGCGTGCGCGCCATGTCCGGCCAGTTTGAACGCGGCGACGTGGTTGAGGTGCTCGGCCCGGACGGCGCAAGGCTGGGGCGCGGCGTCACCGCCTATGCCAGCATCGACGCCGCCCGCATCATCGGGCACAAATCCACCGAGATCGAGGCGATCCTGGGCTGGCGCGGACGCGACGTGCTGGTGCATCGTGACGACCTCGTCCTGGGCTAAGGAAACGCAAACAATGGATGCGACGTCGGACATCATCGGCGACTGGGTGCGCCACGCCGCCGCCGCCGCCCGCGACGCCTCGGCGATCCTGGCGCAAATGCCGGCCGCCACCCGCAACGCCGGCCTGCACGCCGCCGCCCAGCAGTTGCGCGCCGCCAGCGCCAGCATCGTCGCCGCCAACGCGCAAGACCTCGCCGCCTTCGACCGCAATGGCGGCACCGCCGCCTTCCGCGACCGCCTCGCCCTCACCCCGGCACGGGTCGAAGCCATGGCCCAGGGCCTGGACGATATCGCCGCCCTGCCCGACCCGCTCGCCCGCGTGCTGGCGGACTGGACCCAACCGAACGGCCTGCACTTCCAACGCATCGCCACCCCGATCGGCGTGATCGGCATGATCTATGAAAGCCGCCCCAATGTCGGGGCAGACGCCGCCGGCCTCTGCCTGAAATCCGGCAACGCCGTCATCCTGCGCGGCGGGTCCGATAGTTTCCACTCCGCCCGCGCCATCCACACCGCCATCACCGCCGGCCTGCGCGCCGCCGGCCTGCCGGATGCCGCCGTGCAAATCCCGCCCGCGACCGACCGCGCCTATGTCGCCGCCATGCTCGCCGCCGCCGGCCAGATCGACCTCATCATCCCGCGCGGCGGCAAATCCCTGGTCGAACGGGTGCAGTCCGAAGCCCGCGTCCCCGTGCTCGCCCATGCCGAGGGGCTGTGCCACACCTATATCCACGCCGCCGCCAACCCGGCGATGGCCCGCGCCGTGCTCGCCAACGCCAAGCTGCGCCGCCCCGGCGTCTGCGGCGCCACCGAAACCCTGCTGATCGACGCCGCCATCGCGCCGACCCTGCTGCCCCTGCTCGCCGCCGACCTCGCCGCCGCCGGCTGCCGCTTCCGCGCCGACCCGCGCGCCCGCGCCATCGTGCCGAGCATGGACCCGGCGGCCCCTGGCGACTTCGATACCGAATGGCTGGACACCATCCTCTCCGTCGCCGTCGTCGATGGGGTTGAGGCTGCACTCGCCCATATCCGCGCCCATGGCAGCGAACATACCGAAGCCATCATCACCGACGATCCCGCCGCGGCGCAGCTTTTCCTGCGCGGCGTCATGTCCTCGGTCGCGCTCTGGAACGCCTCCACCCAATTCTGCGACGGCGGGGAATTTGGCTTCGGCGCCGAAATTGGCATCGCCACCGGCCGCATGCATGCCCGCGGCCCGGTCGGGCTCGAACAGCTCACCAGCTTCCGCTATCTCGTCACCGGCAACGGGCAGATCCGGCCCTGAAACCGCGGCGCCATACCGAAATCGGCACCTTCGGCGACCGCCGACGGCTGCGCATCGGCCTGCTCGGCGGCTCGTTCAACCCTGGCCATGCCGGGCATCTGCACGTCGCCACCATGGCCAAACGCTGCCTGCGGCTGGACCAGGTGTGGCTGCTGGTCTCCCCCGGCAACCCGCTTAAGCCCGCCAAAGGCATGGGCGCGCTGGCGGACCGGCTGGCCAGCGCCCGCGCGCTCGGCGATGGCCGCCGCATCATCGCCACCGACCTCGAAGCCCGGCTCGGCACCCGCTACACTGTCGACACGCTGCGCCACCTGCGCATGCGCTTCCCGCATGCCCGCTTCGTATGGCTGATGGGGGCGGATAATCTGGAGCAATTGCCGCGTTGGCGGCATTGGCGCGCCATGGTCGCCACAGTTCCATTTGCGGTCATGCCCCGGCCTACCTACAATCACCGCGCGCTGGCCGGCCGGGCATCGCTGCGCTTGCGTCGCGCGCGCCTGCAACCGCGTCACGCGCCGATCCTCGCCCACCAGCCCGCCCCGCATTGGGTGTTCCTGCCGGTGCGCCAGCACCACGCATCGGCCACCCAGATCCGCCTCGCCGCCGCCCAAAGCTAATCGCCCAATCCTAATCGAAACACCTGCCTTCCACCGGAGTACGCCGTCATCGCCAGAAAGCCCGCCACCCCGCCCGCCGCCACCGCCCCCGCGCCCCGCAAACGCGCGGCGCCGAAGGTGAAGGTCACCGTGGCCGCCACCCCCGGCACCCCGCGCAAAAAAGCCGCCGCCGCCGGCCCGGCCGCCAAGGCCAAGGCCCCACGCGCCCCGCGCCGGTCCAAAACCATCGAGCCCTCGCGGCTTGACGCGCTGCAAGCCATCATCGTGACCAGCCTCGATGACGACAAAGCCGAAAACATCGTCACCATCGACCTCGCCGGCCGCGCCGCCTTCGCCGACCGCATGGTGATCGCCACCGGCATCGCCGATCGCCAGATCAGCGCCATGGCCACCCATCTGGAAGAAAAGCTGGAGGAAGCCGGGCTCAAGCGCATCCTCATTGAAGGCTCCGCTGGCTCGGACTGGGTGCTGATCGACGCGGGCGACATCATCGTCCACCTGTTCAAGGCCGAAGCCCGCGAACTCTACGGGCTGGAGAAAATGTGGGGCGCTGAACTCGACGACAGCGCCGTCGCCGGGCCGGCCACCCCTGTCTGACCTGCTGCTGATCGCCATCGGCCGGGCCGGCAAATCCCCGGAAGCCGACCTGGTCGCCCGCTATGCCAAACGCCTGCGGCCCAGCCTGCGGCTGATCGAACTGGCCGAAGGCACCGGCAGCGCCCCGGAAATCAAACGGCGGGAGGCAACTGCCCTCGTCGCCGCCCTCCCCACCAAAGCCCTGCTGGTGGTGCTCGACCTCGACGGCGACCCGCTGGACAGCCCCAGCCTCGCCACCCGCCTCAGCCACTGGCAAGCCTCCGGCCGCCCGGTCGCCTTCATGATCGGCGGCGCCGAGGGGCTGGATGCCACCGTGCTCGCCCGCGCCGACGCCAAACTCTCCCTCGGCCGCCTCACCTGGCCACACCTGCTGGCCCGCGCCATGCTGGCCGAACAACTCTACCGCGCCCAGGCCATCACCGCCGGCCACCCGTATCACCGGTCAGGGCGGCCTTAAGCGATAAGGTCTTCTTTTTGTGAACAAAAAGAAGCAAAAAAACTTCATCGGATAGCAACAAACCGCTCCGACGAATCGTCATCGCGTGGCGGAGCTGTGGCGATCCAGGATAATATTAGAACGATATCGTAACGAAATACGCACAAAAACACCTCACCCCCTCAGCCAGATTTCAACGGCCGCCAGGAATTCGGAATCGGCCCAGGCGACCAAGGCCTCTCCCGCTTCGTCCGCACCCGTGGCGGCCGAACCCGCGCCTCCACCGGCGGCTCCGGCTTCAGCCCCGCCACCTCAATCCCCAACATCCGGCAAATCGGCCGCAACACCCGCCCCACCGCCGGCCGCGCCGCCAGCAGCGCCTGCATCTCGTCCTGGCTCAGCAAATGCTGCAACTGCGACCCGAAGCCGGCCACCTCCCAGCCCAACTCCCGCACCAGCCACGCCCGCCGCTGCGGCAGGCGCACCGCCCCCACCGCCCGTACCGGGCGCGGCAGCGAAGGCGGCACCACCGCCCGCACCCGCCCCGTCTGCGTCACCGCCCGCTCCAAGCGCCGCACGGACGCATTCAGCCAGCGCCACAACGGCACCGTCAGCCGCACCAGATCCGGCCGCCGCAACAACACCCGCGCCAGCACCGCCGCCAACCCCGCCAGAATCCCCGCAAACGCCCGCACCACATCCGGTGCGGCAGGCGAAGGGGTGAAAGGGGCGGCTGCGTTCATGTTATTTTATATAACTTATTCAGTTGTGAATTTCAAGCAAAATCCACCCGCTATCGGGGCGCTTCAAAAGCTCACCCGAAACGACTATCCTTTGGTTGCACAAGCGCCAGGAACCCCGAACCCGATCCGACGCCCGCTTCGTGTCCCATGCCGCCCCCGCTCAGGACGCCCGCCATGAACACCGCCGCCACCTTCGCCGACCGGCAGAACCGGGCGGATTTTGCCGCCTTCGACCGCATCACGGCCCGCCCCGGCGGCGAAGCCCCGCCGCCGGGTGACACGCTCCCCGCGCCGCCTAAGGCTTCACAAACTTAAACACCAGCTCATCCTTCGGCTGCGCCGGGTCGGGCGTGTTCTTGTCCTTCGGGTCGTTCGGATTGGCCAGGAAGCTCCCCTCCGCCGCCAGCCGGAACCCTGCCGCCTCCACCTCGCGGCGCAGAAATGCCGGCTCAATCCGGTGCAGCGTGCCAGATTCGGTAATCCCCGTGCCCGGCCGCCCGGCATGGTCGGCAATCACGAACATCCCACCCGGCTTCAGCGCCCGGAACACCGCCCGGTTCATCGCCGCCCGGTCCACCCCCATCCAGCCGAGATCGTGGTAGTTGAACATCAGCGCCACCAGGTCGAGCTTCCCTTCCGCCACCTCCGCCGGCACCGGGTCCTCAAACGGCCGCGTCACCGGTAAAATCACCGCCCCGCTGCCGGCTTTCGCCAGATTGGCTGCCCGGTCCACCAGGCTCACCGCAGGCGGGCGTGGCGCGGCGGCAACCGGCGCGGCGGCTGCGGTCGGGTTGGCATTGCCCTCCGGCGCCGCTGGGGCCGGCAGTGGCTTGGCCGGATCGCGCGGCCGGTTCTGCCCGTAAACCGTGCCACCCACCCCAATCGCCCGCGCGATCAGCTCGGTGGTGTAGCCGCCGGCCGCGCTCACATCCAACGCCACCATGCCCGGCCGTATGCCAATAAACCCCAACATATCCGCGGGCTTTCGGCGTATATCATTGGTCCGGTCCGCCGCACTCCGCTCCGGGCTGGCAATCACCTGGGCAATCTGCGCCGCGGAAAGGCTCTGCGCCACCGCCGGCATCACCCCGGCGCAGCCCAGCGCCACCGCCAACAGCCCTATGCGTGCTCGTTTCATCGTCCCACCCCCCTGAAATCTGCCGGCCAGCCTAGCCTATCTCGCACCGATGCGACATCGCCATTGATTCGACACGGTCATCCGATTCATGGTCCGCCCGCCGCCCCGCGTCTGATTGAGGAACCCGCCGATGTCCCAGCCCCCCCGCCCCGTCATGCTCGCCATTCTCGATGGCTGGGGCTGGCGTGACGATCAGGCCGATAACGCCGTGCGTCTGGCGCGCACCCCGCATTACGATGCGCTCTGGGCCAGCTGCCCGCATGCCTTCCTCGCCACCTCCGGGCTCGATGTCGGCCTGCCACCGGGCCAGATGGGCAATTCAGAGGTCGGCCACCTCAACATCGGCGCCGGCCGCGTCGTCATGCAAGACCTGCCGCGCATCGGCAGCGCCATCGCCGATGGCTCCATCGCCCGGCTGCCGGCGCTGGTGGACCTGATCGGCAAGCTCAAAGCCTCCGGCGGCACCTGCCATCTGCTCGGCCTCGCCTCCCCCGGCGGGGTGCATGCGCATCAGGACCACGCCGCCGCCCTGGCCCGCATCCTGCACGCCGCCGGGGTCAAGGTCGCCGTGCACGCCTTCCTCGATGGCCGCGACACCCCGCCGCAATCTGCCGCCGATGACATCGCCCGCCTATGCGCCGCCCTGCCCGCCGGGGTGCCGGTCGCCACCGTCTGCGGCCGCTATTACGTCATGGACCGCGACAAGCGCTGGGACCGGGTGGCCAAAGCCTATCTGGCGATGGCCGAAGCCGCCGCCCCGCGCTTCGCCACCCCCGCCGCCGTCATCGCCGCCGCCTATGCCGAGGGCGTCACCGATGAATTCGTCCTGCCCGCCACCATCGGCGACTATGCCGGCATGGCCGATGGCGACGCGCTGCTCTGCTTCAATTTCCGTGCCGACCGGGTGCGGGAGATCTTCACCGCTTTGCTCGATCCAGCCTTCGACGGTTTCGCCCTGCCGCGCCGCATCCACTTCGTCGCCGCGGCCGGCCTCACCTATTACAGCGACGCGCTGGCCCCGTTCATGACCACGCTGTTCCCGCAGATCCCCATGACCAACCTGCTCGGCAACGTCGTCGCCGCCGCCGGCAAACGCCAGCTGCGCATGGCGGAAACCGAGAAATACCCGCACGTCACCTATTTCTTCAACGGCGGCGAGGAAACCCCGAACCCAGGGGAAGACCGCATCATGGTCCCCTCCCCCAAAGTCGCCACCTATGACCTGCAACCGGAAATGTCGGCGCCCGAACTCACCGACAAAGCCGTCGCCGCCATCGCGTCCGGCACGTACGACATGATCATCCTCAATTTCGCCAACCCGGATATGGTCGGCCATACCGGCGTGCTCACCGCCGCGATCAAGGCGGTGGAAACCGTGGATGCCGGGCTCGGCCGCATCGTCGCCGCCATCACCGCCGCCGGCGGCGCTTTGCTGGTCACCGCCGATCACGGCAACTGCGAAATGATGCGCGACCCGGCCACCGGTGGCCCGCATACCGCCCACACCACCAACCCGGTGCCGGTGCTGCTGCTCGGCGGTGGCCCGCGCCTGCACGATGGCCGCCTCGCCGACCTCGCCCCCACCCTGCTCGCGCTGATGGGCCTGCAACAGCCGGCCGAAATGACCGGCCAGTCGCTCATCCCGCCCGCATGACCCCGCGCATCCTGCTCGCCGCCAGCGCCCTGGCGCTGCTCGCCGCCCCGCACGCCCAGGCCGCCGCGCCAGACGTGCAGGCCGCGCGCAGCCGTGCCAGCGCGGCGCGGGAGGATGAACGCCGCCTCGCCCAGGCCCAATCCGCCGCCTTGGCCCGGCTGCGCGGCGCCGAAGCCGCGACTGATGCCGCCATCGCCCGCATCCAGGACCTCGGCGCCCGCCGCCAGGCCCAGGCCGACCGCCTCGCCCGCCGCGCCAACGACCTCGCCCCGCTGCTGCCGCTGCTGCTCCACCTCGCCCGCACCCCCGGCCCCATTCTGCTCGCCACCGCCTTGCGGCCAGACCCGGCCACGCCGGAACAGGCGCAGCGCGGCGCCGCCCTGCTCGCCAGCCTCGCCGCCCGGATCGAACAGGATGCCGGTGCCGCACGCGGCGAACAGGCCGAACTCGACGCGTTGCAAACCCAGATCGACACCGAACTGACGCAACTCGCCGCCGCCCAGGTCGCCCAGGCCAACGCCGCCAGCAGCCTGGACCAGCAACTCGCCGCCACACGGCAAACCCGCCGCGTCGCCGAACAGGAAGCCGAAGCCGCCGCGCGGGACGCCGCCGCCGAGGCCGCGCGCGCCGAAACCCTGCGCGCCGCCATCGCCAGACTGGAAGCCGAACACCGCGCCGCCGAGCAGCGCGCCAAGGCCGAGGCCGAACAAGCGGCGCACGACAAGCGCGAAGCCGCCGTGCTGGCCGCGCGCGACCGGCAGGCCGCTTTGGCCAAACCCGCCGGCCCCGGCCTGGACGCCGCCCGCCCAGCCGGCAACGTCGGCAAAACCGCCAGCGCCCGCCTCACCGCCCCGGTCACCGGCCAGCTCGTCCGCCATTTCGGCGACCCGACCGATGCCGGCGCCGCCACCGGCATCGCCTACCAGGCCGCCCCCGCCGCCCGCGTCGTCGCCCCCTGCGCCGGCCGCGTAGTCTATGCCGGCCCGTTCCGCAGCTACGGCAAGCTGCTCATCCTCGATTGCGGCCGCGGCTATCACGTCGTGCTCTCGGGCTTCGAGCGGCTGGACGCGCAGGTGGGCCAGGCCCTCGGCGCCGGCGCCCCGGTCGGCGTCATGCCCGGCTGGGACCCGCGCGCCACCGCCATTCGCCCCGCCCTCAGCGTCGAATTACGCCATGCCGGGGAGCCAATAAATCCCTTGCCCTTCCTCGGGTAAGCTTTCCAAGGTTTAAGGGGATGGACATTGCCGCTATAGTCGCTACTTGCGAATGATTGCAGTGGCGACACGCGTGCGCCGGACATGAGGATAGAGCGATTATGAAATACCGCACCGGGCTGCTGCTAAGCGCCGCCTTCGCCATGGGCGTGCTCGTCAGCCCCGTCACCATGCTGCTGCGGCAGCATTCCGGCTTCGGCGTGTTCACCTCCGCCCAGGCGCAGCAGGACAACACGCGCTCCGATCCTTACACCCTGCTCAACCTGTTCGCCGACGTGTTCGAAAAGGTCCGCGCCGACTATGTCGAGCCGCCCAAGGACCGGGAAATGATCGAAAACGCCCTCAGCGGCATGCTCAGCGGGCTGGACCCGCATAGCCGCTACATCAACGCCCGCGCCTACAGGGCGCAGCAGGTCGAACAAAAGGGCGAATTCGGCGGCCTCGGCATCGAAATCACCCAGGAAGGCGGCTTCATCAAAGTCATCAGCCCGATCGATGACACGCCGGCCAAGCGCGCCGGCGTCAAAGCCGGCGACCTCATCGTCGCCATCGACGGCGTCACCGTGCTGGGCATGAGCCTGGAAGACGCGGTCGACAAAATCAAAGGCGCGCCGAACACCAAGGTCTCCGTCACCATCCGCCGCATCGGCGCCGATAAGCCGATCGAAATGTCGATGACGCGGGAAACCATCAAAACCCCGGTCGTGAAGTCGCGGCTGGAAGGCGATGTCGCCTATATCCGCCTCAGCAGCTTCATGAACGAACAGGGCGACCGCGACCTGCGCAAAGCCTTCGCCGACCTGAAAGCCAAGTCTGGCGGCAAGCTCGCCGGCGTCATCCTCGACCTGCGCAGCAACCCCGGCGGCCTGCTCGACCAGGCGGTGGCGATCTCGACGGACTTCCTCAAGCAGGGCGAAGTCGTCTCCATCCGTGGCCGCCATCCGGAAGATGGCCAACGCTGGCAAGCCAAAAACGGCGACATCACCGACGGCCTGCCCGTGGTGGTCATGATCGATGGCGGCTCCGCCTCGGCCAGTGAAATCGTCGCCGGCGCGCTGCAAGACCACCGCCGCGCCGTCCTGGTCGGCACCCGCAGCTTCGGCAAAGGCAGCGTGCAAACCGTCTCCCCGCTCGGCAATAACGGCGCCATGGCGCTGACCACCGCGCGTTACTACACCCCCTCCGGCCGCTCCATCCAAGGCCTCGGCATCACCCCGGACGTGGAAGTGGCGATGACGCGGGAAGAACGCCCCAGCTTCTTCCCCGCCCGCGAAGCCGACTACAAGGGCATCCTCTCCAACACCGGCGGCGCCCCCACTGACTCCCTGGCCCCGCGCACCGACCTGCCGGCCATCGCCAAGGACATCCCGAAAAAGCCGCCCGAAGGCACCCCGGCCTTCGACCCGGCCAAGCCGGAAACCGACTTCCAGTTGCAGCAAGCCCTGATCGTGCTGCACGCGATGTCGCCCAAGCCGGCCGCCAACTAAGCCCCACAGGCTTTGTTAACCCCTGCCCGCTAAACCTCTCCCATCCGCCCGGACGGATGGGCGGGGGTAGCAGGCGGGCAAAAAATGCTTGATGGCATGATGGGTATCGCATCCTGGCGCGGCTTGGGCTGGTTCTGGCTCGGCGTGCTCACGCTCTGCGCCGGCCTCGCCGGCAGCGCGCAATTCCTCGGCCCGCTGCCACATCCCGCCGCCCCCGCGCCGCATCCCGCCACCGAACACGCCGCAGCCCCCGTTGCGCCCGCGCCCACGGCCCACGGCATCGAACCGCACCCGCCCGAACCCTCCCCGCCGCCCCGCCCGATCGCGGAGCCCCCCCGCCCCACCGGCAGCCCCATCCCCGCGCCAGACGCCGCCATGCTGGAACATGCCGAGGGTACCGAGGCACTCCTGCCCCGCATCGCCGCCAATGGCCGCCAGCCCCGCCGCGCCTACGCCGCCGGCTGGGACCCGACCGACCCGCGCAAACGCGTCGCCATCCTGCTCGGCGATATCGGCCTCTCCACCCGCTACACCGATGACGCACTCACCCGCCTGCCGCCCGCGGTCTCGCTCGCCGTCTCCCCCTATGCCGAGCTCGCGCCAGACCTGCTCGCCCGCATCCGCGCCGCCGGGCATGAAATGCTGATCGCCCTGCCGATGGAGCCCAACAGCTACGGTATTGCCGATCCCGGCCCGCGCGCCCTGCTCACCAGCGCCACGCTGGACCAGAACCTCGCCCAGCTGCAACGCGCCCTGGGCGACCTCTCCGGCTATGTCGGCGTCTCCGGCGCGCTCGGCGCTCTGCACGGCGAACGCTTCGCCAGCTCCGCGCAAATGGCGGACGTGCTGACCGTGCTCGCCCAGCGCGGCCTGCTCTATATCGACCCGCGCCCCGCCGCCACTTTGCCCGGCATCACCCCGCCCCTCGCCAGCCGCGCCGTCGATATCGTGCTCGATGATCGCGCCGCCGTGCGCAGTGAAATCGACGCCCGGCTCGACCGCCTCGCCGACCGCGCCCTCCAGACCGGCACCGCCCTCGGCCTCGCCAGCGCCCCCACACCGGTGCTGCTGGACCGCCTCGCCGCCTGGTCCACCAGCCTCGCCGCCCGCAACCTGGTGCTGGTCCCGGTCAGCGCCCTGGCGAAAGCCCCAGCCACGCCCCCCGCCACGCCATAGGTGCAAAACCGCCAACTCTGCGGTAAAGCTGCGCCATGATCGACCCCAACACCCTGCCCTATCGCCCCAATGTCGGCGCCGCGCTGTTCGACCGCACCGGCCGCATCTTCGTCGCCCGCCGTAAAGATCTGCCCGTCGCCATGCGCGGCAAAGGCGGCGGCTGGCAGCTCCCGCAAGGCGGGATCGACGCCGATGAAGACCCGCGCACCGCCGTGCTGCGCGAACTGGCGGAGGAAATCGGCACCGCCCACGCCGAAATCATCGGCGAACACCCGGACTGGCTGACCTACGATCTACCCGCCCCGCTCATCGGCCGCGCCTTCGGCGGCCGCTACCGCGGCCAACGCCAACGCTGGTTCGCCCTGCGCTTCCTCGGCCAGGACCACGACATCCGGCTCGACGCCGACCCCCACCCGGAATTCGACGCCTGGCGCTGGGCGGCGCTGCACGAACTGCCCGCTTTGGCCCCAGACTTCAAACGCCCGACCTATGAAGTCCTGGTCGCCTCCTTCGCAGCCTTCGCGGCTGGTTAGCGCTCACCCCGCTTCCCGGGCGGTATCAATCGCCGCCCACAGCACCTCCAACGCCTCGGACTCACCCAGCCCCAACGCGCCGAGGCGCCGCACCACCGCCATGCGCCCATCGTCGCTCTCCAGCCGGCCATCCCGCAACGCCGCCGCCACTTCGCCCATCGCCCGCCCGAGTTGCCCGGTATCGGTTGCCAGCGCCACCGGCGCCACCGGATCGAACGGCGTCACCGCCGCCGCCAATGGCGCGAACGGCCGCAGCCGCAATTTGCTGAAATGGTCGGTCACCACCTACTCGCCCGCCATATCCTCGCCGCGATAATACCGCTTCTGCCAGGTCTCCGCCGGGGGGATGGCGCCGCGTGGGGTCGCGGCCATGCGGGCATTGAATTCGAAGCGGGACTGGCTCCACGCCCGGTGATGCGCCTGCAAATCCGGCTCCTCCGCCATCGGCCGCATTTGCGGCGTCACCTGCGCCAACGCCGCCCGCTGCACCGGAAAGAAGAAGCAAATCGGCTCCCCCGCCGCAAACCGCACCGTGCAGCCAGGCCGGGTGAAGCGCCAGTTCATGGTGAAGCTATACGGCGACCAATCCGTCTCCACGATGCCGGTCAACGGCGCAATGCCATCCTTCGGCCGATTGGGCGACCCACCCACCCACATATTCCAGCCCGGTGCGGTGCGCATCAGCCCGTTAATATGGAACGTCAGCACCCCCTGCCCGAACAACGAAACCGGCCGCGCCTGCGCCTCGCTCCCCTCCGGCAGCCGCAGTTCGATATCCTGCTGCGCTGCCCCGCCATTCCACGTCGCCTCAAATGCGATGGGGGACAGCACCTCCCACCCATGCGCGTTGGCAATGTTCAACGGCAGGCAGCGATAGGCAAAACTATCCGGCGTCGCGTCCATCCAGTCCCGCGTGGCCGGCGCCGGGCGGATCTCCGGCGACCAGCCATCGCGCACATAACAGGTCAGGTCCATGGTCCATCCACCGTATCGAAGCGTGGCAAGCGGCCGCCGAAAACAAAAATGGCGACCCGAAGGCCGCCATTTCCGTCACGGAGCGTTTTGATCCGAAGTCGTCAGCGTTCAGGCCTTGCGGCGACGCACGGCGGCCAAACCAGCCAGCCCAGCGGCCAGCACCGCGGCTGTCATCGGTTCCGGCGCATTGGTCGACGGCGGCGGGGTGGGTGTGTAGGTATACGTTACAGTGCCCTGCATATCCAACTGCGTCACCTGCGAACCCGTCGCGGTACCACCGGTCGCCGACAGCAGCGAGGCGGTCGAGGTATAGAACCCAACGGTCGCATTGCCGGTCCCGGTGAAGGCCGCCAGATCGGTCGTGTCGTTGACCAGCTTAACCTCGACCTTCGGGCCGATGCTGTCTTCGTTCGAAACCGTCTGCCCGGCACCCAACGAATAATCGAACGAGCCGAGAATGAACGTGTCGGTCAGCGACTTGCCACCCGGCGTAAACGCCTTGAAGCTCGTCTGCAATTCGGCATAACCCGTGGCGGCACTGAGCGCGCTCACCGTCACAACCGTATCGTAATCAATATCCAGGGTCAGCGAGATGCTGCTCAACGTCCCCAGCGCCGAATCGAACTGCGGAAACAGCAGCGCATACAGCGACGACGACGTCCCGACATCGGTCAGCTGGCCATAGGTTCCGGCCGCCCCGCCGAGCGGGTTCGCCATATTAAGCGTAATCGTCGCTGCCGACGAAACGCTGGCTGAAATCAGCATACCAACTGCGGCAGCAGTGGAGAGGTAATAAGACTTCCTGGACATCAAACGCTCCTAAGGATCAAAACACGCATCCGCAGCTAAACTCGTAGCCTATGCCAGCTATTATGCACGGACCGTGCCAAAGAAATAAAACATTGTATTACATGCCTTTAAACGCCCGGGCAGCGGACACCCTGATACAACCTGTAAAAATCTCCGACAGCC
Source organism: uncultured Rhodospirillales bacterium (assembly GCA_903893975.1). GTDB lineage: Bacteria > Pseudomonadota > Alphaproteobacteria > Acetobacterales > Acetobacteraceae > CAITOL01. The sequence goes on along the minus strand of CAITOL010000137.1, from coordinate 13,032 downwards.
GTCGCCCCCCCCGCTATCCATCGCCACCGTCAGTCTACGCCCGCGTCAGTCGAAGTAACGTGCTGAAATAAAGTCGTTTTCTATCATTTTTGCGACCCAAATCAGCAATCTCGCGGCCGCTTCTGTCATCCCCGGCTCACGCGCACCTTATGTAGCAAACTGTAAACGTCGGCGACGGGCCCGGTCATCTTGACCTGTCGGCCACCTCGTTCATGCTACAGCCTCAACCGCCGCAACGCGCAACTTCAACACCGGGAGCCTTTCCGATGGGCACGACTGTCACCCTTACCGCCGCCGATGGCCACAGCTTCAGCGCCTATCAGGCCGGCCCCGCCGACGCCACCGCCGGCGTCGTCGTCATTCAGGAAATCTTCGGCGTCAACCATCACATCCGCAACATGGTCGACCGCCTCGCCGCCGAAGGCTTCCGCGCCATCGCCCCGGCGCTGTTCGATCGCGCCCAGCGCGGCGTGGAACTCGGCTATACCGGGGACGACATCGCCGCCGGCCGCGATCTGCGCGGCAAAGTGCCCGATGCCGGCGCGGTGATGGATATCGAAGCCGCGGCCGCCGCGCTCGGTGGGGTTCCGGTCGGCATTGTCGGCTATTGCTACGGCGGCACCATCGCCTGGTGGGGCGCCACCCGCAGCAAGGCCTTCAAGGCCGCCAGCGGCTGGTATGGCGGCGGCGTTGCCGGCACCGCAACCGAAGTGCCGAACTGCCCGGTGCAGCTGCATTTCGGCGAAAAATACACGGGCATTCCGATGAGCGACGTGGAAAAAGTCCGCGCCGCCCAGCCCGGCGTCGCCATCTATGTCTATGCCGGCGCCCAGCATGGCTTCGGCTGTGATGAGCGTGGCAGCTACAGCGCCCCCGATGCGGCGCTGGCGCAATCCCGCACCGTCGCCTTCTTCCGCGAACATCTGCGCGCCTGAAGCACGCCGTCCGCCACCCTGCCTAAAGGCGGGGTGGCAACGCCGCCGCCACCGCCGCCACCACGCCCGCCCAATCGCTGCGGGCGGCCTGATGAAACAGCCGCAGGCTGGTATACCACTCGGTCGTTACCGCCGCGCGCGGCCAGCGCCACTCGCCGCCATAGGGCAGCATCAGCCAGGCCGGCCGCCCCATCGCCCCGGCCAGATGCACCACGCTGGTATCGACCGAGATCAGCAGATCCAGCCCCGCGAGCATCGCCGCCGTATCGGCGAAATCCCCGAGTTCCGCGTCATAGCGCGCCACCTGTGGCAGGGTTTGCAACAGCGCGACATCGGCCTCCGAAACATCCTTCTGCGCCACCACCCAGGCAATATCGTCGCGCTGGCGCAGCAACGGCAGCAACACCTCCAGCGGCATAGACCGGTTGCGATCGTTCCGGTGCTTCGGATTGCCAGACCAGGCAATCCCCACCCGCAGCCCCGGCCGCGCCCCCAACCGGTCCTGCCACTGCGCCGCCGCTGCCGGTTCGGCGTGCAAATACCCCTCCGGCATCGGGATTGGCAGCCCCGCCTCATGCACCGCCACCGGCAGGCTCAGCATCGGGCAATGAAAATCAAACGTCGGCGGCGTTTCGTCGGCCCCGATCACCTGGATCGTCGGCAGCGACTGCGCCAGCAGCAGCCGCAACGGCGGCTGTACCGCTGCCACCACCTTGGCGCCCATCGCCGCAATCGCGACGGCGTAGCGGATAAACTGCACCGTATCGCCCAAGCCTTGCTCGCGGTAAACAAACAGCGTCCGCCCGGCGATCGGCTCCTGCCCCAACCACAACGGCTGGGCATAGCGTTCGTCACGGTAATCGCCGCTATAGGCGCTTTCCTCGGTCACCTTGCGCCATTCGGCCTCGCGCCAGCCTTGCCGGTATCCACTCAGCTTCAGCAAAATCAGTCCGCGGTTGAAATGCGCCGTTGCCAAGCCCGGCGCCCGCGCCAACGCGGCATCCACCGCCACCAACGCCTCATCGTCCCGCCGGTCGGCCAGCAGTGCCACGCTCAGGTTGGAGTAGCTATCGGCGAGATAGGGCGCCAGCACCATGGCATGGCGGAACGAAGCTTCCGCCGCCGCCACCGCATTCATCTGCAATTCCGCCATCCCACGCGAATTCCACGCCGCCGCACTGGTCGGCGCCGCCTGAATCGCCTGGTCGAAGCACGCCAGCGCCGCCTGCGACTGGCGCAGCTGCCACAGCGCCACCCCCTTGGCCAGCAACGTCTCCGGGTCGCCCGGCAGCACTTCCAGCAGCCGGTCCGCCAGCCGGCACGCCGGCTCATGCTGCTGCAACAGTTTCAGCACCGCCAATGCCGGCCGCAGCACATCCACATCGTACGGCGAAACATCCAGCGCCCGCCGCAACGCCGCGTAGGCCTCCGCCGGCCGCCGCAACTCGGCCAGCGCCCGCCCCCGGTCGCCATGCGCCGCGCCATAGGTCGGGCGCAGCGAAATCGCCCGATCCGCCGCCGCCAGCGCCTCCGGCCAGCGCCGCAGATACGCCAGGCTCTGTCCGGTATTGCGATGCGCCTCCGTATAATTCGGCTTTAACGCCAGCGCCTGGGCATAGCAGGCCATGGCCTCGTCCGTGCGGCCCAGCGCCTGCAACGCACTGCCACGGTTGTTATGGATCTCCCCCCGCTCCGGCGCCCGCGCCAGCGCGGCATCGTAGTGCCGCAGCGCCTCATCCGGCCGGTCCGCCTGCTTCAGGGCGTTGCCAAGGTCGTTCTGGATTTCAACGGAGCCGGGCACCAGGGCGGCGGCCTTGCCGAGCAGCGTCAGCGCCTCATCCGTGCGCCCCTGGCGCAGCACAACCACCCCAAGCAGGTGCACCACCTCCGGGTCATCCGGGGCCTGGGCGAACACCTGCCGATAAAACGGTTCAGCCTCGGCGTAACGCCGGTTGCGATGATGTTCCCAGCCTCGCCCCATCCGGTCGCGCTGCGCGCGGTTCAGCGCCATCAATCGGCCCTATCAGGCATGCCCAGCCACGCCAGACAGCAAAATCGGGTCCACCCCCAGCTTGCGCAGCGCCCGCTGCCATTTGGTGTCGTTGGCGGTATCAAACAGCAGCGTGGCATCTGGCGGGGCAGACAGCCAGGTGTTGCTCTGAATTTCCGCATCCAGCTGCCCAGGCCCCCAGCCGGCATAACCCAGCGCCAGCACGCATTCCGCCGGCCCGCCACCCTCGGCGATCGCCTTCAGCACATCCAGGCTCGCCGTCAGGGCGAAATTCTCGTCCACCCGTAAGCTGCCCTCCCCGGTCCAATCGACGGTATGCAGCACAAAGCCGCGCCCCTTATCCACCGGCCCGCCATCGCACAGCCGGATTTCCCGCGCCGGCGGCGTGGGCGTCACCTCAAGCTGCTTCAGCAAATCGGCGAAACGCGGTGCGGCCAGCGGGCGGTTGATCACAATGCCCATCGCGCCTTCATGCGTGTGCGCGCACATGAAAATCACGCTGCGGGTGAACTTGCTGTCGGTCAGCGTCGGCATCGCGATCAGCACTTGCCCGGACAGCGAGGTCTCGCTCGGGTTGCGTGGCTCAGGGGCCCGCGCACCGGGCGCCAGGCGGGTTGATTGGTCTACCATGCCGCCTATTTTGGCCGTCGCGCCGCGTAAAGCAAGGCTCACGTGACACGTCGGGCCGGACCGGCTAGGAATCCGCCCGGGGGGCCAACAACGATGGGCCACGCCGAGACCTGCAACCTGACCACTGAGGATATTCAGACATGAGCCAGATCAAAGTTGGCGACGCCATTCCGTCGATGAAGCTGATGCGCGCGACCGCCGACGGCCCGAAGGAAGTCTCGACCGACGACCTGTTCAAGGGCAAGAAAGTCGTGCTCTTCGCCGTGCCCGGCGCCTTCACCCCGACCTGCTCGGCCAAGCACCTGCCCGGCTTCGTCGAACACGCCGCCGCCATCAAGGCCAAGGGCGTGGACGCCATCGTCTGCCTGTCCGTCAACGATGCCTTCGTCATGGGCGCCTGGGGCAAGTCCGCCGGCGTCACCGATGACATCACCATGGTCGCCGATGGCTCCGCCGCGCTGACCAAGGCGATGGGCCTAGAACTCGACCTCGTCGCGCGCGGCATGGGCGTGCGCAGCCAGCGTTTCGCGCTGATCGCGGTGGACGGCAAGGTCACCACGCTGAACATCGAAGCCCCCGGCGACTTCCAGGTCAGCAGCGCCGAAGCCATCATCGCCGCCCTCTAACCCAACCCGGCAGCCCCCGAGCGTGCGACATCCACGTTGGCTGGTCGTCAGCGCGCTCGGGATTGCGCAAATCCTGGCCTGGGGCAGTTCCTACTACCTCATCGCCGTGCTGGCCCGGCCGATCCAGGCCGATACCGGCTGGAACTACACCTGGATCGCCGGCGGCCTGTCGCTCGGCTTCCTCATCTCCGGCCTCGTCTCGCCCAAAGTCGGCCGGCTGATCGACCAGTTCGGCGGCCGCCCGGTGCTCGGCGGTAGCGCCATCATCCTGGCGCTCGGCATGGTGCTGCTGGCGGTGGCCCCGAACGAACTGGCCTATCTCGGCGCCTGGGTGGTGCTCGGCATCGGCATGGGCGCCGGGCTGTATGACCCCGCTTTCGCCGCCTTGGGCCGCCTCTACGGCGACCAGGCCCGCAGCGCCATCACCCTCACCACGCTGTGGGGCGGCTTCGCCAGCACGCTGTGCTGGCCGCTCAGTCAAATGCTCGTCAATTACGTCGGCTGGCGCGGCACCTGCCTGGCCTATGCCGGCATCGACCTCGCCATCGTGCTGCCGCTCTATCTGTTCGGCCTGCCGCGCGAACCCCGCCAGCCGCCTCGCCCCGCCACCCAAACCGCCGGCAGCGCCCCCGCCAGCCTCGTCCCCGCCGGCCTGCGCCTCAGCTTCTGGCTGGTCGCCATCAACACCACCGTCTCCGCCGTGGTGATGACGGTGATTTCCGTCCACCTCATCGCGTTGCTGCAAGACCGTGGAACCAGTGCGGAGGCCGCCGTCGCCCTCGGCGCCCTGATCGGCCCGGCCCAGGTCGGCGCCCGGCTGGTGGAAATGGTGCTGGCGCGCAAACACCACCCGGTCTGGACCATGGGCATCGCCACCGTGCTCACCGCCGCCGGCCTGGCGCTGGTCTTCGCTGCCCCCGCCTTCGCCGCCGCCGGCATCCTGCTCTACGGCACCGGCGCAGGGCTGCGCTCCATCGCCCGCGGGTCCGTGCCGCTGGCGATTTTCGGCCGCGACGGCTACGCCACCCTGCTGGGCCGGCTAGCCATGCCAGCCCTGATCGCCCAATCCGCCGCCCCCGCCCTCGGCGCCGCGCTGCTCAACCTCAGCGGCCCCGCGGGCACCTTGCTCGCCATGGTCGCACTCGCCGCCCTCAACCTCGCCTCGGTGCTCCCGCTGCTCAAACACGCCCGCCGCTAGCCGGCTTTACGCCCCGCCGGCGGCAATTTCGGCGCCTTGGCCGGGCGCTGCGGCCCCCACAGCCGATCATAATAACTATCCGCCAACGCCAGCGCCGCCACCGGGTTGTGCCCCAACACCCGGTCCTTGGCGACCAACACCGTGGACAGCCCCTTGGCATGCTTGAAGAACAGGCTGTCATGGCCGATGCACAGCCCGAGCACGATATTGAACTCACAGCCATGCTCGGCCAGCAATTCCGCCTGCGCCACCGGGTTGCACAAAGCCTCAAACCCGCCGGGACGGATTTTCTGCCCATCCGTCAGCCCGATCTCCTCCTTCGGAATATTGCCGTTCTTGCACGCCACCGAAACCACCTCAAAGCCGTGCGATTCCAAAATCCCGGTCAGCGTATAGGCATGATCGACAAAGCTGATGCAGTTGGCGATGCCCAGTTTCTTGAAACCCATCCGCTTGGAGAACTGCACAATCTCCTCCACCCGGGTCCATTTGCAGTAGCCCTCCGCCTCGACAATGGCCGATTCAATCGCCACCCGATGCGTCTCGGGCTCATCATACATCGCCCGCGCCGCAGCCTGGGTCTGCGGATCAACCTTGGACGGACAAAACCCCGGCCCCCGCGCCTCCGCCTCCCCCTGCCGGCAGGCACGCACAGTAGACGGGCAGTAGGCACAGGCAGGATCGGCATAATCCATGGCGATGCATCCTTGTCAGTCAACAAGGCCGCAAGCTGACCACACCGGAAGCACCGGGATCATTGATCCAGATCATGGTGGAGAGGAGGAGGTGGCGAACCCCGAAACCGGGGAAATTCTGCTGGCTGGGGGACCTGGATTCGAACCAAGGATGCACGGGTCAGAGCCGAGAGTTTTACCGCTAAACTATCCCCCAAGCGCAGGACGGGCCGTCTAGCACGCTCCCGCCGCACCACGCAACTGGCTGCCCCCGCATTGGGCGCATTGCAGGCATTGGTTCGATTTGCCGCTTGCCCCGCACTGGGCAAAAAGCGGATGATAGGCGCTTAACCATTGCCAGAGCCGCCCCACACCAATGCCCGCAACCGCCGCCCCGATTATGCTGGACAGAGGCCGCCCCCCGGCCCCTGCGTTCGCGGCGTTGGACCTCGGCACCAACAATTGCCGCCTGCTGGTCGGCGCCCCCACGCCCGACGGCTTCCGCGTGCTCGACAGTTTCAGCCGCATCGTCCGCCTCGGCGAAGGCCTGCACGCCACCGGCCGGCTGAGCGACCTCGCGATGGACCGCGCCCTCGGCGCCCTGCACGCCTGCGCCCACCGCCTCACCCGCCGCCCGGTACGCGGCCTGCGCGCCATCGCCACCGAAGCCTGCCGCCGCGCCAGCAACGGCCGGGAATTTCTCGACCGCGTGCGCCACGAAACCGGCCTGCCGATCGAGGTGATCTCCACCCGCGAGGAAGCCGAGCTGGCGCTCGAAAGCTGCTCCCCCTTGCTACAAGGCGCCAAGGCATACCAAGGCGAGGCCCGCCGCGCGCTGCTGTTCGACATTGGCGGCGGCTCGACCGAGCTGTCCTGGATCCGCCTCGCCCCGGCCGAAAGCTGCGGCCCGCAGCTCATCGGCACCATCTCCTTGCCGGTCGGCGTGGTCACGCTGGCCGAACGCTTCGGCCATGCCGGCTTCGAAGCCAGCGGCTTTCAGGCGATGGTGGACGACGTAACCGAACGCCTGCGCCCGTTCGAAGGCGTGCACTGCATCCGCCAGGAACTGCGCCAGGGCGGGGTGCACTTCCTCGGCACCTCCGGCACCGTCACCACGCTGGCCGGCATCGTGCTCGACCTGCCGCGCTATTCCCGCCTCGCCGTCGACGGCGCCGTGCTCACCCATGACGAAGCGCAAACCGCCCTCGCCCGCCTGCAAGCCCTCGGCCGTTCCGGCCTCAGCGAACACCCCTGCGTCGGCCCGGAACGGGCGGAGTTCGTGCTGCCCGGCTGCGCCATTTTCGCCGCCATCCAGCAGCTCTGGCCCGCCCCGCACGTGCTCGTCGCCGATCGGGGGCTGCGCGAAGGCATGTTGTTGCGTATGATGCGCGCCGACCGCGCCCGCGGCTTCGCGCGCTAACCTTTCACCTCTGGCAGCAAAAATGTCCTCCCGATCCGGCAAAGGCCCGTCTTCGAGCCGCGGCCTCACCGTCCATGTCCGCAAAGCCAACAAGCGCAGCGTGCAGTCGCGCGCCTGGCTGGAACGGCAGCTGAACGACCCGTATGTCGCCGCCGCCCAGGCGCAGGGCTACCGCTCCCGCGCCGCCTTCAAGCTGATCGAGATGGATGATCGCTACAGCCTGATCAAACCCGGCTGCCTGGTGGTCGATCTCGGCGCCGCCCCCGGCGGCTGGGCGCAGGTCGCGGTCAAGCGCGGCGCGGCCAAGGTGCTCGGGCTCGACCTGCTGCCGATCAACCCGGTGCAGGGCGCCACCTTCCTGGAAGGTGATTTCAACGACGAAGACATGCCCGCCCGCCTCACCGCTCTGATGGGCGCCAAGGTGGATGTCGTGCTGTCCGACATGGCCCCCAACACCACCGGCCACGCCGCCACCGACCATCTGCGCATCATCGCTTTGGCGGAAATGGCGCTGGAATTCGCCAGCCACATCCTCGCCCCCGGCGGCGCCTTCGTCGCCAAAGTGTTCCAGGGCGGCACGGAAAGCCTGATGCTCACGCCGATGAAGCGCATGTTCGCCCAGGTCAAACACGTCAAACCGCCCGCCAGCCGCAAAGACAGCAGCGAGCTTTACGTCCTCGGCATGGGCTTCCGTGGCGACAACGCCTGACCGGCGCAACGCATAGCAGCCCAACTGTCACGCAGGACTGCTTGCGCCCTCCGGAGCACCCGACTATGAGGACGCGTCAAGGTTACGGAAAGGCCCGGCCATGACAGATCAGAACATCCCCACGAGTCCCGTTGCATCGTCGCGCATTATCGAAGCGCTGGCGTTTGACGACGTTTTGCTGGTTCCCGGCTATTCCGAGATCATCCCCTCGGCGGTGGACACCGCCACCAAGCTCACCCGCACCATCGCGCTGAACATCCCGCTGATCTCCTCGGCGATGGACACTGTCAGCGAAAACATGATGGCCATCACCATGGCCCAGCATGGCGGCATGGGCTTCATCCATAAAAACCTGACCATCGCCGAACAGGCCGCCCAGGTCCGTATGGTGAAGAAATTCGAGTCCGGCATGGTGGTCAACCCGCTGACCATCCACCCCGACCAAACCCTCGCCGATGCCCGCGCGCTGATGGCGATGAACCATATCAGCGGCATCCCCGTGGTGGAACGCGACACCGGCCGCCTGGTCGGCATCCTCACCAACCGCGACGTCCGCTTCGCCACCGACCCGTCGCTCAAGGTCTACGAATTGATGACGCGGGAAAACCTCGTCACCGTCACCGGCAGCGTCGGCCCCGATGAAGCCCGCCGCCTGCTGCACGCGCACCGGATCGAAAAACTGCTGGTCGTGGACGACGCCTATCGCTGCGTCGGCCTGATCACCGTCAAGGATATGGACAAGGCGCAAACCCATCCGCTCGCCAACAAAGACGAAATGGGCCGCCTGCGCTGCGGGGCCGCCACCGGCGTCGGCGATGAAGGCTTCGAACGGACGGAGGCGCTGATCGCCGCCGGGGTGGATGTGGTGGTGGTCGATACCGCGCACGGCCATTCCGCCGGGGTGATGGAAGCCGTCACCCGCATCAAGAAGCTGTCCAACGCCGTGCAGGTCATCGCCGGCAACGTCGCCACCCCCGAAGGCGCGGCCGCTTTGATTGATGCCGGCGCGGATGCGGTGAAAATCGGCATCGGGCCGGGCAGCATCTGCACCACCCGCATCGTCGCCGGCGTCGGCGTGCCGCAATTCAGCGCCGTGCTGGAAGCCGCCGAGATTTGCCAGCGCCACGGCGTGCCGGCGATTGCCGATGGCGGCATCCGCCAGTCCGGCGATATCGTCAAAGCCATTGGCGCCGGTGCCAGCTGCGTCATGGTCGGCAGCCTGCTCGCCGGCACCGACGAAGCGCCGGGCGAGGTGTTCCTCTATCAGGGCCGCTCCTACAAATCCTATCGCGGCATGGGCAGCATGGGCGCGATGGCGCGCGGCTCGGCGGATCGCTACTTCCAGCAGGACATTAAGGACAGCCTGAAGCTGGTGCCGGAAGGCATTGAAGGCCGCGTCGCCTATAAGGGCCCGGTCTCCGCCGTGCTGCACCAGATGGTCGGCGGCCTGCGCGCCGGCATGGGCTACACCGGCAGCCGCACCATCGCCGACCTGCAACAGAACGCCCGCTTCCGTCGCCTCACCGGCGCCGGCCTGCGTGAAAGCCATGTGCACGATGTGGCGATCACCCGGGAAGCGCCGAACTATCGGCAGGACGGCTAGATGACGCCAGCCGCCCGGCTGCTGGCCGCCGTCGAACTCGTCAGCAGTGTGGAGGCCGCCACCCGCAAGCCAGCCGATGCGGTGGCCAACGCGTTCTTCCGCGACCGCCGCTTCATCGGCTCCGGCGACCGCCGCGCGGTCTCCGAACGCGCCTGGACGGTGCTGCGCGCCCGCCGCCGGCTCGGCTGGTGGCTGGCGCGCGCCGGCGGCGCACAAACCCCGCGTTTGCTGGTCGCCGCCTCCCTGCTGCTAGAAGGCTGGACCCTGGACGGCGTGGTGCAGTCCTATTCCGGCGGGCAATACGCCCCTTCGGTGCTCACGGGGGCAGAAAAAGCCGGGCTACGCGGCATCGAACATCACGGACTGGACCATCCGGACATGCCGCTGGCCATCCGGCTGGAAGTGCCGGACTGGGTGGTGCCGCATCTGCAAGCCCGCTTCGGCGACGCGCTGGGGCCGGAAATGGCCGCCATGGGCACCCCGGCACCGCTGGATCTGCGGGTCAACCTGCTGACCGGCACTCGCGACGATGCCAAAGCCGCCCTGGCGCTGGAAAGCATCGAGAGCACCTTCACCCCGCTCTCCCCCTGGGGCCTGCGCATCGAAGGCCGCCGCCCGGTCAGCACCGGCAAAGCCTTCCAATCCGGCCTGGTGGAAATCCAGGACGAGGGCAGCCAGCTGGTCGCCGCCATGGTCGGCGCCGAGCCGGGCATGCGCGTGGCAGACTGGTGCGCCGGCGCCGGCGGCAAAACCCTGGCAATGGCCATGACCATGCGCAACCAGGGCCACATCGTCGCCTGCGACGTCTCCGCCCCGCGGCTGGAAGGCGCGGTCAAACGCCTGCGTCGCGCCGGGGTGCATAATGTCGAGCAATACCTGATCGAGGCCACCGGCAAATGGGTCAAGCGCCGCGCCGGCACCTTCGACCGGGTGCTGGTCGATGCGCCCTGCACCGGCACCGGCACCTGGCGCCGCAACCCCGATGCCCGGCTGCGCCTGAAGCCGACCGACCTGTCGGAGCTGGTAGTCAAACAAGCCGCCATCCTGCGCCGCGCCGCCGAACTGGTGCGCAAAGGCGGCCGGCTGGTCTATGCCACGTGTTCCCTGCTGCTGGAGGAGAACGAGATGCAGATCGCCTCCTTCCTCGCCGAGCACCCGGATTTCCGCCCGGTGCCGGTCAGCACCGCTTGGCCGGACGCACCGGCCAACTGCGATGGGGAAGCCCTGCGCCTCACCCCGTTGCAGCACGGCACGGACGGCTTCTTCGCCGCCGCGCTGGAACGGCTGGGCACGTCGTAGCGTGGCGACCGCCCACCCCGCCCTTGCCCAAAGCCGCCGCCTGCGGCAAACCCGCGCCCTTCGCCAATCCGCCCCCTTCTCCGATCTCTATGAGGTGCCACCATGGCCGATGCCGCAGACCGCGTTCTGATTCTCGATTTCGGCAGCCAGGTGACCCAGCTCATCGCCCGCCGCGTGCGCGAAGGCGGGGTCTATTGCGAAATCTTCCCCTATAACGCCACCCCGGAACGCATCGCCGCCTACGCGCCAAAAGCCATCATCCTGTCCGGCGGCCCGGCCAGCGTGCCAGACGGCAATTCCCCGCGCGCCCCGCAAAGCGTGTTCGCCGCCGGGGTGCCGGTGCTCGGCATCTGCTACGGCCAGATGACCTTGTGCGAACAGCTCGGCGGCCAGGTCGCCAGCTCCGACCACCGCGAATTCGGCCGCGCCTTCGTGGATGTGAAAGACGATTGCGCCCTGTTCGAAGGCGTCTGGCCAAAAGGCAGCCGGCACGAAGTGTGGATGAGCCACGGCGACCGCGTCATCGCCCTGCCGCCCGGCTTCCGCGCGGTCGGCACCTCGGAAGGCGCCCCCTTCGCCGCCTTCGCCGACGACACCCGCCGCTTCTACGGCCTGATGTTCCATCCGGAGGTGGTGCACACCCCGGATGGCGCCAAGCTGCTGCATAACTTCGTCCACCGCATCGCCGGCCTCAAAGGCGACTGGACCATGGCCGGCTTCAAGGATGCGCAAATCGCCGCCATCCGCGCCCAGGTCGGCACCGGCCGCGTCATCTGCGGCCTCTCCGGCGGGGTAGACAGCGCCGTCGCCGCCGTGCTGATCCACGAAGCCATCGGCGACCAGCTCACCTGCATTTTCGTCGATCACGGCATGCTGCGCGCGGGTGAGGCGGATGATGTGGTCCGCACCTTCCGCGACCGCTTCAACATCAAGCTGGTGCACCGCGATGCGTCAGACCTGTTCCTCGGCGAACTCGATGGCGTGACCGACCCGGAAACCAAGCGCAAAACCATCGGCCGCCTGTTCATTGAAGTGTTCGAGGAGGAAGCCCGCAAAATCGGCGGCGCCGACTTCCTCGCCCAGGGCACGCTCTACCCCGACGTGATCGAAAGCGTCAGCTTTACCGGCGGGCCGAGCGTCACCATCAAATCGCACCACAATGTCGGCGGCCTGCCGGAACGGATGCGCATGCAGCTGGTGGAACCGTTGCGCGAGCTGTTCAAGGATGAAGTCCGCGCGCTCGGCCGCGAGCTGAAAATCCCGGAAATCCTGGTCGGCCGCCACCCCTTCCCCGGCCCCGGCCTCGCCATCCGCATGCCCGGCACCATCACCCGGGAAAAAGTGGCGCTGCTGCAACGGGTGGATGCGATCTACCTGGAAGAAATCCGCAACGCCGGCCTGTATGATGCCATCTGGCAAGCCTTCGCCGTGCTGCTGCCCGTCCGCACCGTCGGCGTCATGGGCGACGGCCGCACCTACGACATGGCCTGCGCACTCCGCGCCGTCACCAGCACCGACGGCATGACCGCCGATGTCTACCCCTTCGACATGGCCTTCCTCACCCGCGTCGCCGGCCGCATCGTCAACGAAGTCCGCGGCATCAACCGCGTCACCTACGACATCACCAGCAAGCCGCCCGGCACGATTGAGTGGGAATGATTTAGGGCCTTTCGGCGGCATCCGCCAACAATTGAAAAATCGCACTAACCCACTGAAATAAATAAAAATACCTGTCAGGATCAATCGCCGTCATTTTGGAGGCAGCGCTCCAATTTGACGGCATCTCTGACGGTATCATCACCTCTTGCTCACGTCCAAAACTCGCGATACCGTCAACCAGTTGAGGTCATTTGACGGTATTTTTTTCCTCATAAGCCTATGATTAATATGAGGAAAAAGAAAATGATGCGGTCAAAAAAGGCCTGAC
>CAITOL010000136.1 GCA_903893975.1 uncultured Rhodospirillales bacterium | reverse complement strand
GTGCTGGCTGGCGAGCGAGGAAGCCTCGTTCAGCACCGGGGCGGTGTTTGACGTTTCCGGCGGGCGGGCGACGTACTAGGGCAGGTGGGCGAGGCCGGCAGGGCCGGCCTCGCCCGGTGCCGACAAATAGCCGGCGCCGGCTTCTTCGGCGAAGCGGCCCGGCGGGCCTTCCCAGACGATGCGGGCGTGCTCGAGCACATAAACCCGATCCGCATGCGGTAGGGCGAAGGTGACATTCTGTTCGCCGAGCAGCACGGTGATATCGGTGGTTTGGCGCAACGCCTCCAGCGCTTTCGACAGTTGTTCGAGGATGACCGGGGCGAGGCCGAGGGTTGGCTCGTCCAGGATCAGCAAGTTGGGCTGCATCATCAGCGCGCGGGCGATGGCGAGCATTTGCTGTTCGCCGCCCGAGAGGGTGCGGGCGGCCTGGTTTTGCCGTTCCTGCAGGATGGGGAACAGGTCGAACAACCAGGCGAGCTGGCGGGCGCTGACGTCTTTGGGCAAATGCTGGCCGCCGAGGTCCAGGTTTTCCCGCACGTTGAGTTCCCCGAACAATTCCCGGGTTTCCGGGCATTGCACGATGCCGCCGCGGGCGATGGCGGCGGCGCTGCGGCCGGCGAGGGGCTGGCCGTTCCAGGTGACGCTGCCGGAGGCGGGCACGAGGCCGGAGATGGCGTTGAACAGGGTGGTTTTGCCGGCGCCGTTCAGGCCGACGACGGAAACGAATTCGCCTTCGCCCACCGTGATCGACACGTTGTCCAGCGCCTGCGCCTTGCCGTATTGCACGCTGAGATTGTCCACCCCGAGCAGCGGCTTGCGCGCGATGCCGCCGGTATCCGGCCGGGCGGCGACTTCGAGCTTGCCGCCGAGATAGACGCGGCGGACGGTTTCGTTGCGCATCACCTCATCGGCCGTGCCATGCGCGACGTATTCGCCGAGATACATCGCCAGAGCGCGATCCACCAAGGCGGCGACGCTTTTGACGTTGTGGTCCACCAGCAGCACCGCATGGCCTTCGGCGCGGAAGGAGGCGATGAGTTCGGAGAAATCGGCGACCTCGGTCGCGGTCAGCCCGGCGAAGGGTTCGTCGACCAGCACCACTTTCGGGTTGCGGGCGATGGCTTTGCCCAGTTCCAGCCGGCGCAGATCGGCGAACGGCAGGGTGCGCGGCAGGCGGTGCATGACGGCGGCGAGGCCGACGCGTTCGGCGATGACTTCCGCCCGTTCGCGCACCGCGCGGTTGGCGCGCAGCATCAGCAGGTCATCCGGCAGCAGGGCCAGGATGATGTGTTCCAACACGGTTTGCCGGTGCAGCGGGCGGGCGTGCTGGAAGACGATGCCGATGCCCTGGCGGGCGATTTTATGCGTGGGCCAGCCGGCGACGTTGGTGCCTTCCAGCAGCACTTCGCCGGCGTTCGGCCGTTCGATCCCCATGATGCATTTCATCACGGTGGATTTGCCCGAGCCGTTCGGGCCGATCAGGCCGAGGATTTCGCCGCCGGCGATGGAGAAGCTGATATCGCTGACCGCGATCAGGCCACCAAAGCGTTTGGTGAGGCCTTTGACTTCCAGCAACGGGGTCATTCCCGGCCCTCCGGACGCAGCAGGCGGCCGAGGAAGCCGCCGGGGAAGAACAGGATCATGATCAGGGCCGTCGCCGAGACGCAGAAGGTGGCG
>CAITOL010000135.1 GCA_903893975.1 uncultured Rhodospirillales bacterium | reverse complement strand
TTGCGCCTCCGGTCGGGCTACGCCCTCCCTACGCCGCAAGCGTCAAAAGACTTTCTCACCTTGATTGTCGCGCGTTCTCACGCAGATTGTCGCGCCGCACGCAGCGGCGGCTGGACAGCGCGGTGCCGAGCGGGACGCAGATCGCCCTGGTTGCGACGGGGGGCAATGACATTGTGCGCGGATTTGCCTCCCGCACAGCGGCGATCGCCAATTTGAAAGACATCGCCACCACATTGCACGCGCGCGGGGTTGCGGTGCTGGTGTTCCGGATTGGCAGTGAAGTTATGCCCCCGGATCAGTTCGCCGCCGAAACACGGGCCTTGCAAGTGCCGGGCGTGGTGTTGTTGCCGCCGATGCAAGCCGGCGGCCTCGTCAGCCGCAACGAATTGCATGTTGAGGGCTATCGTCAGCCGGGCACCACCCTTTGGCACCTGAACAGGGAAGGCAACGACATCGTGGTGCAGCGCATCTTGCCGGAGATTGAGAAGATCATCGCCCGCCTGCCACGGCCGTAGCGGCCTATGGCGCCGGGGCGGAGATTGAATTAGCGTTCCGGAAAAATCCGAGGAGGAACGCGATGAACGATCCCGCCCCCATTTTCGCCGGGCTAAAAGTGATCGACTGCGCAAGCTATATCGCCGCCCCCGCGGCGGCGACGGTGCTGGCGGATTTCGGGGCCGACGTCATCAAGATTGAAGCACCGGGGGAGGGTGACCCCTGGCACACCGCCTATTCCCGGATGCCGCAGCATAACGAGCATAATTTTCCGTGGTTGATGGATAACCGGAACAAGCGCGGCCTGGCGCTGGATTTGAAGGCGCCGGAGGGGCGGGCGGTACTGGAGCGGTTGGTTTCCCAGGCGGATGTGTTCATCACCAATCTGCCGCTGCCGGTGCGCGAGCGTCTGCGGGTGCGCCATAGCGATTTCGCCGCGCAGTATCCACGGCTGATTTACGCCTCACTGACCGCCTATGGCGAGGAAGGGCCGGAAGCCGGCAAGACCGGCTTTGATGTCACGGCCTATTGGGCACGCAGCGGGCTGATGGACCATGTGCGCGCCGACAGCCTTACTGAGCCAGGCCGCGCCATTGCCGGGATGGGCGACCACCCGACCGGTATGGCGCTGTATAGTGGCATTCTGACCGCACTGTATCGGCGGGAGAAGACCGGCTTGGGCAGCGAAGTGCGCTCGTCATTGCTCGCCAATGGCATGTGGGCCTCCAGCTTTTTGGTGCAGGCGCAGCTTTGCGGGGTGGAAATTCCGGTGCGCGGCCCACGGCATGAAGCACCGCGCGCGCTCAGCAACATGTATCAATCGGCCGATGGCCGGTGGTTCCTGCTGGCGCTGACCTCTGAGGCGCGGCAATGGCCGGCGATGGCGGCCGCGATCGGGCATCCGGAGTTGGTCAGCGACCCTCGCTTCATCGATGATGCGGCGCGGCGCACCCATGCCCGTGCCTTGATCGATACGCTCGACGCGATCTTCGCCACCCGGCCATTGGCGGAGTGGCGGGCAGTTCTGGATGCGGTTGGGCTGACTTTCGGCATTGTCGGCACGGTGCCGGAAATTGCGGGCGATCAGCAGGCCCTGGCCGCAGGCATTCTGCGCCCGCTGGCCGATACCGGTATGCTGACGGTTGATAGCCCGTTCACCTTGAGTGCGGCGGCGAAGGTGCCAGTGGCCATCGCACCGGACCAGGGCGAGCATAGCGGCGCGATTTTGCGCGAAGCCGGATACTCCGCCGACGAAATTGCCGCGCTGCGCGCCGCAGGCACTATCATCGGTGGCTAAAACAGTTCAGGCCAGCCCGTCGCCGGGCTGGCCTGAATAGCGGGTTGCGTCACCCGATCCTGGCTGGTGTGGCTTAGAACACCGGCAGGTTGGGCAGAGGTTCCTTGAACCACTTTTTGTAGAGCGCATCGAGCTCACCGTTCACCTTGACGAAGTAGATGAAGGTGTTGACCCATTTCTCCAAATTCCACTGCTCGCGCCGCATGGTCACGCCGTTGGGCTGGCGCAGCAGGGTGAAGGCGCGGCCGACATTTGCGCCGGGATTGGCGGCATAGATCTGGTCGCCGGTCAGGCCGGTTTCGGCAATCGCGTCCACCTGTCCGGCGATCAACGCCTGGTAGGTGGAGGGGTCATCATCAAAGCGTTGCAGCTTGATCGCGCTGCCGAGCTGCGCGGTCAGCAACACATCCTGCACCGAGCCGCGCGGCACACCGACCTTTTTACCTTTCAGGTCGTCCATGCTCTTGATGCCCGAGTCCTTTTTAGCGAACACGACATTGTCGATCATGCTGTAGGGGATGGAGAAGGTGACGGTCTTGGCGCGTTCCGGGGTAATGCCCAGGGTGGCGACGATCAGGTCCACCTTGCCGGTCATCAGATAGGGGATGCGGTTCGGGCTGGTGATTTGCACCAGGTTGACTTTCACGCCGAGATATTTGCCGAGCAGGTTGGCAACCTCGATATCGTAACCATCAGGCTCCTGCTTGTCGTTCAAAATGCCATAGGGCGGCAGATCCACCAGGACGCCGATATTGATGCTGCCCTTTTTGATGATTTCGTCCGTGGTTTGCGCGGCGGCGGGTTGCGCCACCATGGCCAACGCCGCAAGCAGCATGGCGGCCAGAAAATGCTTCAATGTTTTGCCTCCCCTTCGTTCGTCGTGCAGGTCTCATATCATCGACGATAGGCGGCGGCCAGTCGCTTTTCCAACCGCGCCGCCATCAAAGTGAGCGGCCAGCAGAGCAGGAAATAAATCGCGGCCACGACGCCGAAAATCAGGAACGGCCGAAAGGTATTGTTGTTCAGTTGCTGACCGGCGCGGGTGAGCTCGACGAAGCCGATAATCGCGGCCAGCGAGGTGCTTTTGATCAGATTGACCAGAAAGCCAACCGTGGGCGGCACCGCGATGCGCAGCGCCTGCGGCAGCACGACGCGCAACATGCGCGGCAGGTAGTGCAGCCCGAGGGCGGACGCCGCTTCGGACTGCGCGCGAGGCACCGCCTGGATGGCGCCGCGCCAGATCTCACCCAAAAATGCCCCGGCATTCAGGCTGAGGCCGAGGGTGGCCGACAACCATGCCCCGAGGGGAATGCCCAGCATGTCCGCGCCGAAAAACACCAGAAACAGTTGCAGCAGCAGCGGGGTGCCCTGGAACAGGCGGATATAGCTGGCGGCGAGCCAACGCGCCCAACCGTGCGAGGAGACCCGGAGCAGCGCAATTGCGGCGCCCAGCAAGCCACCGCCGAGAAACGCCAGGGCAGAAAGCGCGAGTGTCCACCGGACGGCGGCAACCAGGAAAATGAGGTCGCTGAGATTGAACGCGCGCATTAGCTGCGTGCCAAATCGGGGAAAAAGCGACGGTTCAGCCCGTTGAACACGGCGCTGAACAGGCTCGCCAAGGCCAGGTATATGATGGTGACAACGATATAGGTTTCAAAGCTGCGGAAGGTGCGGGACTGCACGTCTTGTGCCGCGGCCATGAGCTCATCGGCGGAAATGACTGAGACGACGCTCGAATTCAACATCAGCAGAATGAACTGACTGCCCAGCGGGGCGAAAATGGTACGCAGCGCCTGCGGCAAGACCACGAGGCGGAACACCTGAAAGCGATGCAACCCGAGCGCGCCGGCGGCCTCTACCTGGCCGTGCCCCACCGCCTCGATGCCCGCGCGCACAATTTCGATGGTGTAGGCGCTGCCGTTCAGCACCATGGCGATCAATGCGCCGGTATTCGCGTCGAGACGCACCCCGATGGCGGGCAGGCCGAAGAAAATCAGAAACACCTGCACCAGGAACGGGGTGTTGCGCACCGCTTCGACATAGGCCGCAATGGCGGCGCGCAACGGCGCCGGTCCGGCGGTGCGGCCGAATGCGCCGAGCACGGCAATGATAAGGCTGAGCACCATCGAGACAGCTGACAGTTCGAGCGTCAGCAACGCCCCCCAGGCCAGTTCGTCACGCGCGGCCCAGACGGCAGCGAATTGGAAATCGTATGACATGCGTGACCTAACGCCGGCAGGGGATATCGCACAAGCCCTTTATGGCGGCCGTCTGGTCACAAAAAAACTCCCGCGAACTGTTGTGTTCATGGGAGTTTGATCTGGTTGCGGGGATAGGAAACTACCGAAGTCTGCCGGCACTTCGAGTTGCGTGCTGAAATGCGAAAGTGGCGGGCGACTAAGCGATTCAGCCTCCAAC
>CAITOL010000134.1 GCA_903893975.1 uncultured Rhodospirillales bacterium | reverse complement strand
TGGGGTGCAGAGGCCTATGCTGCCTTCAGGTCGATGGGAAGCACAGCGAAACTCACCGGACGATCCGTGCTCGATGCGACCCGAAATGCGTTATTCGGATACCCGTTGGTCGGGGTGGGGTGAGCAGTTACAAGGATTTGATGACCACCGAATAGAAGAAGGTTGACCAGGTGAGCGGCCAGGTGGCGCCATCGGCCCGCATCCGATCGACCGTGCGGGCGCGGCTGCTGGCGGTCGGGCCGGAGAAGACGCCCGACCAGGAAATGTCGATATCATCGCGGCCCAGGCTGTCGATGACACGGTCGCCCCCGGGCAGGGTGTGGATGGCGAGTTTCTGCCGCCCACCCCAGGTGATCTGCTGCGGAATTTCGAAACCTTGCAGCAGGATGGGACCGAGTAGGACGAAGTTTGACATGTGCGGCGGTTTCCTTCGCGCAGGGCGGGACGGGGCCTAACGGCCTTACAACGGGCCGGGCCAGTTGCGCCCCATCCGCGGGTCAACGGCGGTGCCCGCGGCGGTGGGCCGGTCGATTTTGCGTGTCAGGTGATCGATGATCCAGCGGCCGAGCACGGCGCCGTCCAGAATGAGGCGACCTTCCTGATAGGGTTGCGCGTCCGACGGGTTCGACTGAGGGTCGGCCGATGGGGTTTGCTGTGGAACGGTTTGCGCGGCGTCCGGCGTGCCAGTCCAGACGCTTGGTGCGGCTTTGGAACGGTTGCCGGCACTGGTGGGCCGAGGGGCGATGGATAGGGACTCGCCGGGTGCGGCGCCGGTGCCGATTGGCGGTGGCGCTGCGGATTGGAGCGTCGGCAGGGATGGCAGGACAATGGGCGGTGGGAACACGGGCGGGCTGAGCGTGGCGGCGCGCTGGTGGGCGGGTGGCGATGCGGCCTCGATAGGGTGTGCCAGCGTGGCGAGCACCAGGGCGCGCGCGCTTGTGGGTGGCGGCCCAGGAGATACCGGCATGCCGCCGGTCATTGGCACGGTGACGGACGCGATTGCAGCAGCGCGGACCGGTGCCGGATGGAGAGGGGTATCGCGCCATTGCTGCGGAGTGGCGTGGTTGTCTTCCATGGCCTGATCCGGCGCAGCCGGCGCAGGTGAGGACGGGCGTGCTACGATCCGCCGCGCCGGGGCGATGCCAAAGGCGGCCAGCCCGAGCGCAATCGCGGCGTGGTCGGCATGATCGAGGTCGCGCTTGATGCCGGTCAGGCCGACCGCGACGCCGCCTTGCAGTGCGATGTGCAGGCCGATGCGATGTTGGGCCTCCATCAGCGTTGCCTTTCCGGCACAAGGTCGGGGACAAGCGGGTTGGGCGGGCGGCGACGGAGCCAGGGGAAATGGTCTGCGTGCGCCGGCGCGTGCGTCAACGGCGTAGGTGCTGAAAGGATCAACGCCTCCGCCAGAGGTTGCGGCATGGGTTCAGGTGGCTGAATCGGCAAGAGCGGACCTCCTGTCTGGCAACCTCAATCATCGGACCAGCGAAAGGTGGCCCAATCAAAGCTGCGCCCGTTTAAGGTTCCAACAGCCACAACCCACGCCAAGCGTGCTGTGGGCGACAGGCTGAAGGCAATGTCGAAGGGCACCCCGTTCATGCACAGATATAGCGGATCCAGCAGATCGGGGTGCCGGCTCAGTTTCCCGCCAGGGCCAGGTCGGCCGGGGTTTCGGCGGCGATGAAGTCGGCCGCGGCCGACGTGCCTGCGGTGCCGAGGCGCTGAACCATCGCTTCGACCGCGTGTTTGGTGTTGGGAAATGGGTAGGGCACACCGTCGATCGCGCTGACCGAACAGGCGAGCGCGGCCATGCCGAGCCAACGGTCGTTGCGCGAGAGATCCGCGCCGGCTGCCTCAAACAGCCGCAGCCGATCGAGCGGGCCGAGGCGTCTGAGGGAGAGGGTGCGGCCAAGACTGTCGACGATGTCGGCGGCCTCCGCAGGAGTGGCGGTGGGCCGGGCATTTTCTGAGGGCATAAGGGGCTCCCGGTGACTAGATGCGGCGGCGGGTGCTGGCGAAAAACTCCAGCCGCTGCTTGACGCTTTGATCGCCGCGCCAACTTCCGGCCTGGCTGAGCTTGAACACGGCGCCGTCGTATTGATAGGTGCTGGTGGAGCCATCGGTCTCGTTCACGTATTGAAACAGGCTGCCGACCGCGACGGTGCCGCCGGCGTGATAGGTGGCTTCCATCTGCGCGACCAGGTCATCGACCGCGGATGACCCGCGTTCGAGTTCGAAAAAGCCTTCCCATCCCTTCGGCAGCTCCGCGCCGAGTTGGGTGCCGTCGATCCGATC
Organism: uncultured Rhodospirillales bacterium; assembly: GCA_903893975.1. Lineage (GTDB taxonomy): Bacteria > Pseudomonadota > Alphaproteobacteria > Acetobacterales > Acetobacteraceae > CAITOL01. The sequence goes on along the minus strand of CAITOL010000134.1, from coordinate 31,295 downwards.
GACCCGAACGGCGGCGGTGCGCTGACGGCTTTCGAAGCCGGTGACATGGGTGAGGTCGACGCGTCCGAATGGCCCCATGAGCACGAGTTGGCAGTCACGGCCGACAGAAAACGTATTGATCGACATTGCGTGTTCTCCTTAAGCCGCGAAGGCGCCGGGTGCGGTGGGGACAATTTGGCGCTGGACCTGGACGGTTTGGCCGCCTTCGACGTTGACGATGAATTTCTCGTTGATCGCCTGGTAGCGAACCTGTGCGTCAGACTGGACATAGCCGAGGCCGGTGCGGGCCAGCGGGTTGTTGCTGCTATCGCACACCACGCTGAATGGCAGGCTGCCATCGGTGCTGCCGAGCAGGCCTTGGCTGAGCATGCCCTGCAGGAAGCTGAGCTGGGTGGCGCGGATGCGGCGGAACAGGCTGGCATTGACGACCTGGCCAACATACTGACCCATGCCGGCGGCCAGGGTGGCGGCGATGTAGTTTGTCAGCCGCGTGTAGTTGTCGCCGTTGGTTGCCGCATTGCTGCTGCCATTATGGCCGCCACGCACGCCCCAGAAGCTGCCACCGGGCTGCGGGTTGGCAATGACGTCGATCCCCGCGCTCAACAGGGTTGAGAGCTCGGCGCTGGAATAGGTGGCCAGCTGCCCGGAGCCGGGATTGCCCGATTTTTGCGTGCCGATGACGCCGTAAAGCGGTTTGTTCAAGCTCGACTGTTCCGGTGACAGATTGGCGAGGCGGCCGACGACAAAGCCTTGCGGACTGACCAGGCGGACAATCTGGTTGGCTTGATCGTTCCACCATACCCAGTCGCCGAACATCAGTTTGACCGCGTAAGTATCCACGCCCCAGGATTGTTTGGCGAAGACGGCGCTGCCGATATTGTCCCCCGCTTGGGTGGTGAGGATCATGTAAATGCCCTCAGACAAGCCAAAGGCGGCTTGCGTGGTCCACGAACCCGGCTCATCCGCATCGGCCAGGACGGCGAGGCTGCAACCCTGGCCGCGCAATGCATACATGCCGGCGCGTGGCAGGGTATCGACACCGACGAGCGTGGTGGCGTTGATGGTTGTGGCGCCATCGGTGCCAGGCACGCCGTAGGAGAAGTTCCAGGAAAATGCGACCGGGGCGGCGGAGGTGGTGCCTGGGTTGGCGACAACCAACTGGCTCGGGCCGCGCTGGGGGCCTTGGCCGTGATTGACCGCGTTGGCCAAAGCTTGCCAGAAGGCCGCCCCGCTGCCGGTGATATTGTCGTAGACTTCCGGCTGCAACCCCGGCAGGGAAACCGTGAGGCGCCAGCTGGACGCTTTCGACCCGACATCCAGCGCGACCGTGATCTGATTGCCCAGCGAGCCGCTGTACAGCGCGGTGAACACCAGGGTGGTGTTGGGGAGCTGGAAGGCCGCGGCGGTATCGGTGCCATCGGTCACACGCACGCAGCGAAAGTTCCAGGCGCCCTGTTGCACGGCGATGGCAACCGGGGTGCCGAGGTCATATTTGCGCGCCAGAATGGGGCCGAAGGTGTGGGCGTAGTCTGACATGGTGCCGATTGCGACCGGGGTGCCGACCGGCCCCCAGCTTGCGGTGCCGACCATGCCAACGACATTGGTGGGCACGCCGTTGATGACCACGTTTTGCGGCGGAACGATCTGCACATAAAGATCCGGCACCACCAAGGCGGTGGTGTTGACATTGCCCTGCTGAACGATCGGCATGATTAAGCTCCTTGCTGCGCCAGCACGGTTACCCGCACCACATTGCGATGATTTTCAGAGGCCAGGATTGCGGTGATTGTTGCGGAATCCGTAATAACGTCGCCCTTGGCATAGGTTGCGAAGGCTGCGACGACGACGAGATGAATGTTCATGTCGGGGGAAACTCCCTCAGGCCAACAGGGTTTGAACGGAGCCGGCGTCGGCCGGGGTGAGGCGGAGGTCGCCGAAAATCATCGCTGGTAGGGTGGTCGCGACGATGGTTGGATATTCGATGCTGTAGGTCAGATCGCGGCGGTAGAGGTTGGCCACCTGGCTTTGTTCCAGCACAACCGACGCGGTTGCACGCATGTAGCCGGCGGCGCCGTCAGCGAGGGGTAGCCACAGGCTGGCGGCGAGGCTTTGGTCGACCACCGTGGCAACACGGTCGCGCAGGTCGGCGCTTGGGCACCAGACCGATACCTTGAAATGCTGCCGCTGCCGACGGGTTTCGCGGTAGGCGACCTGATCGGCCACGACCCGGCCGATGAGCGTGGTGGCATCCGGGACGGTGAGCGTGGCACCACTGACCAGAGCCAGGCGCCGGGTTCGCAGGTAGCTGGCGAGCGTGGCGGCGACGAGGGCTGGCGAATCCCCCGCCTGGGTGCGGTGGACGACGGCCATGTTGTCAACCACTAGGCCCGCCACCTGGCCCAGGCTGGCCGAGCCGGCGAAGGTTGCCGTCTGCCCGGCAACCGCCACGGTGAGCGCCGGCAGCACGGGCGTGCCCAGCTGAGGGTCATCCGGGTAGCGGGTGGTGTTTTCCTGTCCGCTGGCATCTGGCGTGATGGTGACGTTGACCACCCCGCCGGCAAGATCTGCGGTGAGTGCCGCCGAGGTTGGGGCGCCACGGTAGATCCGGCACGGCGCGGTGATCAGGCTGGGTGCGCTGGGGCCTTGGGGGTAGAGGGTTGCGGCGATGGCGCTGACGAGTGCTGTTTCGACATCCGATTGGTCTGCCATGTCAGGTGGTGTTCTCCCGCGCGAGCAAGCGCCATCCGAGATCGGTCAATTCCGCAGCGGCGATGATGGCGGTTCGGCCGCGGTCGTCCTGCAGCTGATCGTTCGGGCGTAGTTGCACGGCGCCAAAGGTTGGCAGCAGCACGGTCCAGCTGCCCGGCGTTATGTCGGTGGGGAGGTCGGTGGGGTCGCTGCCGCGGCCTTCGGCCTGAATGATCGCCGCTGGCCAGCCGGATAGGATGGGCGCCGACAGGGCCAAAGCCGCGCCAGAGCTGCCGCCGATGCCGGCGGTGGCGGAGAGGGTGGGCCGATGGATGGCGATCCGCCCCGTAACGCGCACGCAGAGCACGGGCAGAAGTGGTTGCTGGGATGCGATGAACCAGGTGGCCGCATCGGCGGCGCCGGGGGCAGAGTCTGCGCGGTGCAGAATGTCGCCCGGCTTGGTGTAGGCGGCATCAAACAGGCCTTGCCAGAGCATCTGGCCGTAACTGGCCGGAACCTGGCTGCGGCCGCTGACCGGCAGGAAGGCCGCTGGCAGCCGCAGGATCTGGTTGACGGGGCTCAGCGGATCGGCCGGGCTGGTGGGGCGGAACAGGCTGCACCATTGGCCGATATGCTGCGCGGCGCGGCCCAGCCCGCGCTGGGTGGCATCTTGCAGATTGGTTGGGTTCATCGGCTATACCACCGATACCGGCTGGCCGTTGCCGAGGGCTGGACCTGCGGGCAGACCGAGAAAGCCGCATAGACGGCGGCACCAATCTTCAAACAGTTTCGTTCGGTCTTGGATTTCCGTGCGGTTATGAGTCCAGACCGCAGCCTGGTCGGTATCGAGATTGGCCGCCGCGGCGGTGATGGCATGTTCCAGCGTGGTCAGGGTGGCGAGGTAGCGCCGCACCGTTGCCTCCTCACTGCCCGAGAGATGGCTGATGCGGTATTCCAACAGGCCGTAGACTTGATAGAACCGCCAGCCCTGGAACCCCTCATTCCCAGCGCCATAGGCTGGGTAGCCACAGAACCGCCGGATATCCGTGCGCTCGGCTTCGGTAAAAGCCATATCGACGCTCCTTATCCTGCCGAGGGATGCGGGAGACCGGCCTGGGCCGTGTGGCCCAGGCCGGGTTGCGATCAACCCATATGTTCGATCATCACCGCACGCTTGAAGGCCGAGTTGGTGGCGGTGGAGATGGTGGTCGGGCTGGTCGTGGTATCCGACGGCGCTGCGAAGCCACCGATCCAGTACCAGGACTGGGCGATGATCTGTTGCAGGCGGTCAATCGGCTCCCGCGTGACCATGGCGATACCGTCGACAATCGAGATGATGCTGTCCGCCGGGGCCACATCGGCTTCGGCCATGCCGGCGAAATCCCCCTCGATCAGCGCGCCGGCGCCGCAGACGATCGGGCGGCGGATGACGGCACCGGAAATGGAGGGATGCGCCTGCACATAGGCTTCTGTGGTGGGGATGAAGCGCAGGCCGAGGAAGTCGTTCACCATGCCGCGTTTGAAAACCTGGTTGGCGGAGGTGGCGCCGATGAACAGCTGGCGGAAGTCGTTATCCGCGAAGAGCTGGCGGGCCGAGACCGGGTCTAGGTAACAGTTGAAGACGCCATCAATTTCCGGCACCGCGTTCTGCCGGAGGATGGCCACCGCATTGAGCAGCGAGGCCATGGTGAGGTTGTCGCCCGTGGTTAGCTGTGAGGTATTGGTTCGGCCATTCGGACGCTGGATGGCGCTGGCGGTGGCGGCCATCACGGAGTTGCCGGCGGTGGCATCGGTGGTGAGGACCGAGGTGGCGAAGGTGAGCACACCGGAGATGCCGCCAGGCGCGACGGAGCTGTTGCTGGCATCTGGAGCAGCGCCGATCAGGGTGTAGGTATTGGCCCCGACGGAAACCATCAGGGACGCGACACCACCCACCGGCGTTTGCACGCCGTTGACGAAGACGGTCTGGAAGCCACGAATATCGTCCACCGCGACCGTGGGACCGGCCGAGGTGAGCGACACGCGCACGCGGGTGTTGCCGCCGAAATAGGGCGCGAACAGCGCGTTGCGCGCCAGTTCATCCAACGAGCGGGCCGCCTGTTCGCCGTTGATGGTGGCGTTGAGCAGGAATTGGCTCGCGATGCCGACGCGACTGGTGACCATGTTGAGGTCCGTGGTCGCGGCGTAATGATTGATGGTGATGGTATATTGTTCGACGCTGAAGCTCGTCGGGATGAGGCCGTTATCAAGGTTGGTGTTCGTGGCGGCCGCAAGCGGGGTGGTGACGCTCGGCTTCAGACCGGCGCGGGTCTTGGTGAGGGTTTCACCGATGCCCACGGAAAACGGCACCCGGTCCGCGACGGCGCGATAGCCGAGGCGCGATTGCAACGCCTGCTGGAATTCGCGTTCGAGGAAGCCCTGCTGGATGATCGGCTGCAGCGCGCTGGGGAAATTTTGAATGCCCATGTCAGTTCCTTGGAAAAATTGCGATAAGGGGAAGCCCGCGACGGATTAGTGACGGCGGAGGAGTTCCTCGCGGGCGGCGCGCCATTCCGCCTCGGCCATTTCGGTGGCGTATTTTGCCTTGGCGGGCTGGGTCGCGGGGGCAGTGGCGGGCGAGGACGAGTTTTCGCCGCCGAACAGCCATGGCTTGCTGCGGCGAAGGTCTCGCATCAGCTGGCCGGCGGCTTTGATGGTGCCGCTGGCATCGAGTTCGACCTTGTCGAGATCGAGCAGTTTCAACCCGTCCAGATCAACCATGCCGGCGCGCAGGGCTTCGGCTTTCAGCTCGGCGTGCACGATGCGGCTGTGGGTTTCCGCTTCCAATTTCGCCAGGCGGTCTTCCAGTTCCGCGCTGCGCGCCATGTAGTCGACATCGGGAAGGTCGGTGGATGGTTCGGTCATTGTATCTCCTCTGAATCAATCCGCGACAGTTCGGCGGGCACATCGTCGATTGGATAGATATCGGCGATTGACTTGACCGCGGTTTCCCGGCTGAGCAGTTTGGCCTGCACCAGGGTTTGCAATGTCTGAGCGTCAGACAGGCGATCTTGCGACGCGGGGGCGTACCAGCGCGGCCAGGAAAGGGTTATGCGGATGCGTGGGTCCATCGGGTCCAGCGCATCGCCATCGGCATGCAGCTGATATCGGTTTGAGGCAAGAACGACCATCCGGGCGATCTGCAGCATGGCGCGGCCGTAGGAGACGCGCAGATTATCGGCCAGCCAGATGAGGCCCTGGTTCATCAGCTCCAGCGCACGGCCAGACTGCGCGCCGGACAGGCGCTCAGGGCTGGCCCGGTTGGCGTGCACACCCTCGAGCGCGAATTCCCGCAAGGTGCGCACATAGTCGATGACCGCAGCCGCTGCGGTGCCGCCGATTTCCAGCAGTTTGGCGTCGCCCTTCTCGGTGACCACCAGGGCGTTGCCGCCACCGCGGATAATTTCATTGTCGGCAAAGGCAGGTTCGCGGATCAGCAAAGTGGGATCGGAACTGTATTTCAGCCCCCGGCCGGCCTGGCTGAGTTGGTAGTCGATTTCGATGTTTGTTTCGATTGCTGATCGAAAGGTGCAGCCGCCATCGATGCCGTCGCCGCCGGGTAGATTGCGGACCCATACCAGTGGCACGAAGCCGAGCCCGTGGCGGACCGTGCGGGCGGTATCTATTTCAGGCGGTGCCGGATGGGCCACTGGCCAGGGGGTGTACCAGATTTCGGCATCGTTATCCCACCGGCGCATGAACCAGTACTGCATCGACGGATCGGCAACTTCGTAGCCGATTTCTGCCAACTGGCTGCCTTGGACCTTATATTTCTCCGTGACCGAAATCAGCTGATCGGGGGCCTGTGGGTCCCAGCTTGGGGTCAGGTACCGGGTTTGCAGCACCGCGAAGAACACCCGCCCCTTGAGCACGCGGAGCAGAATTGCGACGGAGCCGACGCTGCCGCGTAGTGCCGCTTCCTGCATGGCCTGATTGAGGCCGGCATCGCGGACGATGGCCGCGAGCGCGCTGCGGACGGCGAGGTCTGGGCAGTCGAACGTTGGGAAATGGCCGTCGGAAAAGACCAGCGCCAGACTGTCGTCTACGATAATCCGCGCCATGGGATAACGGACGCTCGGCCGGCGCAGGCGCAGGGGAATGTAGTCGCCATTGGCGCCGCGTTCCTCATGGAACTCAAACGGCAGGGCGTCATAGAGCGTGCCTTCAAGCACGCGAGAGAGAATGTCGAGGCGGTTGGTGCGCTCGGGGTAGTCGCGGTCAGGCGGGATGAGGCCGCAGAGGGTTGCGAACATGCTTGCCTTTCTGATGTCGTCGCGCCGCAGACGATGCGGTGCGCTAACGGCTGAGAAACGAGACGTTGAGCCGACGTGATGGCGGGGCAGCTTCCGCGAGCAGGCTGTAGGCACGGGCCAGGGCGTCAACCTGGTCGTCTTTGCGGCCATGCGGAAAATCAGCGAGTTCTGCCGTGAAGGCCGCATTCCAGGCGGCCCGGAGCATAGAGAGGCGGCCTGCTTCCACCAGCGCGGCCACCGGGGCGGCGCGGGTGACCTTGGAGCCGGTTTCTGGCGATGCGACCACGTGATGCCCGACGAGGCGTGAGGTTAACCAAGCTACTTGCTGTTTTCCGGCCTGCCCTGGATCTTGCGGCAAGCCAATGACCACGGCTGAGCCGTCGCGCGCGGCGGTGGCGACGATGGTTTCGCTCACTTCATGTGGACCCGCGCGTAACCGGACGACATCAAGCACGTAACACGCGCCATCGGCTGTTCGTTGCAACTTTACCCCGACGGTCCAGTCTGGATCGCGCCCGTCTGCGGCGGCGGTTGCGGCCAAGTCCCATGCACGCACGCAGCGCCCCTCGGTGGGGGCGGCGTCGATGACGGCGACACGTTGGGCGGGAAACATGCCGGACGCGTCCGTAAGTGGGGCTTGCTGGTACTGCGCGGCCCAGATACGGGCGCCCACGATGGCGCGTTTGCGTGCGAGAGCATCGGCGGATTCCCACTCCGGCCACAGGGGTTCCCCGAGGGCGCGATCGAGCGGATCATTGGCCTCGGCGAGGGCTGGAAGCTTCAATTCGTCCCATTTGTCATCGCTGGCTAGCAATCGGCCGCCGAGATCATCGTGATGCCAGCGGGTCATAATCACGACGACACGGCCGCCGGGTTTGAGCCGGGTGATCAGCTCCGAGCGATACCAGTTCCACAAATGATCGCGCGCGTGGGCGCTGTCGGCGTCAGCGTGGTTCTTCACCGGATCATCGATGAGCACCAGGTCCGCCCGACGGCCAATGACCGGACCGTTGACACCGGTGGCGAAATACTCCCCCTGTTCGGTGGTCGCGAAGCGATGCGCGGCATGGCTATCGGCGGCGAGATCATAGCCAAGCGTCGTCGGGAATTCCGCGATGAGGTTGCGCACGCGCCGGCCGAAATGCTCGGCAAGTTCGGCCGTATGGCTGGTGGCGATGATCGAGGTTTGCTTGTGGTTATGCAGCCACCAGGCGGGAAACAACACCGAGCTAATGGTGGATTTGGCGCTGCCCGGTGGCATCAGGATCAGCAGGCGGTCAGTGTCACCGCGTGTGACATTTTCCAGCTTTTGCAACAGTATGCGATGATGCTTGGCCAAGGTTTGGCCTTGCGGTGCCAGAACCTGCTCTGCCCAGGCGGTGAGCGAGGTGTGCTCACCCGAGGGCAATTCTGAGCAGGATTGGGCGCCAGGGCTTGGCTTGGATTTGTTAAGTGCTGAGGTGTCAGATGAAGTGTGCCGGGGGTGTCGGCCCGCCATTCAGGTCCGCCCTCCTTACCAAAATGCAAAAAGCGGCGTGCCCGGTTTCCCGAACACGCCGCTGATCATGAAAAGGTTTATAGTCTTATTTGGGGCGTTTGGGAAGTCTTTTTTTCGTATGGCAGGATATTTTTCTTCATTCGCCTAGGGGCGGCATCGGCAGGGCAGATCTTTGCCTGAGGTTGCTGCCGACCCGCTGCCCTGGGTTCGTTGTGCTTCGGGCCGATGATCAATGAGAGAGATTCCAAAAAATACCATTAAATCAGGATAATGCAGGTCGTTGTGAAGTCTATTTTTTTGATCTTATAGCACTGAAATCACGCCCAGACTATCAAGGGTTGATCTTTCGTCAGGATATTGGCTGTATAGAGCGGTGATGAATATCTTGTGCTATCCGGGTTTGCCGCAATGCTGCCCCAATCCCATGTCTTTTTTTGCAAGGACTCATGGATTTATCTTTTCTCCGAGGGAGGATGACGTGGCTTTGATACCGGCTGCCCGCCGCGCCCTACCTGGCATTGCCCTCATCGGTTTGCTGATGGCGCCGTTTCAGGTGCAGGCGTCTGATGGCCAAGGCAGCGTGGATCCGGCTGCGGCCGCACGGCGAATGGCTTCTGGCGCCTTTGAGGGGGTGGCTACCGGCACTGAGTTTGGCGCCTGGTCGCAAGTGGGGATGGCATCCTGGTATGGTGGGCCGCGCTGGCATGGACATCTTACCGCGAGCGGGTCGCGTTATGACGAGAACGCGTTGACGGCGGCGCACGCCACACTGCCAATTGGCACACGCGTGCGGGTGACGGCGATTGAGACCGGAAACTCAGTGATTGTGACGATTAATGATCGGCCAAGCACGCGCAACCGTATTATCGACTTATCGCGCGCCGCGGCACGGTCTTTGGGAATTTTGAGCCGCGGAATCGCCCGGGTGAGCCTGTCCCGCATGGACGCCTGAGCTTTTCACAATGGGCGCAGTTGCTTAAAAGTACTACGGCCCAGAGCGGGAGGTTTTGGTTTGCATGTAGCCCTGCCAAGCGGGACGGTGGTTCGCACCGCAGATGGTGATATCGCGGTCGACGATATGCCGGCCGGCTGCCGATTGCTGGATGGGAGCGTGGTCCAGGCCGTAACACCACGCCGCACCGATCGTGACGTGGCGGTGTTTGAAGCCGGAGCGTTGGACGGGCTCCACCCGATGGAACGGCTCTACTTGCCGGTGGAGGCGGTCGTGCGCCGATGGGACTCGGCGCCGGAAGCCTATCCTGCCAAATGGTTTGTGGCCGGTGGAATTGCGAACGGACAGTCTATCTATCTTATGCAGTGGCCGCGCCGTTTGCGGTGCTACACGGTATCGACCCCGGCCCAGTGGATCTGCCTGGCACACGGCATCGACGTTGCGACACGCATGGTGCCGCCTGGCAGCGGATACGTTGCCACCATCTCGCCAGGTGGCGACAGCGCGCCGGTGCAAAACCTGTCAACCTTTCCGGACGCTGACGCTATTCCGTTGGAGCAACGCGAGCTCCCGGTGTTGCTGGTCGCAGACGGGCAGTGGGCGGCGTTTATTGCACATGAGCGTGCTGCGGAAGACTTAGTATTCCACTTTAGGGTGCATGCGGCATGCGCACGACTGCAGGTGCTTTCGCCGGCCTATTTGTATTTGCCGCATGAGAGCCCAGATAGCGGCCCTGAGGCACGACGGTTTGGCGTTGCGGTTCTAGAGATCGCGATCGATGGGCGTCCGCTGGATTTGGAGGGTGATGCATTGTCGGCAGGGTTTTATGCGCCCGAGGGCGAGGCACAACGCCGCTGGCGCTGGACGAATGGCGTCGGCAGCGTCGCCATTCCTGCTGGCGAGCAGGCGCGGATGGTGACGTTACGTATCACCGACTGGCATGAGTTGTTGCGTCAGCCAGCCGGATAATCGATTGGTGTTTCCGGGACGCCCAACAAAAAAGGCCGCCACCCAAATGGGTCGCGGCTTTTTTTACGCCTGAGAGATTAGGTGAAAATCTTGCTCGCGTTGGAATTCACGTCGTTCAAGAAGGTGATCTTCGTGCTGTCGGACAGGGTCACGACGAGATTGTTGCCCGACGCGACTGTGCTGGCAACGGTAATCGCCGCGCCGACGCTTCCAGCATAGCCAGTGCTGATCTTGAACACGTCCGTTCCCACCACGAAGTCGCCGATCGTATCGGAACCACCCGCGGCGTAGAGTTGGTAGGTGTCTGACGTCGGGCTTGCCGCAACGCTGCCATGCTGGCCATAGACAACCGCAGTGCCCGAGCCGAGGCCGATCGTGTTGTTACCGGCCGCGCCACCGAGCACGGTTGCCACACCCGATCCAGTAATGAAGGTGTTGCCAATGGTTGTATTGCCCACAGCGGCAAGGATGTCGGTGCCGGAGCCGGCACGCAGGACATCTCCACCAGCTTGGGCGATCAGGGTATCAGACTTCCCTGCACCGATCAGGGTTGTGACACCGTTGACCGTGCTGGTGAGAAGGATGTTGCCGCCAGCGCTACCGCCGGTGAACATGCCAGTACCACCGAACACCGTGGCGGTTCCGGTTCCACCGGCAAGAGTTTCGGCGCCTGCACCGGACAGAATAATAACATCCGATGCGTTCGGATTGATGAATGCGTTGCCGCCATTCGGAATGTAGATCAGGCGCGAGCCAGAGGTAGTCGCGCCGGCGACGGTCGCGACCGCAGCAACCGTGCTCGACCCGCCAGAGCTGGTCGCTTGCGACACGGCAACCACGACGGTGCCGGTTTGCGCCACAATGTTGGACGAGCCGCTGCTGCCCTGATTGACGTTGATCAGGCCATTATTACCGACAGTGACGTTGGACGAACCACCGTTGGAGTTGTCGATGTAGGCACGGTTATCGGCGAGCGACTCGCCACCGGCCATCGAGGTGTTGGTGGTGGTGTTGGTGCCGCTGTTGCCGATGTAGGAGTTACCGCCGAGGAGGCTGACGCTACCGACACTGCCACGGTTAATGTACGCGGTGTTGCTGCCCGAGCCGGCGACCAGGGTGGTGGCGGCGACGGTGGAGCTGATCACCGCGACGGTGCCGCCGCTGGTATCCGAGTTAATGACTTCCGCATTGGCGCCGGACAGCGCGCCAAGATTGGCAACACCCGGGACGGTGGTTGTAACCGTGCCGCTGCCGGTTGCCGCGACGGTCGCGGCCGGGATCGAGGCGACATACACCGCGGTGGTAACGGTAACCGCTTGAGTCGCAGCGATTGTGCTGGTGCCGCCACCCGGGGCAGTCACGGTTTGCGCGACCGTGGCCGAGGTTGTAACCGGAACAGTGCTGCCTTGCACCGTCGAACTCGGGTTGTACGCCGTGATATTCAGCGAGCCGGAGCTCACCTGCGAGGTCAGCGCGCTGAGTGCAGCCTGAGCAACAGAACCAGAGTCGCCGTTTGGCACGCCAAAGGCGATGCTGATCGTGCCCGCGGTCGCGACAAGGGTCGAGTTCGCCATGTTCTGTGCCAGTCCTGCAATCAGGTTAATAAATCTTGACGTCTCTTTACCGCCAATATCCGATGCATGCAAGTATCAACATGTGACGGTTTCACTCAAAATTGATACAATTCCCGCAAAAGAGCGGGTCGTTAATAACGACCACCAAACGACAAGCAGGTCGGGAAAGCCTTCCCGACCTGCTCATACGTAAACGTGCCTACTCATACGTAAACGTGTAGGTACGTGAATGGACACCAGCGCAACGCGTGGCCCTTAAGGACTGCCTTCGAGCCTACTCGGCTTTCTTGGCACGATCCCGACCGCGCGCGAGTCGCACCGCGGCGCGCATTAAAAATGCGCGATCGTCTTCTGAGCACGTGCGGTAAAGACGCAGCAACGCGCGCTCGACGGCATCCTCGGCGGCGCCGTCTTGCTCGCGCTCCGCATCGCCATCAACGAGATAGGCCAGCGAAACACGCAGGACAGCGGCCACCCGCGACAGATTACCGCGCACCTGGCCGGCGCGGTCCGTCTCCCACTGGGCGACCGCGCTGCGTGAAACACCCACTGCTGCGGCCAAGTCGCCTTGGGTCATGCCAAGAGTTTGTCGGGCAGCCCGAATGCGTGCGCCCGCGCCGATGAAAGCGTTTTTTGAAGTGTTCATGACTAAATCTTATGTCATGAGAACTAACTAGCAAAGGTTATTTTTCGTGACATTTTATCGTTAGTTTGAATAACTGTCGTTCCACGTCGAAGGACAGACCCATGCCGCACCCCCTGATCTGGACCGAACCGCGCGACTCGCAACTCCGGCGCATGCGCGCGGAGGGCGCAAGCTGGGACGACATCTCCGCGACACTGCGCATAAGCCGGTGGGCCGCCATTGAACGGGGACGGCGGGTGAATGCGCAGAAGCCCCCTCGCCCGCCGATACCGAGTCCCGTCGACCTTGGGCGCGACCCGTTGCCGGCGGGGCACTGCCTGAGTTGGGGGATTTTGGTGGCGGGGACGGTCCTGGAAGGCGCTGCCTATCCAACCGCCCGTGAGACTTGACCCACGCCCCGCATCATCTCCCGCCCGAAGCAGCCACAGGAGTGAACATGAACGTAGAGCAAATCGACGCGGCCACGGTGATCAGCCGGCTGGAGGAGGCCGGGCGGACGTTACTGGCGCTGCCGAGCTCTGGATTTTCGACCCGTTTGCGGACCTTCAATCTGGAAATTGTCCGCAATGCGGTGGACGATGCCGGATGGACGCAAGACCGGGCGCGGCCGATGGTGCCAAAGGCAGGGCAGATCAGCCGAATGGATGTAGCACTGACCTGGGTCGCGCTCATCCCCGCCGATCGCTACGTACTGCGCCGGGTCGTAGGCGCACGGAGTTTGGTTAACCCCATGACGGACCGACATTTATTTCCCTGGCGACGGTTGGGCTCGACCTTAGGCGCTGACCATAAGGCGGTGCAGCGTTGGCATGCGCAGGGAATCGATATGATCGTGGCGGCGTTGAATGCCGGGCAATGCGGTGCGGCGGTCGCGCCGCAGCCACGGTTGGCTGGTCAGGGGCCGCGGCGCTTGGCATCATAGCCGCACGAGGAAATAACACGATGGTAGCCGTTATGATTGATGGGATCGCGCGACCGGATATGCAGGCGATTGCGGCGCTGCGCGATGCATTGCGCCCGTATATCTTTGAGACTCCGGTGTTCACACGTCCCGGGGCGGCGGAGACCGACAGCCAATGGCAGTTCAAGTTTGAATGCTTGCAGGCCAGCGGGACGTTTAAGGCGCGCGGGGCGTTCTCCAACATGCTGGCGCTGAGCGATGCCGAGCGGGCGCGTGGGGTGACGGCGGTTTCGGCCGGGAACCATGCGGTGGCGGTCGCCTACGCGGCGATGCAACTGGGGCTGTCGGCGAAAGTGGTGATGCTGGCGACGGCAAACCCGGCGCGCGTGGCGCTGTGCCGGGCCTATGGCGCTGAAATCCTGCTGGAACCGGATGGCGCGCAGGCGTTTGCTCGCGTGCAGGAGATTGAGCGGGCGGAGGGGCGGATATTCATCCACCCGTTTAACGGCTACCGGACGGTTCTGGGTACGGCGACGCTCGGCGCGGAATGGGCGGGGCAATCGGGCGGGTTAGACGCGGTGGTGCTGCCGATTGGCGGCGGGGGACTGGCGGCGGGTGTGGCGACGGCGTTCAAGCTCGCGATGCCCGAGGTTACGGTTTATGGCGCCGAGCCGGTGGGGGCCGCGTCGATGGCGTTGAGCTTCGCCAGCAATGGGCCGCTGAAGATGGCCAGCCTGCAGAGCATTGCCGACAGTCTGATGGCCCCGCACACCGAGGCTTATAGCTACGGGCTATGCCGGGAAAATATCGACCAGCTGACGACAGTGGATGACGACATGATCCGCGGCGCGATGCGGTGGCTGTTCGAGAACCTCAAACTTGCGGTCGAGCCGTCATGCGCCGTGGCGACGGCAGCAGCGATGGGGCCACTGCGCGAGGCGTTGGCCGGCAAGCGGGTTGGGGTGTTGCTGTGCGGCAGCAATACCGACCTGGCGACGTTCAATCGGCATATCAGCGGGGTTTAGGGCCGGTGAGGCCCAGGATGTCGCGGTCATAGTGGCCGCTCTGAATGGCTTGGGCGACATCTGGCGCCGTCGCCGGATCAAACTTGCGGGCGAAGAGCGCCGTGGCGCTGGCGGCGCGAAAGCCGGCACTGTCGAGCGTATCATCGCCATGGGTGCGGCGGGTGTGGTCGGTGAACATGGGGGTGCCGTGCCGGTGGCGGCCGCCGAGTAACGCCGGTTGGTTGCCGAGGATGGTTTGCAGCATGTGCTCATCCGGCACCTGCATATAGCGGAAATAGGCCTCGATCGCCGGATCTCGCAGGGTTGCGAGCAGGCCGGCGATGGTGGCACCGGTGAGCGCCCACCATTGCGCGCCGTAGAAAAATTTTGGAAACAACGCGGCACGTGGGGGGATTTGGCTCAGGATTTCAGCCACTGCGTGCTGCGCCTCCCCGCGTATCCAATCCAGTTGCGCGCGTGGCACGCCGTAGCGGCTGGCGGCGTGTTCGGCTTGCATGGGGTTGAGTAGCGGGTGATCCCAGAACACATAATTGTGCCGGCGCCAGGGTTGCACCCAGCCATGCCGTTCAATGGCGCGGCGGGGATCGGTGCCGGCGAGCGATGGGTCGTCGGGGACTTCGATCAGGTCGATATATTCAGTGTCCGGCTGGCTGAGGGTTTCGGCGAGGTGATCGAGCGACTGCACGGGCAGCGAGTCGCCGCTGATGAGCACCTGGCGGGGATGGTCACGCGCGGCCTCCATCAGGGCGAGGGTGGCGCGCATCATCGACCAGCCGCCCCAGAAGACCGGGATGCGCGGGGTGATGACCTGGACATGGGGCGGCAGGCGGGCCGGGGCGAGCGCCAGATCCGCCTTGGCGTCGACATGCACGTAGATGGCAAAGCGATCATCCAGCAGGTCCAGCAGAAACGGCAGTCTGGCTGGCTGATGGGTGAGGATGAGGATGGCGGTCTGTGCGGACATAGGAACGATGCTAACCCGGCAGGATCGGGCCGGCCATCGGAAATTCGACAGCGTGGCGCACGACCACGCTGCCGTGGCCGGCGCTAGTCGGGGCGCAGTACCGCGCCGATTTCGTCAAGGATCGCCGGATCGTCGATGGTGGGCGGCACAACAACGGTTTCGCCATCGGCAATTCGGCGGATGGTGGCACGCAGGATTTTGCCGGATCGGGTCTTGGGCAGGCGCAGCACCACGCGGGCGTCTTTAAAGGCAGCAACCGGGCCGATACGCTCGCGCACCAGGGCCACCAGTTCGCGGCTGACCTCGGCATGGGCGGTGGTGATGCCGGCTTTCAGCACCACGAGGCCGACCGGGATTTGGCCTTTGAGCTGGTCGTAAGCCCCGATGACCGCGCATTCCGCGACCGCGGGGTGGCTGGCCAAGACTTCCTCCATCGCGCCGGTGGACAGGCGGTGGCCGGCGACGTTGATGATATCGTCCGTGCGCCCCATCACCGAGACATCGCCGTCGGCATCGATCATGCCGGCGTCCCCCGTGCGGTAATAGCCGGCAAAATCCGCCATGTAGGCGGTGTGGTAGCCATCCGCATTGTGCCAAAGCGTCGGCGCCGCCCCGGGGGGCATTGGCATGCGGATGACGAGATTGCCGGTATGGCCGCTGGGCAGCAGCTGGCCTTCGTCGTCGATGACCTCCACCGCGTAGCCTGGGGCGGGGCGGCCGCCGGAGCCTGGTTTGGCAGGGAACAGGCCGAGCCCGCGGAAGCCGGCGGTGATCGGCCAGCCGGTTTCGGTTTGCCACCAATGGTCCACCACCGGCAGGCCGAGGATTTCATTCGCCCAGATCGCGGTGGGGGGGTCGCAACGCTCCCCCGCGAGGTAGAGCGCTTCGAGCTTGGAGATATCGTATTTGGCCAGTTCCGCCGCAGTCGGGTCTTGCTGGCGGATGGCACGGAAGGCGGTGGGGGCGGTGAACAGGACTTTGACGCCGTGTTGGGCGCAGACGCGCCAGAACGCGCCGGCATCAGGGGTGCCGACCGGTTTGCCCTCGTACATCACGCTGGTGCAGCCGGCGAGCAGCGGGGCGTAGACGATATAGGAATGGCCGACGACCCAGCCGACGTCGGAGGCGGTCCAGAACACGTCGCCGGGGTTGAGGCCGTAAATCATCGGCATGGAATTGACCAAGGCCACGGCATGGCCGCCATTGTCGCGCACGATGCCCTTGGGTTTGCCGGTGGTGCCGGAGGTGTAGAGGATATAGAGCGGATCAGTCGCCAGGACAGAAACCGGATCGGCCGGGCTGGCTGCGGCTTCCACAATCGCGAAATCGTGGTCGCGGCCTGGGACGAGGTCGGCTTGCAGCATGCGCCGTTGCAGCACGATGCAGGCGTCCGGCTTGTGGGCGGAGATCTCGATCGCGCCATTGAGCAGCGGCAGATAGGGGATGACGCGGCCCGGTTCGAGGCCGCAGGACGCGGTGACGATCACTTTCGGGGTGGCGTCCTCGATCCGCTTTGCCACTTCGGCGGAGGCGAAGCCGCCGAAGACCACGGAATGGATGGCACCCAGGCGGGCGCAGGCCAGCATGGCGATGGCGGCCTCGGGCACCATGGGCATGTAGATCACTACTCGGTCGCCATAGCCGACGCCGAGGACGCGCAGGGCGCCGGCGAATTTGGCGGTGCGGTCGCGCAGTTCGCGGTAGGTGAAACGCTCGACCCGACCTTCCATCGCGCTGTCCCAGATCAGGGCGGCCTGATCGGCGCGGCCTGCGGCGACGTGACGGTCTAGCGCGTTGAAGCTGGTGTTCAGGCGGCCACCGGCGAACCATTGGCCGAAATTACCCAATGCGGGGTCGAACACCCGATCCCATTTGCGGTCCCACTGCAAAGCCTCTGCCGCTTTGGCCCAGTAGGCTTCCGGGTCCTGTTGCCAACCGGCATAGGTTTCCGGGTAGCGGCTGGTGATTTGGCTCATGGTTTCCTCCGGCGGGCGTACACGCAAACGCCGGGAGTTTCCTCCCGGCGTTCCGCTCCGTCCAGTGATGCAGATCAATCGCGGGCGAAAATATCGCGGTCCTTGGTTTCGGGCATGAAAATCAGCCCGATGACGAAGGTGCCGGCGGCAATCGCGATCGGATACCACAGGCCGGAATAGATATTCCCGGTTGCGGCGACGATGGCGAAGATGGTCGGCGGCAGGAACCCACCGAACCAACCATTGCCGATGTGGTAGGGCAGCGACATGCCGGAGTAGCGGATGCGGGTGGGGAAGAGTTCCACCAGCATTGCCGCGATCGGGCCGTAAACCATGGTGACGTAGAGCACCATGATGGTGAGGATGACGATGACCATGAACATGTTGGTCTTGGCCGGGTCGGCAGCGGCGGGGTAACCGGCGGCACGAATGCCGGCGGTGGCCGCGGCGGTGAAGGCGGTGGCTTTGGCCGCGGCGTCTGCCCCGGCTTTCACCCGATCGAACGATTCGATCACCTTATCGCCGATCTTGATCGAGGCGACCGTACCCGCTGGCGCTGCGACGTTGGCGTAGTTCACCGAGTTGGTGGCAAGGAACGCCTTGGCGACGTCGCAGGAGGAAGTGAAGCTCGACGTGCCAGTTGGGTTGAACTGGAACGAGCATTCCGCCGGGTCCGCGGTCACGGTGACCGGGGATTTCGCCTGCGCGGCGTCAAGGTCCGGGTTCACCGCACGGGTGAGCGCGGCGAAGAGCGGGAAGTAGGTCAGGGCCGCCATCAGACAGCCGGCGAGGATGATCGGCTTGCGGCCGACTTTGTCGGACAGCCAGCCGAAGAACACGAAGAACGGCGTGCCGATCAGCAACGAGCCCGCGATGGCGAGGTTGGCGGTGAACGGGTCCATCTTCACGGTTTGGGTGAGGAAGAACAAGGCATAGAACTGGCCGGTGTACCAGACAACGGCCTGGCCGGCGGTGCCACCGAGCAGGGCGACGATGGCGATTTTCAGGTTATCCCAACGGCCGAAGGCTTCGGTGAGCGGTGCGCTGGAATGCGTGCCCTCGTCCTTCATTTTCTGGAACGCGGGGGATTCGGCCAGTTGCATACGGATCCACACCGAGACGCCGAGCAGGAAGATGGAGACCAGGAACGGCACGCGCCAGCCCCACTCTGCGAAGGCGGCGGGAGACATGACCCAGCGGAGCCCCAGAATGACCAGCAACGAGGCAAACAGGCCAGCCGTGGCGGTGGTTTGGATCCACGACGTGTAGAACCCGCGCCGGCTATGCGGTGCGTGTTCGGCAACATAGGTTGCCGCACCACCATATTCGCCGCCCAGCGCCAGGCCTTGCGCCAGGCGGCAGGCGATGAAGGCAACGGGCGAGATGATGCCGATGGTGGCGTAACCCGGCAGCAAGCCGACGACGAAGGTGGACAGGCCCATGATCGTCATGGTGACGAGGAAGGTATATTTCCGGCCGACCAGATCGCCCAGGCTGCCGAAAACGAGGGCGCCGAACGGGCGCACCGCGAAGCCGGCGGCAAAGCCCAGCAAGGTGAAAATGAAGCCGGCGGTCGGGTTCACGCCTGAGAAGAAGTTGGCGCTGATATTGGCGGCCAACGAGCCGGCCAGATAAAAATCATACCACTCGAAGACAGCACCGAGCGACGATGCGATAATGACCTTGCGTTCGCCAGCCGTCATGGGCGGGACTTCGGCATCGGAACGCGGAAGGTATTCTTTCTTGGCCATGTTGTGTTTCTCCCTGCCGGAGAGATCGTGACTGTCGTCGCCGTCTTCCGTGTGTCCATTTGACCGATTATGGCCGTTTTGTGAACATCAAATTCAGTGTCGCGGCGGGACACAGAGGAAAATATGTCGCGCTGGGGGGCGCAGGTGCGGGCGGTTCGGGATTCTGGATGACAATATATTTAGATCGTTTCGCAAAGTAGCCATTTTTTCGCCCACGCGTCGCCATGGCCGGGAGACAGTCTGCCGATGTCAGGCAATCGCGCCTGGCAGTGCGGAGACCACACCGATGACCCGGGTATCCTTCCTGACCGTTGCCATGCTGACCGCGTTGTCGCTGCCGGCGATGGCGCAGGGACCTGCGACCGCCCCCAATGCGACCAATGCGGCGATGCCGAACACCACGACGGCGCCGGCAAAGGTGAAGCCGGCCACGCCTGCCACGGCGGCGAAGGTGGACCCAGCCGCGGCGAAAAAGCCGGTGGCGGCGGCCGAGGTGAAGCCGGCGACCCCACCGGCCGCCAAGACCAACTGAGCGCACATTACCCGCTGCGGATGCTGGGGCCGGAACGCATGTTCCGGCCCCTTTTTTTGTGGCATGGACGGCGCAACGGCCCCATGCATCCAGGTCATTTGCATACGAACAACCTGCGGATTATACCGGGCGCATCTTAAGCGGAGAGGCAGGTGCCGGGATCGTCGCAGGCGCGTTTGTCCGTCCTGGGAGGCTATGTCCTGGAGGAGCAGGTGGGGTTTTTGCTGCGCCGTGCGCATCAGCGCCACGCGGCGATCTTCCAGGAAAGCATGGCACCGCTCGACCTGACCCCGACGCAGTTTACCGCGCTGATCACCGTGTTGCGTGCAGGCAAGATTACCCAAAATCTGCTTGGCCGGGTGGCGGGCATGGACCCGGCCACCATTCAAGGTGTGGTGAAACGCCTGCTGGCGCGCGGCCTGCTGCGTGGTGCGCACGACCCGATGGACCGGCGGACGCTGGTCTTGGGCGTGACCGAGGAAGGGCGGGCGTTGGTTGAGCAGGCCGTGCCGGCGGCCCAGCGCATCACCGCCGCGACCTTGACGCCGCTATCGGCCACCGAACGTGGCCAGTTGATTTCCCTTTTGCGCAAGTTGGGCTGAGGCCCGGAGATGAAGATCATGACGCGTGCGACCCCTCAGTTGCCGGCCCTGGGATTTGGACTGACCTTCGCCGACCTCGCCACACGCGACGGGCTGGTGCGGTTGGACAAAATTTTCATCGGCGCGTTGGCGGAGCAGCCGGACTTGCACGCCCGCCTGCTGGCCGCGCGGGCGGCACCGGACAGCCTGGATACGAAGGCCGAGAGCGAATTGATTGTGGCTTTGGGCCCGGTGATGGACGGGTTTGTGGGCACGCTGTTCGGTATTCAGGCCGAAATAGAGGCCAATGCGGCCGAGACTTTGCGGTTGGACCCGGTGCATGCCTGCAAGCGATTGTTCGTGCAGCGGCAGGCGGTGAAGAAATACGCCGATGTTTCTGGCCTGGACGGCACGGCGTTGCGCGCCGAGCTGGAGGCGTTGATGGGCGCCGGGCTGAGCGAAGTGGGCTTCGCCAACGCGGTGGCGCAGTGGGAGACGGACGCCAACGCCGCGGCGCTGGACGTGGCACTGCGCTACGCGGCCTGGGCGACGCTGAGCGCTGAAGGGCGGGCGCGGCATGCCGATGGCACGTTGTTTCGGGTACCGCACAAGGTCGACCCGCAGCATCTGGTGCCGGTGGAAACGGTCGAACGTGATGGCGTGACGATGCAGCGCCTGCCAGAGGTGCATTGGCGGCAGCGGGCGGGCTTTGCGCTGACCGATCCGGGGATGTCTACCCAAGGGGCGCTGGACCAGATGAATTACTGCATCTGGTGCCATGCGCAGGGTAAGGATTCGTGCAGCAAGGGGCTGAAGGATCGGAAATCCGGCGGCTTCCAGGCCTCCCCCTTTGGGGTGACGCTGGCCGGGTGCCCGCTGGAAGAAAAAATCAGCGAGATGCACACGCTGCGGGCGCAAGGCAGCCTGGTGGGCGCGTTTGCGACCATCGCGGTGGATAATCCGATGATGGCGGCAACTGGACATCGGATTTGTAACGACTGCATGAAGGCCTGCATTTATCAGAAGCAGGAAGCGGTCGATATTCCGCAGGCCGAAACGAATGTGCTGAAGCAAGTCCTCGCGCTGCCCTGGGGGTTTGAGATTTACAGCCTGCTGACGCGCTGGAATCCGCTGGATATCCGCCGGCCACTGCCGCGCCCGGAGAGCGGGCGCAAGGTGTTGATCGTGGGGTTGGGCCCGGCTGGCTTTACCCTGGCGCATCATCTGATGAATGACGGGCATACGGTGGTGGCGATCGATGGCTTGAAGATCGAGCCGCTGGGCTTCGACCCGTCGCTGCCGATCCGTGATGCTGAAACGTTGTTCGAAAATCTGGATGACCGGGTGCTGGCAGGGTTCGGCGGCGTGGCGGAATACGGCATTACCGTAAGGTGGAACAAAAACTACCTGAAGCTGGTGCGGCTGCTGCTGGAGCGCCGGGCGGCGTTTGCGGCGTTTGGTGGGGTGCGGTTCGGCGGCGGTGCGACGTTCGGGCTGGATGATGCCTGGGCGTGGGGCTTCGACCACGTGGCGCTGTGCATGGGCGCGGGCAAGCCGACGGTGATTGATATGCCGAACGGCTTGGCACGCGGAGTGCGGCAGGCGAGCGACTTCCTGATGGCGTTGCAACTGACCGGGGCGGCAAAAATGTCGTCGATCGCCAATTTGCAGATCCGGCTGCCGGTGGTGGTGATCGGTGGCGGGCTGACCGCGATCGATACCGCAACCGAAAGCATGGCGTATTACGTGCGTCAGGTGGAGAAGTTTGCGCTGCGCTACCGGACTTTGGTGGCCGAGCGCGGCGAGGCGACGGTGCGGGCGATGTGGTCGGCGGAGGATGCCGAGATTGCGGCGGAGTTCCTGACCCATGAGGCGGCGATCCGCGCCGAGCGGGCGGCGGCGGCGGCCGAGGGCCGCGAGGCGCGGCTGGCACAGTTGCTGGACCAATGGGGCGGGGCGACGCTGGCGTATCGCCGTAAGTTGGTGGAGGCACCGAGCTATACGCTGAACCACGAGGAAGTGGCGAAGGCGATGGAGGAAGGCGTGCGCTTCGCCGAAGGGCTGACGCCGGTGGCGGTGGAAGTGGACGGCTACGGGCATGTGGCCGGCTTGCGGGTGCGCGGCAGCGATGGGCAGGAGCGTGTGCTGCCGGCCAAGGCGCTGATCGTGGCGGCTGGCACCCAGCCCAACACGGTACTGGCGCGCGAGGATGGCCGGGTGAAGTTGGATGGGCGATATTTCCAGGCGGTGGATATCGACGGCAATCCTGTTTCCCCGCAGCGTTCGGCGAGCAAGCCGGAGGTGGTGGAAGTGCTGATGCATCGCGCCGAAAGCGGGCATCTGGTGAGCTTCTTCGGCGATCTGCACCCGAGCTTCTTCGGCAATGTGGTCAAGGCCATGGGCTCCGCCAAGCAGGGCTATCCGATTGTGAGCCGGGCGCTGGCGAGCCGGCCGGCCTCGGCCATTTCTGGTGCGGCGTTGATTGCGCGCTGCCGCGATGAATTACAGGCGCGGGTGCATGCGGTGCATCGGTTGACGCCGAACATTGTCGAAGTGGTGTTGCGCGCGCCGGCGGCGGCGCGGGCGTTTCAGCCGGGGCAGTTCTACCGCTTGCAGAATTACGAGATGCTGGCGGCCCGTACCACCGAAGCGGAGGTGGGCAGCACGGTGCTGGCGATGGAAGGCCTGGCGATGACTGGGGCCTGGACCGATCCGGCGGCCGGATTGGTTTCGGTGATCGCGCTGGAAATGGGCGGCAGTTCGGATTTGTGCGCGCATCTGCCGATTGGCCAGGATATCGTGCTGATGGGCCCGACCGGAACGGCAACGGAAATTCATGCCAATACCACCGTCGCCTTGGTGGGTGGCGGGCTGGGCAATGCGGTGCTGTTCAGCATTGGGGCGGCGATGCGGGCGGCGGGCAGCAAGGTGATTTACTTCGCCGGCTATAAGGCGTTGCGCGACCGGTACAAGGTCGCGGAAATCGAGCGCGCGGCGGATGTGATTGTGTGGTGCTGTGACGAGGCGCCGGGCTTTACCCCAGCGCGACCGCAGGATCACAGCTTCGTCGGCAATATCGTGCAGGCGATGGCGGCGTATGGGTCTGGCAGGCTGGGGGGCGCAGGCGGTGCCGCTGGCCGATGCCGAGCACATGATCGTAATCGGGTCCGACCGGATGATGTCGGCCGTGGGCGTGGCACGGCACGGGGTGCTAGCGCCGTATCTGAAGGCGGGGCATTCGGCGATTGGCTCCATCAACTCCCCCATGCAGTGCATGATGAAGGAGGTGTGCGCGCAGTGCCTGCAACCGCATGTCGATCCGGTGACCGGAGAGCGGACGGTGGTGTTTTCCTGCTTCAACCAGGACCAGGCGCTCGACCGGGTGGACTTCCCGGCGCTGAACGAACGGCTGCGGCAGAATGCGTTGCAGGAAAAGCTGACCGCGCAATGGATTGATCGGAGTTTGCAGCAGTTGGAGATCAGACCGGCCATCGCAGCGGAATAGATTGGGCAACGTGACGATTGATTGACAGATACGACGTTCGAATTGCAATTTGTTACCGTTCGCCCGAATGGGGCCAATGGGGGATTACATGTCGAAACCGATTACTGAAGATCTGTTCACGTTTTCTGGCCGCCGCAACCGGAAGTCTTACTTTTTGTATTTTGTCGCCGTGATGATTGTGCTGGCGATCGTCTGGGGCGTGGCCGCGGCGGCTGATTCGGTTGTGCTGATGGGGATTGCCGGGGTGATCTCGCTGGCATTGACCATTTCTAGCCTGGCGGTTGGTGCGCAGCGCTGCCGTGATTTTGGCTGGACGGGCTGGGCGATTCTGATTCAGATGATCCCGGCGGTCGGGTTCATTTTTGCCTGCGCGATGTTGTTCGTGCCTGGCAATGTGGGGGAAAACCGCTACGGTCCGGACCCGATCCCCGGCAGATAAGGACAGCACATGGCATTGGCAGCAGGACCTGAGCGACAGGTCGGAAAACTGGTCATTCGCAATATTGGCCTGCTGCTCAGTGGACTGCTCGAGGCGCCGATCCTCGATGCAGACACGATTGTTGCCGAAGACGGTCGGATTGTTGCCGTTGGCCGGGCGGCGGAGTGTGACATCGGCGATGCGCGGGTGGTGATTGATGCGCATGGCTGTGCGCTGGCGCCGGGGTTGATTGATAGCCACGTGCATCCGGTGTTCGGCGATTGGACCCCACGGCAGGGACAGTTTGGCTGGATCGAGTCGTTCCTCAACGGCGGTGTGACCAGCATGATCTCGGCCGGCGAGGTGCATTTGCCCGGCCGGCCGCGCGATATTATCGGGGTGAAGGCGCTGGCGATTACCGCCCAGCGTGCCTATGCGAATTTCCGCCCGGCGGGGGTGAAGGTGCTCGGCGGGGCGCCGGTGATTGAGCAGGGGATGGTGGAGAGCGATTTCATCGAACTCGCCGCCGCCGGGGTGACGTTGCTGGGCGAGGTGGGGCTGGGCAGCGTCAAAGCGGGCTATGAAGCCAAGCAGATGGTGGCATGGGCGCGGAAAGCGGGGATTCAGAGCACGATCCATACCGGCGGGCCATCGGTGCCGGGCTCCGGCTATATCGATGCCGACACGGTGCTGGAGGCCGATGCGGATATTATCGGCCATATTAATGGTGGGCACACCGCCCTGCCGCTGCGCCAGATACGCTGCTTGTGCGAAGGCTGCGGGCGCGGGATTGAGATTGTGCATAACGGCAATGAGCTGGCCGGGCTGACGGCGCTGCGCTTCGCGCGGGAGCTTGGCCAGTTGCAGCGGGTGATTCTGGGCACGGATAGCCCCGCCGGGTCTGGGGTGCAGCCGCTGGGGATTTTGCGGATGATCGCCATGCTGTCCTCGCTGGGGGACTTGCCGGCCGAGCAGGCGTTCTGCCTGGCGACGGGCAACACGGCGCGGATGCGGGCGCTGGATTGCGGGGTGATTGAGGCCGGCAAGTCGGCCGATTTTGTCTTGATGGACCGGGCGCAGCATTCGGCGGGTGCGGATTTGCTCGATAGTGTGCGCAAGGGCGATTTGCCCGGCATTGGCATGGTGATTATCGACGGGATTGTCCGTTGCGGCCGCAGCCGGAATACGCCACCAGCAGAGCGTGTTCCGGAGATTTTATGATGTCCACGCCCCCACCTGTCGGCCCTGAGGTTGATACCATTCCCCGCCCGCTGCCTGCGCGAGTGAAGATCAGCGGGCGCTACGTGGAGTTGGAGCCGCTGCATCGGCGGCATTCGGCCGATTTGTGGCGTGCGGTGCAGGGCGGCGATGATAGCTGGGCGTATATGGGCTATGGCCCGTTTGCCTCCGCCGAGGCGTTGGATCGGTTCGTGGCGGATTTTTCCACCACGCATGACCCGATTGCCTGGGCGGTGCGGCCGGTCGCGACCGGGGAGGTGACGGGTTGGCTGACGCTGATGGAAATTCAGCCGAAGAATGCCGCGATCGAATTGGGCAATATCTGGTTTGGCCCGAAGATGCAGCGCACCCGGGCTGCGACGGAGGCGATGTATCTGCTGCTGAAACTGGCGGCTGACGACCTGGGCTATCGCCGGTTGGTATGGAAGTGCAACGCGCTGAACGCGCCGAGCAAACGGGCGGCGGATCGACTGGGGTTTGTCTATGAAGGCCGGCACCGCAAGCATTTGACGGTGAAAGGCCGCCAGCGCGACACGGACTGGTACAGCATCACCGACGAGGAGTGGCCGCTGTGCCGCGATGCGCTGCTGGGCTGGTTGGACCCAGAGAATTTCGCGCCGGACGGCACCGCCAAGCGGGGCCTGGCGGAGATCCGTGCGGCGCTGGCGGCTTAGCCCTACCCCTTTAGCTCTGACTGGGGAGCGACTGGTCCATGGTGAGCGCCGGCATGCAGGTGTTGCGGGGGCCGACCGGGCGGGCGGGGACGCCGACCACGGTTGTGTAGGGGGCGACGGACGACAGCACGACGCTGCCCGCGCCAACCTTGGCCCCCTCCCCCACCTCGATATTGCCGAGGATTTTCGCGCCGGCGCCGATGAGCACGCCGCGCCGGACTTTCGGGTGGCGGTCGCCGCCTTCTTTGCCGGTGCCGCCGAGGGTGACTTCGTGCAGCATGGAGACGTCGTCTTCCACCACGGCGGTTTCGCCGATGACGACCGAGGTAGCGTGGTCGATCATGATGCGGCGGCCGAGTTTTGCCGCCGGATGGATATCGACGCCAAAGACTTCGGACATGCGGCTCTGCAGCAGGCGGGCCAGATGCTGTCGGCCTTCGAGCCAGAGCCAATGCGCGACCCGGTGGGTTTGGATGGCGTGGAAGCCTTTGAAATACAGGAACGGGGTGAGCAGGTCCGGACAGGCCGGATCGCGGTCCCGGGTGCTGGTAAGGTCTTCGGCGGCGGATTCGACCAGGCCCGGCTCGGCTTCCATCGCATCGGCCACCATCGCCGCGAGGCATTCCGCCCCGAGGTCGTCGCTGGCCAGTTTATGCGCCAGGCGGTGCGCCAGCGCATCGGCGAAGCCGAGATAGCCGTTCAGCCCGCGTTCAATGGTGCGGGTGAGCAGCGGCTCGCGCTGCATGGCGTTGCGGCCTTCCTGGCACAGCGTGGCCCAGAGCGCCGCGGCTGGC
Organism: uncultured Rhodospirillales bacterium; assembly: GCA_903893975.1. Lineage (GTDB taxonomy): Bacteria > Pseudomonadota > Alphaproteobacteria > Acetobacterales > Acetobacteraceae > CAITOL01. The sequence continues at coordinate 4,316 of CAITOL010000134.1, read as the reverse complement.
TCTAGCCGGCGGGTGCGTTGGGTGAGCGAGGCGGTCAGATCGTCGCAGCCGAAATTGGACATCGTATCCTCCGTCACCAGCCGGGCTAGACGTGGAAACTTTCCCCGCAGCCGCAGCGGCCCTTCTCGTTCGGATTGGTGAAACTGAAACCGGACGACAGTGCTTTCACTTCATAGTCCATGACCGAGCCGATCAGGAAGAGGGTGGCCTTGCGATCGACCAGAACGGTCACGCCATTGTCATGCACGAGTTCGTCGCCGGGACCAGGGGCATCGGCCCAGCTCATGTCATACGACAGGCCGGAGCAGCCTTTGGTGGAGACGGCGATGCGCAGCAGCTTGCCTTCCTGGCCGCCGGCATAGAGGCCGCGCAGCCGTTCGGCGGCGGCGTCTGACACCTGCATCAGCGGTGGCAAAGCACGTTTCGGGCGGGGGGGAGAAACGGTGGCTGACATGGTTTTTCTCAGAACATGTTCAAAGCGAGGCGGGCGTCTTCGGTCATGCGGCTTTGATCCCATGGCGGGTCCCAGACGACATCGACGTCGCAGGCGGTGACGCCGGGCACCATTAAGATGGCGTCGCGGATCTGCTCCGGCAACTCCTGCGCCGAGGGGCAGGCGGGGGCCGTGAGGGTCATTTCCACCTTCACCGCGCCGTCATCGGCGATGTCGATGGCGTAGATCAGGCCGAGTTCGTAGATATTGACCGGAATTTCCGGGTCGTAGACGCTGGCGCAGGCGGCGATCAGCGCATCCTCGCTCGGCTTGGGGGTGACTTCCCCATCCGGGGTCCAGCTGCCCTGGGTTGGCGATGTGTCGTTCATGCCATTCTCACTCACTGCTGGCAGGCTTGGAGGGGTTGACGCCATCGAGGGCGGCGAGCAGTGCCAGCCACGGCAAGGTCGCGCATTTCACCCGCGAGGCATATTTGTGCACGGCGGAGAGCGGCTGCAATGGCGCGAGTGCGGGGGTGCAGTCTGGGCATTCGCCGGTTTGCACCAGGGTGCGGAAGGCGGTGAACAGCGCCTTGGTATCGGCTGGGGATTGGCCCTGCACCGCTTCCACCATGAGGTCGGCGGAGACGACGCTGATTTCGCAGCCGCGCGCGAGGTAGCCGGTTTCAGCGATGGCGCCGTCCTCGGCGTATTTCAGCCAGACTTCGACCCGGTCGCCGCACATCGGGTTGTCGCCCTTGGCGGAGGCGTCGAACGCTGCCAGGCGGTGCATGTGCTGCGGCGCGCGGCCACGGGTCAGGATGGTCTGGTTGTAGAGGTCGCGCACATCATCGAACATCAGGCGAAGAACTCCCTGATTTTGGTCAGCGTGTCCGCGAGCGCGTCGATTTCGTCCGGCGTGGTGTAGATGCCGAAGCTGGCGCGGGCGGTGCTGTCAAGGCCGAGGCGGCGCATGAGCGGTTCGGCGCAATGATGCCCGGCGCGGACGGCGATGCCCTGGCGGTCCAGCAAGGTGGCGATGTCGTGCGCGTGGGCGCGGTCCAGGGTGAAGGAGACCACGCCGCCACGATCCTGGGCGCGGCCGATGATGGTGATGCCCTCGATGGCCGATAGCCGGGCCAGAGCGTGGTCGGTCAAGGCGGCTTCATGCGCGGCGATGGCGTCGTAGCCGATGGCCTGCACGTAGTCGATCGCTGCTTTCAGGCCGATGCCTTCGATGATCGCCGGGGTGCCGGCTTCGAATTTGTGCGGCACTTCGGCCCAGGTGCTGCGTTCGTAGCTGACCGAGGAAATCATGTCGCCGCCGCCCATGAAGGGCGGCATCGCGTCCAGCAATTCGCGGCGGCCCCAGAGCACGCCGATGCCGGTGGGGCCGTAGAGCTTGTGGCCGGTGAAGCAGTAGAAATCAGCGTCGATGGCCTGGACGTCGATCCGGCGATGCACGATGGCCTGGCTGCCGTCGAACATGACCTTCGCCCCGCGGGCGTGGGCGATCTGGGTGATGCGCTCCGCCGGGGTGTAGGTGCCGAGGACGTTGGACATATGGGTGATGGCGACCAGACCCACTTTGCCATCGGCCAGCAGGGCGGTGAAGGCGGGCATGTCGAGCTCGCCGGCATCCGTGATCGGGGCGACCCGGAGTTCGATGCCGTGCGCGTCGCGCAGCATTTGCCAGGGGATGATGTTGGAATGGTGCTCCATCGCCGAGATCACCACCGCCTGGCCGGGCTTGAGCATGCCGCGCCCGAAGCTGTGCGCCATCAGGTTCATGGCTTCGGTGCTGTTGCGGGTGAAGATGATCTCGTGCCGGTCGCGCGCGTTGAGCAAGCCGGCGGCGGCGTCGCGGGCGGCTTCATAAGCGTCGGTCGTGCGCTCGCTCATCCAATGCAGGCCGCGATGGATGTTGGCGTATTGGTGCTCCATGGCGTGCACCATCGCGTCGATCACCGGGCGTGGCTTTTGCGCCGAGGCAGCGCTGTCTAGAAAGACCAGCTTCTTGCCGCGCACGGTTTCATTCAGGATGGGAAAATCGGCGCGGATGCGGGCGAGGTCGGTCATGCCGGTTGGCCTTCCCACCAGGCGGTGATGGCGGCTTCCATCGCATCGCGCGCGCCGGCATGGGCGATTGGGTCCAGCGCTTCGGACAGGAAGGCGCGGACCAGAATGGTGCGGGCGGCGGCTTCGGGGATGCCGCGGCTACGGAGGTAGAAGAGCTGTTCGGCGTCGAGTTCGCCGATGGTGGCGCCGTGGCTGCATTTGACGTCGTCGGCGTAGATTTCCAGCTGCGGCTTGGCGTTCATTTCCGCGTCGGGCGAGAGCAGCAGCGCCTGGTTCATCTGGTAGCCATCGGTTTTCTGCGCGATGCGCAGCACCTCGATCTTGCCTTGGAACACGCCGCGCGACTTGCCGGAGAGCACGTTTTTCACCGTCTGGCGGCTGGCGGTGTTGGGGGCGGCGTGGCGGACCACGGTGGTGAAGTCCGCATGCTGCTGGCCGCCGAGCAGTTGGGCGGCGTTCAGATGCGCGGCGGCGTCGGCGCCGTTGAGGTTGGCATGCACTTCCATGCGGGCCAGCCGGGCGCCGAGGGTGAGGGCGAAGCTGTCATAGGTGCCGCTGGCGGCGACATCGGCGTAGACGGTCGAGAGGTGGAAGGCGGTGGTGGCGTCTTGCTGCAGGCGCAGATGCACCAGATTGGCCCCTTCGGCGACCTGGGCCGAGAGCACGGGGTTGTTCAGGTAGCTGCCCTGGCCGAGGGCAACATCGATCACGGTCAGTTTCGCGCCGGCGTCGAGGGTGATGCTGTGGCGCGGATGGAAATGGCTGGCCTGGCCGGAGCCGAGGCTGATCAGCAGCACGGTGCCAGCATCGACGCCGGCGGGAATGTGCAGGGCCGCGCCGTCTTCGGCCAGCATGGTGTTGAGCGCGACCAGCTTGTGCGCCATCGGCTGGGCCAGATTGCCATAGGCCGGGGTGCCCGTCGCGGCGGTGGCGGTGGACAGGCCGGCATCGAAGCGGCCATCGACGAAGACCAGGCGCGGGGCATCGAGCGCGGGGATCTGCGCCAGCAGGCCGGCGAGGTCTGGCGGCGGCAGCGCATCGTGCAGCGCGAGTTCGGCCAGCGGGCGCAGCTGGGTGTAGCGCCAGTCTTCCTCACGCGCGCCGGGGAGACCGGTTTGCGCGAAGGCCGCAGCAGCGGCGGCACGCAACGCGGGATCACCGGGCAGGCTTGCCTTCAGCCGGTCGTAACGCGCCAGGAAAGCCTGCGCGGTGGCCTGCGTTTGGCTGGCGGGAACGGGGGCGTTCATGCCGCTTCGGCTACCACGGCGGCGTAGCCCTCGGCTTCCAGCAGATGCGCGAGTTCCGGCCCGCCGGAGCGGATGATGCGGCCGCCGGCCAGGACGTGCACCCGGTCCGGCACGATATGGTCGAGCAGGCGCTGGTAGTGGGTGATGACGAGGGCGGAGAAATTCGGACCGCGCAAGGCATTGACGCCATCGGAGACGATTTTCAGCGCGTCGATATCCAGGCCGGAATCGGTTTCGTCGAGGATGGCGAGCTTGGGTTGCAGCACCGCCATTTGCAGCACTTCGTTGCGCTTTTTCTCGCCGCCGGAGAAGCCGACATTGACGTTGCGCTTCAGCATGTCATCCGGCATCGACAGGCGCTTGGCGGCGGCGCGGGACAGTTTGAGAAATCCGACCGCATCGACTTCTGCTTCGCCGCGCGCGCGGCGCTGGGCGTTCAGCGCGGTGCGCAGAAAGTTGGCGTTGTTCACGCCGGGCAATTCGACCGGGTATTGGAAGGCGAGGAACAGGCCGGCGGCGGCGCGGGCTTCCGGTTCCATGTCCAGCAGGTCCTGGCCA
>CAITOL010000133.1 GCA_903893975.1 uncultured Rhodospirillales bacterium | reverse complement strand
AGAAACGGCGCGAAAAACGCCCACTCGTCATCTGTCAGAAGGCCTCGGATCAACGCCGCTCTCCGCAAAGAAAAGCGTTGAATCACCCTTCAGCCGATTCGGGAATCCCGTTTGTCCACAAGACCTAGGCTTCGCCGTACACCGCCGACCCACCCCTCCAAGTTTCAAAAGTTTTTTGCTTCTTTTTTCCAAAAAAGAAGCGCTTCCCCTCCTCCCTACCCTACCAAATCAAACTGCAACGCCGCCAGCCGCGCATACAGCCCCCCCTCCCGCACCAGCGCCTCATGCGTGCCGCTCGCCACAATCCGCCCGTCCTCAATCACCACAATCCGGTCCGCCCGCCGGATGGTTGCCAGCCGATGCGCCACCACCAGCGTCGTCCGCCCGGTCGCCAGCACCGCCAGCGCATGCTGCACCGCCGCCTCGGCCTCGGCATCCAGGGCGGAGGTCGCCTCATCCAGCAGCAAAATCGGCGCATCGCGCAAAATCGCCCGCGCAATGGCAATGCGTTGCCGCTGCCCGCCGGACAGTCGCACGCCCTTTTCGCCCAGGAAGGTGTCGAACCCGTCCGGCAACTCGTCCAAAAAGTCCGCCGCCGCCGCCTTCGCTGCCGCCCGCACCTCGGCGTCGGTCGCCTCCGGCCGGCCGTAGCGGATGTTCTCCCACGCATTGGCGGAGAAGATCACCGGGTCCTGCGCCACCAGCCCGATCCGCCCGCGCAGCGCCTGCGGCGTCACCGCGGCGATATCCACCCCATCCACCACAATCCGGCCGGATTGCGGATCGTAAAACCGCAGCAGCAACTGCAACACCGTGGTCTTGCCCGCGCCCGATGGCCCCACCAACGCCACCATTTCCCCCGGCGCGATGTCCAGGCTGAACCCGCCCAGCGCCGAGGTCTCCGGCCGCGCCGGGTAGCGGAACGTCACATCCTGAAAGCTGATCCGCCCCTCCGACACCGGAAAGGGCAGGGGGGTCGGCGGTGCGGCAATGCTCGGCTGCTCGTCCAGCAATTCGATAATCCGGTCCGCCGCCCCCGCCGCGCGCTGCACCTCGCCCCACAACTCGCTCATCGTCGCGCCGGAGGACGCCACCAGCACCGCGTAGAACACAAACGCCGAGAGCTGCCCGCCGCTGATCTGCCCGGTGATCACATCGCGCCCGCCCACCCACAAGCTCAGCGTAATCGCGCCGAACCCCAGCAGAATCACCACCAGAATCTGGCACGCCCGCGTCAGCACCCGCCGCAAGGCGGTGTTCACCGACCGCTCGACCGATTCGGCAAAGCGCAGCCGGTCGATCGCCTCATGCGTATAGGCCTGCACCGTCCGCAGCCCGGCAATCGCCTCCTCGGCATACGCCCCCAGATCCGCCACCCGGTCCTGCGCCTGGCGGGACAATTTCCGCTCCCGCCGGCCAAACAGAATAATCGGCACCACCACCAGCGGCACCACCAGCAGCACCAGCCCGGCCAGCTTGGGCGACGTAATCAGCAGCATCGCCAGCGCGCCGACCAAAGTGATCGCATTGCGCAACCACATCGAAACCGACGACCCGATCAGCGCCTGCAACACCGACACATCCGCCGTCATCCGCGACAGAATATCCCCGGTGCGCGCGGTTTCGAAGAAATCCGGCGCCAGCGTCAGCACCTTGTTGAACACGTCGCGCCGCAAATCCCCGGCCACCCGCTCCCCGAGCCACGACACCAGGTAGAACCGGCAGAACGTCGCCACCGCCAGCGTCGCCACGGTGGCAAACATAACCGCCGCCGCCTCGTTCAACCGGCCCAGGCTTTGCGCGCCAAACCCCTGATCGATCAGCAGCCGCACCCCTTGCCCCAGGCCCAGCATCAACCCGGCCGCCAGCAGCAACGCCACGCTGGCCCCGGCCACGCGCCACAAATACGGTCGCAGATACGGCAGCATCAGCCCCAGGGAGGCGATGCGATTGCGCTTGGCGGCCATGAAATCTCCGGTGCAGGAACGCCCTCGATATGGGGCAGCCGGGCTAGATCACCAAGCCCCCGCTCACCTGCAGGCACTGCCCGGTGATGTAACTCGCCTCGGGGGAAGCGAGAAACCCAATCGCCGCCGCCACCTCATCCGGCAAACCCACCCGCCCGGCCGGAATTTGCGCCAGTTGGTGCTGCAACGCTGCCGGGTCCAGCGCCGCATGGGCTGCGGCATCCTTGCGGATAAAGCCCGGCACCACCGCATTCACCGTCACGCCGCGCGGCGCCAACTCCATCGCCAGCGCCCGCACCAACGCCTCCACCCCCGCTTTCGCGGCGGCGGACGCCGGGAACGTCGCCACCCCCGGCCGAAACGCATGCGCGACGAAGCTGCTCACCGCAACAATCCGTCCGCCCGCACCCAGATGCGGCAGCGCCGCCCGCGCCAGCCGCAAAAACCCGAACTGGATTGCTTCCACCGACCGGGCGAACGCCGCATCGGTCAGCTCCGCCACCGCCGTCCGGTCGGCAAACCCGGCATTGCTCACCAGCGTATCCAGCCGGCCAAACCGCGCCACCGCCGCCGCCACCAACGCCGCCGCCACCTCCGGCACCACCAGATCGCCCAACGCGGTTGCCACCTCGGCCCCCGCCGCCCGCGCCGCCGCCGCCACCCGCTCCAACCCCGCCTGGTTGTGCCGGCTATGCAGCAGCAACCCTACACCCGGCCCCGCCAACCGCGCCGCCGTCGCCGCCCCAATCCCACTGGCCGCGCCGGTAATCAAAATGGCTCGTTGCATGTTGTCGTTCCGGTCTGGTTGCAGGGGGTTTAGTCGGGGTCGCGCCGGGCGGTGTGATGGATATGCAAAATCGCCACCTCGTCCGGATAGGTGCGATAAAATAGCCGATAAGGATACCGAACCAGCGGAATAACACGCACATCAGCGCGCGATGCAACCGCCTGGGCGCCGGCCGGCCAGCGTTCAATCCGTGCCAGACATTGGCGCAAACGGTGCTCAAACCCAGCCTCGCTGCCCGGGAAATGGGTGCCGATATACTGCATAATCTCATCGAGGTCGCGCAGCGCCGCCTCGGTAAAGCGCAGCCTCACCCGCGACGGTAACGTGCGAAAACCTGCTCCACCGCATCCGGCGCGGCAAACCGGCCAGCAGCAGCATCCGCGAGGCCCCGATCTATCCCCGCATATTCAGCGGCCGATGGCACATACGGCAAATCCGACAATCCGGCCTGAATCTCCGCCGCATACGCCGCCAACTCAGCCTGCGCCTCCGGCGGCCAGGTCGCGGCACGCTTCAACGTGTCGGTCAGAATTGCACTGCTCATGAACGGCATCCTATCACCAAGCCTATCGCCCGTGCAGCGATATTTGTCGGCAAAACCCGCCATAACAACCTCGCTGCTCCGCCACCGCGAGCGGTTGACACCATAACCCCCTCCCGCCCACTTTGCGCCCGCACGAGCTTTGGGAGAAACGCGATGACGAACCACGATGACCACATGAACGGCCGCCTGCGCAGCCGCCGCTGGTTCGACAATCCCGCCAACCCGTCCATGACCGCGCTCTATGTAGAGCGCTACCTCAATTTCGGCCTCACCCGCGAAGAACTGCAAGGCGGCAAGCCGATCATCGGCATCGCCCAGACCGGCAGCGACATCTCCCCCTGCAACCGCCACCACATGGACCTCGCGGTGCGGGTGAAGGAAGGCATTCGCGACGCCGGCGGCATCCCGCTGGAATTCCCCATCCACCCCATTCAGGAAACCGGCAAGCGCCCCACCGCGGCGCTCGACCGTAACCTCGCCTATCTCTCGCTGGTCGAAGTGTTGCACGGCTACCCGCTCGATGGCGTCGTGCTCACCACCGGCTGCGACAAAACCACCCCGGCCTGCCTGATGGGTGCTGCCACCGTCAACATCCCCGCCATCGTGCTCTCCGGCGGCCCGATGCTGGATGGCTGGTGGCAAGGCCGCCTCTCCGGCTCCGGCACCATCGTCTGGGAAGGCCGCAAACTGCTGGCCGAAGGCAAAATCCAATACGAGGAATTCATGGAGATGGTGGCCTCCTCCGCCCCCTCCGTCGGCCATTGCAACACCATGGGCACCGCGCTGTCGATGAACTCGCTGGCCGAGGTGCTCGGCATGTCGCTCCCCGGCTGCGCCGCTATTCCCGGCCCGTATCGCGAACGCGGCCAGATGGCCTTCGCCACCGGCCAGCGCATCGTCGGCATGGTGCATGAAAACCTCCGTCCGTCGGACATCATGACCAAGGCTGCCTTCGAAAACGCCGTCGCCGCCGCCGCCGCCCTCGGCGCCTCCTCCAACTGCCCCATCCACATGGTCGCCATCGCCCGCCACATGGGCGTCGAACACAGCCTGGAAGACTGGCAGCGCATCGGGCCGGACGTGCCGCTGCTGGTGGATTGCCAGCCCGCCGGCCGCTTCCTCGGTGAAATGTTCCACCGTGGCGGCGGCGTGCCGGCGGTGCTGAAGGAATTGCTCGGCGCCGGCAAAATCAACGGCGGCGCCATGACCGTCACCGGCAAAACCGTCGCCGAAAACATCGCCAAAACCCCGGATGGCAACCGCGAGGTCATCCGTGCCTACACCAAGCCGATGAAGGATCACGCCGGCTACGTCGTCATGACCGGCAACCTGTTCGAAAGCGCCGTCATCAAAATGAGCGTGATCGACCAGGAATTCCGCGACCGCTACCTCTCCAACCCCGCCCATCCCAACGTCTTCGAAGGCAAAGCCATCGTCTTTGAAGGCCCGGAAGATTATCACGACCGCATCGAAGACCCGGATCTCGGCGTCGAAGATCAGTCCGTGCTGATCATCCGCAACTGCGGCCCGGTCGGCTACCCCGGCGGCGCGGAAGTGGTGAACATGCAGCCCCCGGCCGCGATGCTCAAGCGCGGCATCACCCAACTCCCCACCATGGGCGATGGCCGCCAGTCCGGCACCTCCGGCTCGCCCTCCATCCTCAACGTCTCCCCCGAAGCCGCCGTTGGCGGCGGCCTGGCGCTGCTGAAAACCGGCGACCGCATCCGCATCGACCTCAACACGCAAAAGGTCGATGTGCTGCTGCCGGAAGGCGAGCTTGAAGCCCGCCGCGCCGCCTGGACTGCCCCGGAACTGCTCAACAAAACCCCGTGGGAAGAAATCTACCGCTCCATGATCGGCCAGCAAGGCGCCGGCGCCTGCCTCGAACCGGCCACCCTCTACCTCAACATCCTGGAAACCCGCGGCGAAAGCCGGGACAATCATTGAGGAACGGGCCTAATGCGCCTCAAAGGTAAAACCGCCTTCGTCACCGCCGCCGCCCAAGGCATCGGCCGCGCCACCGCGCTCGCCTTCGCCGCCGAAGGCGCCCAGGTCATCGCCACCGACCTCAACGGCGCCAAACTGGCGGAAATCGAAGGCCGCGGCATCCGCACGATGGTGCTCGATGTCCGCGACAGCGCCGCCGTCAAAGCCGCTGCCCAACCGGTGGACATCCTGTTCAACTGCGCCGGCTTCGTCCACCAAGGCAGCGTGCTGGAAGCCAGCGAAGCCGAATGGGATTTCGCGTTCGACCTGAACGTGAAATCCATGTTCCGCACCCTCTCCGCCTTCCTGCCCGCCATGCTCGCCGCCGGCAGCGGTTCGATCATCAACATGGCCTCCGTCGCCAGCAGCGTGAAGGGCGTGCCCAACCGCTTCATCTACGGCGCCTCCAAAGCCGCCGTGGTCGGGCTGACCAAATCGGTCGCCGCCGATTTTGCCGTCCAGGGCATTCGCTGCAACTGCATCTGCCCCGGCACGGTGCAATCCCCCAGCCTAGATGACCGCATCGCCGCCAATGCCGCCGCCGCCGGCTCCCTCGACGCCGCCCGCGCCGCCTTCGTGGCCCGCCAACCGCTCGGCCGCCTCGGCCGCCCGGAAGAAATCGCCGCCCTGGCCGTCTACCTCGCCAGCGACGACGCCCAGTTTGTCACCGGTCAGGCCTTGGTTATAGACGGTGGCATCTCGCTCTAATTCTGTTTGAGGAAACCGAGTATGAAGTTGGTTCGTTACGGCGCCACAGGCGCAGAAAAGCCGGGGATCATGGATGCCGACGGCGTCCTGCGCGACCTCACCGACATCGTCCGCGATATCGATGGCAGCACCCTCTCGCCCGCCGGCCTGGCCAAAATCGCCGGCGTAGACGCGAAAACCCTGCCCAAAGTCTTCGGCACCCCGCGCATCGGCCCGTGCATCGCCCGCCCACTGAACTTCGTCTGCATCGGCCTGAACTACGCCGACCACGCCGCCGAAACCGGCGCCACCCCGCCGACCGAGCCCATCATCTTCCTCAAATCCCTCGGCGCCTTCCAAGGCCCGAATGACGACGTCGTCATCCCCAAAGGCTCCACCAAGCCGGATTGGGAAGTCGAACTCGGCATTGTCATCGGCACCAAAGCGAAATACGTCTCCGAAGCCGACGCCCTGAACCACGTCGCCGGCTACTGCGTCGTCAACGACGTCTCGGAACGCAACTTCCAGACCGAACGCGGCGGCACCTGGGACAAAGGCAAAGGCTGCGACACCTTCGGCCCCACCGGCCCCTGGATGGTCACCAAAGACGAAGTGCCCGATCCGCAAAACCTCGCCATGTGGCTCGACGTTGACGGCGTGCGCATGCAAACCGGCAACACCAAAACGATGATCTTCAACGTCGTGCAGATCGTCTCCTATGTCAGCCACTTCATCACCCTGCACCCCGGCGACATCATCGCCACCGGCACCCCGCCGGGCGTCGGTATGGGCAAAAAACCCGCCCCGATCTGGCTCAAAGCCGGCAACGTCATGACCCTCGGCATCGATGGCCTGGGCGAACAGCGGCAGAACGTGCTGGCGGACTAAGGGTCAGCAAGGCCAGGGGGCGCTGCCCCCTGGACCCCCGCCAGGGCCGAGCCCTGGACGTCAAATGTGTAGGGCTATCGGTCATATGGGGGTGAGGTGATGGTTGCAGCCGTACCTCACCCCCTTATGACCGATAGCCCTAAAAGTATCGGGTCAAGGGGCCGCTGCCCCTTGCGGGGTCCAGGGGCAGCGCCCCTGGCCTT
>CAITOL010000132.1 GCA_903893975.1 uncultured Rhodospirillales bacterium | reverse complement strand
GCCGATCCTCAAGGTCGCACTGGCCGCTCATGGCGCCAGGCACACCATCAAACCAGTTCTTGCACGGCAGAGCGCCGCAGCATAACGTCCAAACCAGCGGCGCTCGATCGGCCAATTTCAACAGAGATCGGGACATCCCCCCCTCCGTCGCAACCGCCCGCACGCGTTTGGCTAAAACCTCCGGGATGACAGAAGCCTGCTCGGGGCGCTCTTGCCGCTCTGTGGCATGCAGCCTAGCTTGCTTCGCAAGACCTGATTCCAATGGGCGAGGCACCGTGATGATCGACATTTGCCGACTTGGCCATACGACCCTTGCAACCGGCGAGCTTGATCGCCAAGTCGATCATTATACCAATATCATTGGCTTGGCGGTAACCGAACGCAGCGAGCGTCGCGCAGTGCTTGCAACTCGTGAGGGCGGCGAAACCCTCGTGTTGGAACGTGCACACCCGACCTCCGCCTTGCTCGGCCTGTCGTTTCAGATCGCGCCTGATGCCAATCTGGCGGCGCTGGCTCAGCAATTGCGTGTTGCTGGCGTGGCGTGTGACCAGGTCAGTGACCCGACCCCTTGTGTTTCCCAGGCGATCCGCCTGCTGGACCCGGCTGGCACGACCATCGATTTATTTGCCGACACCCGGTTCGCCGATGTGCCGCGGGCCAGCATCGGGATCATGCCATTGAAACTTGGGCATGTCGCCCGCCTGGTCGCCGAGGCGCCGAAATGCGCGGCATTCTACACTGAAATCCTGGGATTTCGCATTTCCGACTGGCGCAATGATGTCGCCTATTTCCTGCGCTGCGGGCCCGATCACCATACCATCAACCTGTTCTATGGCGCCCGTCCCGGGCTCGCGCATGTCGCGTTTGAGGTCAAAGACGGCGCTGAATTGCACCGGGCAAGCGACATCCTGGCTGCACGGGGCTGCAAGCTGGATTGGGGCCCAAGCCGGCACAATATCGGCCATAACATTTCCAGCTATCACGCCGATGCCGATGGCAACCGGGTCGAGCTTTATTGCGAGATGGATCAGATGAAGAGCGAAGCGCTGGGGTATTTCGAACCGCGGCCGTGGCACGCAGATCGGCCGCAACGCCCCAAGGCATGGCCGCTCGACACGTCTAAAAACTACTGGGGAAGCTGGGGTACCTAGCGTCCAGGCAATGTCAGGGTGGAAGATGCTTATATTATCAAAAAACAACAATAAACCCGCTTGCACGGCCACGCCGGCAAAGCGTTGTTTTGCTCGGGTGCCGCTGTTTTTGATCGCGGCCTTGCTGCTGATCGGCGGACGCGTGGCGGCGCAGGAACTGCGCGTCGGCCTCGCTACCATCACCTCGTCACCGGACCCGCATTTTTACGATATCGGCCCGAATTCCGCCGCGCGTCAGCACATCTACGAGGCGTTGTTCCGTCGCACCGCGGATTTGCGGTTCGAGCCGCTTTTGGCCGAGTCCGCCGCGCCCGAGAACGATACCACCTGGGTAATAAAGCTACGCCGTGACGTGCGCTTCACAGATGGCAGTGCGCTGACCGCGGCCGATGTCATCGCCACCCTTACCCGGCTGCCGCTGATCAAGGGCAGTCCGAGTTCGTATGCGCCTTACATCACGTTTGTGTCCAGCGTGGCCGCCCGTGACGAGCACACGGTGGTCGTCACGACAAAAGGCCCTTACCCCAACCTGCCGCAATATTTCGCCGCTATCGGCATCATCCCAAAATCGGTCGCCGAGCGCGGCAATGATGTTCGTTTCGACGATCCAGCCAACGCGATCGGCACTGGCCCCTATCGCTTTGCTGAATTCGTCCCCAGCGATCGGTTCGTCATCACGCGCAACGAGGCCTATCGCGGCGGGCGTGAGCCTTGGTCGCGGGTTACTTTCCGCCAGTTCCCCAGCACGCCCACCCGAACCGCTGCCTTGCTGGCTGGCGATCTGGATATCATCGACCAGGCCAACGTCGCCGATATCGCGCGCCTGCAGGATGCCCCCAACACCACCATTGCCAAGGGTCCGTCGATTTTCGTGCTGTTTCTGCAGCCATTCCAGGGCCCGGACGCCATCCCGGGCGTGCGCGGCAAGGGTACAGAAAATCCGCTCGCCGATCGCCGCGTCCGGGAGGCTTTGTCGCTGGCGATCGACCGCGAGGCGATTGTCGCGCGCGTAATCGAAGGGCTCGGCGCTCCCGCGTCCCAACTCGTGGTCCCCGGCTTCTTCGGCTTCAACGACAAAATTCCTACGGTGCGACCGGACCTCGTAAGGGCACGGGCGTTGCTGGCCGAGGCCGGGTACGAGCAAGGGTTCGAGCTGCTGTTGAGCTCACCCAAAGGACGCTACATGAACGACGATCGCGTCGCCCAGGCGGTGGCGCAAATGCTCACCCGGGTCGGGATCAAGGCGACGGTCGAGGCGATGCCGGTTTCGACCCTGTTTGCGCGACGCAACAAATCCGAACTTGCGTTGTTCCTCGGCGGCTTCGGTACCAACACCGGGGAGTCGCTGTTCGCCCTTCAGGCCATGGTGGGCACCCGCAACGAGGCCACTGGCATGGGGCGGATCAATTTCTCTAAATACGGCAATCCGGCGATCGATGCGCTGATCAGTTCGGCCGCCACCGACATGGGCACCGAAACCCGCGGCGCCAGCCTGCGCGAAGCGATGCGGCTTGCGGTGGCGCAGGATTTCGCCACCATTCCGCTGCACCAGGAGTTCAACATCTGGGGCCTGCGCAAGGGGATCCGTTTCGAGCCACGCATGGACGCCGATACCCTGGCGATGAGCGCGCGTCCGGCCCAGCCCTGATCATATTACGACCAAAGGCAATCTATGATGACCAACCCCGCGCCGTATGACTTGTTCGATATCACTGATCGTTGTTTTTTTGTTTCAGGGGGCGCCGGCGCCATTGGATCGGGGCTGGTGGCATCCTTGCTGGCGCTGGGTGCCAAGGTGGTTTCGTTCGACCGCGCCGAACACAAGCCGGCGCCGGATAATCCCCGCCTGCTGCGCCTGGTCGGCGATGCCACGGTTGACGCCGATGTTGCGCACGCGATGGCTTCAGCGGCGGCGCGCTTCGGCATGGTGCACACCCTGGTCAACGCCGCCGGCATCAACATTCGTGCCTCGGTCGCCGACATGCGGATGGAAGATCTGCAAGACGTGATGAACGTCAATCTCTATACTGCCGTGTTGCTGTCAAAGGCGTTCGCCGCCATCGAAGGCGGTGAAGGCCGCTCGATCGTCAATATCGCCTCGCTCGCGGGCTCTTACGGCATCGCCGGGGCGGCGGCCTATAGCGCGTCGAAAGCGGCGATGATTTCCTTCACCCAGGTTTGCGCCATTGAATGGGCGGCGCGTGGCATCAGGGTCAACGCGCTTGCCCCTAGCGCCATTCGCACACCGATGATGGAACCGCGCCTGTCAGACCCGACCCAGGCCGCCGCCTTATTGTCCCGCATTCCGCTCGGCCGGATCGGAGAGCCTGCTGATCTCGTCGGACCGATTGTATTTCTGGCGTCGAAATCATCAAGCTGGATCACCGGGCATATCCTGGCTGTCGACGGCGGGCGGACGGCAACCTCATGAGCACCCAAAAGATCGCCATGATCACTGGCGGCGCTGGTGGGCTGGGCAAGGCCATCGCGGCCCGCTTCCTCGCCGACGGCATCATTCCGGTTCTGGTCGATCGTGATGCCGACGCGGTTGGGGCCGCCGCACGGGCGCTTTCGACTGACACGCATCAGGTCGCAGGCCTGACCGGAGATGTCGCCGATGAAGCATCGGTGGCCGCCCTTTTCGCCGCCTTCGATGCCAGCCAGCCCGGATTGCACATCCTGGTGAACTGCGCTGGCATTTCGCCGAAAATTCAGGGCGGGCTCGCCAGCATCGAAACCACCCCGCTCGCGATCTGGCAGAGCACGATGGATGTGAACCTGACAGGCATTTTCCTGATGTGCCGGGCGGCGATCCCGCGCATGAAGTCCAACGGCTTCGGCCGCTTCATCAACATCGCCTCGATGGCTGGCCGCACCCGTGGTGAGGCCACGAGTTCCTACTACGCCGCGTCCAAAGGCGGAGTGATCGCCTTTTCACGCGTGCTGGCCGGTGAGGTCGGGCGTTATGGCATGACCGCGAATTGCATCGCCCCGGCCCGCATTGAAACCGCGCTGTCGATGGCGTCGTCGAATGCCCAGGAATTGAGCCGGATTTATGTGGCACGCACGCCGGTCGGCCGCATCGGAGTGCCTGACGATGTCGCGGCGGCGGCCGCGTATCTTGCCTCCGATCAGTCGGGCTACATGAATGGTGCAATCATGGATCTGACCGGCGGTTACTATATGCCGTGAAAAACTGGCCAGAGATCGTGAGGGAATGAGGGATGGGATCCACAGTCCCCTCCCTCATTCCCTCACGATGCCTGCCGACGCTCGTCACCCCAACCGCGGCAGCGCCACCCCGCGCTGGTGCATGTATTTTCCCGCCTTGTCGGCATAGCTGATTTCGCAAGGTTCATTGCCCTGCAGGAACAGAAACTGGCAGATCCCCTCATTCGCATAAATCTTCGCGGGCAACGGGGTGGTGTTGCTGATTTCGATGGTGACCTGTCCCTCCCACTCGGGTTCTAAGGGCGTTACATTCACAATTATGCCGCAGCGCGCATAGGTGTGTGTGCATGGCGGTGACAAAGCAGGCCACAGGATCGTCGGCGCTGTGCTGACGAGGGCGGTGCAAAACCCGTCCACTGTTTAGGCTGCTCGCTTTGGGGGCGGCCGGGGATGTTTGCTGTGGAAATTTACGCAGCGGTTCGCAGCTTTGTGTTTATCAAGGGCAACAGCCGCCGTGAGGCGGCGCGGGTGTTCGGCCTGAGCCGCGAGACGGTTTTGAAGATGTGCCGGTTTTCGCTGCCGCCGGGCTACACGCGGACGGCGCCGGTGGCCAAGCCCAAGTTGGGCGCGCTGCTGCCGGTGATCGATGCGATCCTGGAGGCTGACCGGACCGCGCCGATCAAGCAGCGGCATACGGCCAAGCGGATATTTGAGCGTCTGCGCGATGAGCATGGCTTCGCCGGTGGCTACACCGTGGTCAAGGATCATGTCCGGCTCTGCCTGGCGCGCAACCGGGAGACCTTTGTGCCGCTGGCGCATCCACCCGGCCATGGTCAGGTGGATTTTGGCGAGGCTGTCGGCGTGATCGGCGGTGTGCGGCAGAAGATCCATTTCTTTTGCATGTCGCTGCCGCATTCCGACGCGTGCTTTGTGAAGGCCTATCCGCGCGAGACGACCGAGGCGTTCCTCGACGGTCATGTCTCGGCCTTTGCCTTCTTTGGCGGCGTGCCGCTGTCGCTGCTTTACGACAACCTCAAGATTGCGGTGGCGAAGATCTGCGGCGACGGCAAACGCGAGCGCACGCGGGCGTTCACCGAACTGGTCAGCCACTATTTGTTCGCCGATCGCTTTGGTCGCCCGGGCAAGGGCAACGACAAGGGCAAAGTCGAGGGCCTGGTAAAGTACGCGCGGACCAACTTCCTGACGCCGCTCCCCGAGGCTGCGAGCTATGAGGCTCTGAATGTCATGCTGACGACGCGCTGCCTGGCCCGCCAGGGCGAGCATGCCGGGCGGCATGCGGCGACGATCGGCGAGAGGTTGGTGGCCGATACCGCAGCCCTGCGCGACTTGCCGGCGGTGGCGCTGGAGGCGTGCGAGAAGCGGGCAGCGCGGGTGTCGTCGACCGCGCTCGTCCGGTATCGCAGCAATGATTACTCGGTGCCGACGCGGTACGGCTTTCAGGATGTCCTGGTGAAGGGCTTCGTGGATGAGGTGGTGATCCTGTGCGGTGGCAAGGAGATCGCCCGCCATCCGCGCTGCTACGCCCTGGGGGCATTCGTGGCCGACCCGCTGCATTACCTGGCCCTGATCGAGACCAAGCCGAACGCGCTCGACCAGGCGGCGGCGTTGCAGGGCTGGAACCTGCCGGAAGTGTTCCAGCATCTGCGCCATCTGCTCGAGGCGCGCATGGGCAACCGCGGCAAGCGTGAGTTCATCCAGGTGCTCAGGCTGCTCGAGGCGATGTCGCTGGAGGTTGTCACGGCTGCGGTGCGCCAGGCGATCCATTCGGGTGCCATCGGGTTCGATGCAGTCAAGCTGATCGCGCTGGCGCGGATCGAGCGGCGGCCTGTTCGCCTCGATCTGGCGGCCTATCCACATCTGCCCAAGCTGATGGTGCAGACGACGCGGGCGGCGGATTATGCGGCGTTGGTGCCGGGGATCGCCGCATGACCGGCAAGGCGATGGCCGATGCCATGCCGGCGGGTACGACGAGCGGGACGCCACAGGTGTTGCTCGCGCATCATCTCAAGCAACTCAAGCTGCCGACGGTGCTGCGCGAGTATGACAAGGTGGCCCGCGAATGCGCTCGGGAGGGCGTTGATCACCCCCGCTACCTGCTGCGACTGGTCGAACTTGAGCTGATCGACCGCGAGCGGCGCATGGTGGAGCGGCGCATCCGTGCGGCCCGGTTCCCTGTCGTGAAGAACTTCGACACCTTCGACTTCATCGCCATACCCGGGCTCAACAAGATGCTGGTCCTCGAGTTGGCCCGCTGCGAATACATCCTTCGCCGTGAGAACATCATAGCGCTTGGCAACAGCGGCACGGGCAAGACCCATGTGGCGCTCGCGCTGGGGCTTGCCGCCTGCCAGAAGGGGTTCAGCGTTGGGTTCACGACCGCGGCCGCGTTGGTCAGCCAGTTGCTGGAGGCGCGCGACGAACGGCGGCTGCTGAAGCTGCAGCGGGACCTGGCCTCGGTGAAGCTGCTGATCATCGACGAGCTCGGTTACGTTCCGCTGTCACCCAGCGGCGCCGAGCTGTTGTTCGAGACCTTCTCGCAGCGCTACGAACGCGGTTCGACCATCGTGACATCGAACCTGCCGTTCGAGGACTGGACCTCGGTGCTGGGTTCGGAGCGGCTGACCGGTGCGCTGCTGGACCGGCTCACCCACCACGTCAGCATCCTGACGATGAACGGCGACAGCTACCGCCTGAAGCAATCGGCCGGGCGCCGGCGTGTGGTCGCCAGGGCGGAGCAAAACCAGGCCCACGCCGCCGCTCCAGAGACCGGCAAAATCACACAATCCTGACCGACTTTGCTGGCGCCACCTTGCAACCAGGCCCCCGATCGGGGGCCTGGCTGCAAGGCATCACGCCGCGAACGAGTGGCCTGCTTTTACTCCGCCACACTGGCCTGGAATTCGACCGCCGTTGACACTGCTCCGCTAACCGCTTGAGATCGCTTGTTTCAGCTCGTCAAAATTCCGGTTGTCCGACCTAAACATCAGAAACTACGCTGTTTTTGTAGGAAAAGTGATGTTTGGAGAATTGCAAATGGCCCAAGCCAAAGTGCTCACAACCAAG
>CAITOL010000131.1 GCA_903893975.1 uncultured Rhodospirillales bacterium | reverse complement strand
CGACGTGCGAACCACAATCGACACCGCCAGGCTCAAGGGCGCGAACCCCTTCGACGTCATCGTCGCCACGCTGGCCTGACAATCGCCCGGCGCGCCCCAGCGCGGAAAATCACGCTTCAAAATGGGGGTGGGTAATTACAATTGTTGCGGAATTAGTTATTTAATTCCATATTTGGTTGTAAATTGTCGTAGTTCTACTCAGTTCGGTTCTGCGGCGTTCGGCCGCACCAGGCGTTCGTAGATGTTGTTTGACACCTCGGCGCCGGAGAACTCGAAGCATTCGGCGGGATCGAGCGAAATCGCATCGGCGATCGCCATGCCGAAGACGACCATGTCCTTCGGCGTAGCGGCGGCGGCGGCCCAGGGGGCGAGGCCTACGGCGGAGGTGGCGAGGAGATGACGGCGGCGGAGCATGGTGTTTCCCTTTTTTGTGTGTCGGACATCAGGCGGCGTCGGCCAGCGCCCGGTCCAGGGCGGCCAGCAGCCCGGCGATGTCGGCCTCGGTGACGCAGAGCGGCGGATTGATGCGGAAGACGTTGCGGCCGGGCGTTCCGCGCACGGTGATGAAGCCGGCCTCGCGCATGGCGTCCTGGATGCGCTCGCCCTGCGCCGTCGCCGGCGTCTTGGCGGCGCGGTCGGTGACGAGCTCGAAGCCCACGATCAGGCCGCAGCCGCGGATGTCTCCGATCAGGGCGTGCTTTGCCTGGAGGGCGTGCAGGCCCGCCTCAAGTTGGCCCCCGCGCGCGGCGGCGTTCTGTTGCAGCCCCTCCTCGCGCACGCCGATGATGACCGAGCGCGCGGCCGCGACAGCGACCGGATTGGCGCCGAAGGTGTTGAAGAAGCGCGTTTCGGCGAAGGTCTCGGCGATTTCCCGGCGCACGATCACGCCCGAGATCGGCAGCCCGTTGCCCATGCCCTTGCCGAGCACGACGATGTCGGGCGCGACGCCATGCGCCTCGAAGCCCCAGTAGTGCGAGCCCATGCGGCCGAAGCCGGTCTGCACCTCATCGATGATGACCAGCCCGCCGGCCCGGCGCACCACGTCGGCAGCCCTGGCAAGGTAGGTCGGCGGCATCGGCACCACGCCGCCGAAGCCCTGGATCGGCTCGAAGATCATGCCGGCGATGGCGCCCGAGGTGGCCGCGAAGATGGTCCGCTCGATCTCCGCGACATAGGGGTCGACGCCGGGGCCGAAGACGCCCTTGTACTGGTCGGGGTGATGCACGCTGACATAGCCCGCCGGCGGCGGGATCGGCGGCCGGCAGGTGGCGAAGGCGGTCGAGCCGAGGGCGCCCATCTGCAGGCCGTGATAGGCGTTGCGCAGGGTCAGGATCTCGAAGTTGCGCGTATGGACGCGCGCCATGGTGAAGGCGAGGTCGATCGCCTCGGCGCCGCTGTTGACGAGATGCACGACCCAATCGCCGCTGCCGGCCGGCATCTGGGCGATCAGCTCCTCGGCGTAGAGCGCCTGCTGGTCGTTGTAGAACAGCGTCGTGCAGTGCTGCATGGAGCGCAACTGGGCGCCAGCCATCTCCAGTGTCAGCGGATGGGCGAAGCCCAGGCTGATGCAGAGGTTCTGCGCGGTGCCGTCGAGATAGCGCCGCCCGGCGTCGTCGAACACGTGGGCGCCTTCGCCGCGGGTCAGCACCATCGGGTTCTTCGGGAAAATCGGAAAGGTCTTCACCGAGGGCGAGAAGGCGCGGTCGCGCCGGCGGATCAGGTCGTCATGAGGAATCGGCGGGGAGACGGGCATTGGAGGGTCCTTTCAGGGAGCGGCGAAGACCTGGCCGCCGAGGATGGTGGCGCGGACGGGAATGTCCTTGATGGTGAGCGGATCGACCTCCAGCGGGTCGTCGGCGAGGACGGCGCAGTCGGCGAACTTGCCGACATCGAGACTGCCGACGAGATGGTCGAGCTTAAGGGTGTAGGCGGAACCGAGGGTGACGGCGTGGAGCGCCTGGGCCGGCGTGATGCGCTCGTCCGCGCCAAGCACGCGGCCGGAGGCGGTGAAACGATTGACCGCACAGGACATGGTGAACAGCGGGTCAAGCGGCGTCACCGGCGTGTCCGAATGGATGGCGAGCGGCACACCGCAGGCCAGCGCGGTGGCGCAGGCATCGAGCCGGGCGGCGCGGCTCGGCCCCATCGTCACCGCGTCGTGCTGGTCGCCCCAATAGTGGATGTGGTTGGCGAAGAGGTTCACGCACATGCCGGCGGCGGCCATGCGCCGGAAGATCGCCTCATCGGCCATCTGGCAGTGTTGCAGCGTGTGGCGGTGATCGGGGCGGGGGTGGGCGGCAACGGCACGGCTGACCATATCGGTCGCAAGGTCGCTGGCCTCGTCGCCGTTGGTGTGGATGTGCAGCTGGGCGCCGGCGTGATGATAGGCGGTGACGATCTGCTCGAACTCGGCAGGCGCGATATACCAGAGCCCGTTGGGCCGGCCGTTGTGATATCCAGGCCAGCGCAGCCGCGCGGTGAAGCCCTGGATCGAGCCGTCGGCGACCAGCTTCACCATGCCGAAATGGAGCTTGTCGCTGGACTGGCCGCGTAGCGCGGTGATGCGCGCGACGCCGTCGGGCACCGAGTAGTCCCGCGCGCGCATCGCCGGCACCAGGCGGATCGGATAGGCGGCATCGGCGGTCGCGGCCTTGAGTGCGGCGACATTCGGGTCGTCGAGCGCGTTTACCAGGTCGGTCGAGGTGGTGACGCCGACGCGCCGGGCGATGGCGGCGTAGTCCCATAGCGCCGGCACGTCGAGAATGCGCTGCAACCCGGCATGCCCCGTCGCCCGTGCCACCCGCGCCATCACCGCCGGCCCCTGCACCTCGCCCGCGAGATCGCCGTTGGCGTCGCGCAGAAGCCCGTCGAGGTTGCTGTCGCGGGAGAAGCCGGCGCGGGCCATGACGACAGAATTGACGTTGTGGATATGGCCGGAGATGTGGGCGACCAGCACCGGCCGCGTGGTCGACACGCCATCCAGATCGGCCAGTGTCATGCGCGGGCCGCCGAAATAGATCGGGTCGAACCCCCAGACGACGAGCGGCGCCTCGGCGGGCAGTACAGCATCGAGCGCGCGCAGCTTCGCCACGACGGCGGCAATGCTGGTGAGCCCCTCGTGCCGCACCCCGTCAGGTCCGACGCGGGGGAAGAAGCCGGCATAGGGATCGCGCCACATCAGCCCGGCGCTGGTGTGGCCGTGGCCTTCGACGAAACCGGGAACCAGTACGTCGCCGGCAAAACGATCGTCGACCATGCCGGGAAAGCGGTCGCAGATCTCCGCGCCACCGAGCCCCAACACACGCCCATCGCGCACGGCGAGATGTGTCGCGCGCCGGATGCTCCGATTGAGCGTGACGATGCGCCGAGCGATGAAGATGCGAATGTTGGACGCCATGCTGCTACTCCGCCGCCTGCAGGCGGCCGTCGCGCATCGTCCAGCCCCGAGGCAGGATGCCGTCGCGCCGGCTCCAGCCGGACCGCGGATCATGGTCGAGTTGCATCGGATCGAGCTTGCGCCAGCCATGCAGCTTGATCCAAAGCCGCAGCATGTGGCGCTCGTGGCCGGGCTCGGGACGGTCCTCGTATTCGGTGCGGGAGTGCATAACGGTGTAGTTGTTCACCCATTGCATGTCGCCGGGCTCCAGCATCATCGAGAACTTCACGTCCTCGCGCTGGGAGATGCTGTCGAAGAAGTCGAGCGCGGCCAGCTCCTCCTCGGTGAACTGCATGCCGAGCTTGGGCCGGGCGGTCTTGATGGCCTGGCGGACGTAGCGGATCGAGAGGTCGCCATCGACGTCGGCGAAAATCGGCAACTTGGGTGAGACCGGCTGCTGGAACGGGGTTTCCTCGCCGCGGCGATCGAACTCGAAGCCGCGCAGGAACAGCGGCGCGTATTCCGGATGCTCGGCGAGCAGGATGTTCCACACGGCGTGAGCACTGGAGATGGAGGAGAGACCGCCGGACTTCGCCTTGCGCAGGCACATCAGGCCGAGCAGGTCGCCGGAATCGGTGTGGAACTTGAGCTCATGACTGGTCTGGTAGCCACGCACGTTCAGGGCCTCATAGTCCTTGCCCTGGTTGAATACGTGACCGAGCTTGTCCCCGGCGGCGTTCTGCGAGACCCCCTGGCCGAGATGCTGGCCAAGGCCCCAGACGATCATCGCCGCCTCGGTGTCGCTGTATTTCGCGATCGGCAGCCCGCGCATGACGTTGAAGCCACGGCCGGTGCAAACCTCGCCCCACATTCGCCTGGCAAGTTCGGGTGCAAGCGTGGGCAGAGGAAAGTCATCGCGGGTCATGTTGTCAAGCGTGGCGCCGATGCGGCGGAGGTTCACCACTGCGGCGTCGATCTCATCGATCCAGCGTGGCTTAAGTTCGAACAGCCAGGAGGTGTCGGCTTCGACGTCAGCGCGCATCCATGCACTGCGGCCAGTGATCAGCTTCATGGCAGGCTCCTTGTATTCCATATTATGGAATATAGATCCGTTATGCGGAAAGTTTATGGATATGCCCTCGGTGGGTCAAGCACCGGCCAAATGTCCGCTTAGGGCGCGGGAGCCCCAAGAAGGCGCGACACCTTCCCTGCAGCCGCAACGACAGCAGGAGCGAGGACCTTCACCCGCGCGGGCTTGAAGCGTTCGGCCGGACCGGAAAGGCCGAGGGCCGCGACCACCCGACCGTGGGCACCGCGGACGGGGGCGGCGATGCTGTTGATGCCCGGCCGGAACTCCGATTTGGTGACGGCGAAGCCCTGGCGGCGGATCTCTTCCAGCCTGGCGACTAGCGACACCGGATCGGTCACGGTCGTGGGTGTGAAAGGGCGCATTTCCGAGAAGGCCTGGGTGAGCACATCTTCGTTGGCATGGGCTAGCAGGACGAGGCCCGTTCCCGTGCAATGCGCAGGGTGGCGGTCGCCGATCCGATTATAGGCACGGACATACATGTCGGTCTCGACCCGGTCGATGTAGACCATGAATGGCCCATCGAGCACGGCAAGGTTCGCGGTTTCTTGGGTTTCTGTCACAAGCCGGGCGAGGTGGGGCGCAGCGATTGCCTTTACGTCGAGCCTGGCGACGATTTGAGCGCCAAGGCGCCATAGCTTGAGACTGGGGACATAGCTGCCTCTCGGCTGCACCGTCTCTGCAAAGCCGGCGGCGACCAGGGCGGACAGCAGGCGATGGGCGTTGCTTTTGGTGATCCCCATGAGATCTGCCAACCGTGTGACGCCAAGCGGTGTTTCACTGTTGGCCAAGTGATCGAGGGCATCTAGGCCCTTGAGGAAGGATTTGTCCACGTAAGCTGAGCTCCCGCTTGGCCGCAGCCGGTGATGATTGACGTCGGAGGTGGCAGTCCATAATCTGTCACAGATAATAGATTAATATTCCACCATATGGAATATACAATCGTCATCTCGCCGCTGTCGCGGGCCATACAGCGAAGTCGGTGGAGTGGAAAAACGCGGGCCGTGTGGGCCCTAACATCGGTAGGAAATGGAGACCACCATGGGTGCATTGAAGCTTCGACGCCGCACGCTTCTCAAGACAGCGACGGCATTGCCGCTGGCGGCACCAGGCATTGCAGCCGCCCAAGGCCAAAGGGTGTTGAAGTTCGTCCCCCACGCGGACCTGACCGTGGTCGATCCTTCCTGGAGCACCTCGTACATCACCCGCAATGCCGGGATCATGGTCTACGACATGCTCTACGCTACAGACGCCAACTTCCAGGTGACACCGCAGATGGCCGCCGGGCACGTGGTCGAGGACGGCGGCAAAGTTTGGACCATTACCCTGCGTGATGGCCTCAAGTTCCACGACGGGGAGAAGGTGCTGGCCAAGGATGCCGTTGCCTCGATCAAGCGGTGGTCGCTGCGCGACAACATGGGCCAGACGCTGATGGATCGGACCGACGAGGTGGTGGCGCTGGACGACAAGAGGCTGCGCTTTCGCATGAAGAAGCCGTTCTCCCTTGTGGCGGCGGCGCTGGGGAAGGCGGGGTCGGCGATCTGCGCCATCATGCCGGAGCGGTTGATCGAGGGGGCAAGCGGCAAGCCGATCACCGAGATGGTGGGCAGCGGGCCGTTCCGCTTCGTGGCCAATGAGCGGGTGGCCGGATCGCGCGTGGTGTTCGCCCGCAACGCTGACTACGTGCCTGTTTCCACGGGCACGGCGAGCTTCATCGCCGGGCCGAAGGTAGTGAATTTTGAGCGGGTGGAGTGGCACATCATTCCGGATACCGGAACCGCGGGTGCGGCGCTGCAGGCGGGTGAGATCGACTGGTGGGAGAACCCGGCGACCGACCTGCTGGCTCTGCTGCGGCGCAACGCCAATCTCACCGTGCAGACCCACGACAGGACCGGCTATCTGGGCTTCCTGCGGTTCAACCACCTGACGCCGCCATTCAACAACCCAGCGATCCGGCGCGCGGTGTGGTGGGCGCTGAACCAGGAGGACTACATGACCGCGGTGGCTGGAACCGAGCCATCGATGTGGAACACGGGTGTGGGGTTCTTTGCGCCGAACGGGCCGTGGGCAAGTGATGCCGGCATGGAACGGCTGACCAGCAAGCGCGACCCGGAACGGGCCAGGCGCGAGATTATGGCGGCGGGCTACAAAGGCGAGAAGGTGGCGGTGATGGTGCCGACCGATGTGCCGGCGCTGAAGTTCGCCGGCGAGGTGGGGGTGGACCTACTGCAGCGCTGCGGATTGAACGTGGAGGCGCTGTATATGGACTGGGGCACGGTGGTGCAGCGGCTGGGGCGGCAGGATGCGGTGGAGGCGGGTGGCTGGAACGTGTACCACAGCTACTGGTCGGGTGTAGACCAAGTGGACCCGGCGGTGAATTCGTCCTGGCGCGCGATCGGCAGGCGCGGGCGCACCGGCTGGCCGGACAGCCCGAAGCTGGAGGCACTGCGCGATGCGTGGCTCGATGGCACCGAAGTGGCAGACCAGAAGCGACTGGCACGCGAGATCCAGCTGCAGGCCTTCGAGGACGTCCCCTACATGCCATTCGGCCAGTTCTTCGCGCCGATGGCCTATCTTAAGAACATCACGGGTGTCCTAGCCCGGATAATTCATGAGGGGCTGACGGGCATGGGACAAGCCGCTGATATGATGTAGGATTTGGTTGTTGTAGCCGATCCCATCAGATCCCGGAAGCGCATGCCCGTCAAAGTTGAATCTAGCCCCATTCTGCCGGGCCTGTCACCCGTCTGCGGTCGATCAATCGTAGCGCGTTTTGATGGCGGCACCATGTCGTCCGATGGCGGCCTTCTTGCCCTGCGTGAGATTGAGCAACGCCTCGCCATCGCGCAACGCCTTGCCGCCTGCATCCCCGATCCGCGCAGCCCCGACCGGGTCAGACATGGATTGGACGAGATCATCCGCACCCGCATGCTGATGATCGCCGCCGGATACGAGGACGGCAACGACGCCGACACCATGCGCCGCGATCCGATGTTGAAGCTCGCCATGGGGCGCCTGCCCGACGACGCCGATCTGTGCTCGCAGCCCACCATCTCACGTTTCGAGAACCTGCCCGACGCGCGCGCCCTGCTGCGGATGGGACGTGCCATGGTCGATCACTATTGTCAGAGCTTCCGCCAGGTGCCCGCCCGTATTGTGCTCGACATCGACGACACCTTCGATGCCGTTCACGGCGGACAGCAACTGCGCCTCTTCAATGCACATCACGACGAATATGGCTTCCAGCCGATCGTGGTGTTCGACGGCGATGGCCGCATGATCGCAGCGGTGCTGCGTCCGGCCAGCAGGCCAAAGGGACGTCAGATCGTGCGCTGGTTGCACCGTTTGATCACCGCCATCCGCGCCAACTGGCCGCGCGTGGCCATCATGCTGCGCGCCGACAGCCATTATTGCACCCCCGAGGTGCTGCGCTTCTGCCGCGCCAGGCGGTTGGACTATACGCTGGGCGTGGCGCCGACCTCGACGTTGCGCAAGCACATCACTGACCTCGAGCAGAGCACCGCGGCCCGTGCGGCCGCCACGGCGGACGGTCAGAAACTGCGCCGCTTCAGAGTGTTCCATGATGGTGCGGCGAGTTGGGGCCGCGTCGAGCGGATCGTTGCCCGCGTGGAGGCCGGGCCGCAGGGCACCGACACGCGCTTCATCGTCACCAGCCTGGCCGGCTTGCCCGGTCGCGTTGTCTACCAGGACATCTACTGTGCCCGCGGTCAGGCGGAGAACCATATCAAAGCCTGGAAGACGCACCTGGCGGCGGATCGAACCTCGTGCTGTCGGGCTGCGGCCAACCAGACGCGTTTGTTCCTGCATGTCGGCGCCTATTGGCTCATGTGGAGCCTGCGCTCGCTGATGCCGCGTCGGTCACGTTGGCGGGTGGCGCAGTTCGACACGTTGCGATTGCGTCTGATCAAGGTCGCGGTTCGTATCGAGGTGCTGAAGACACAGCTGCGCCTGCATTTGCCAAGAGCGATGCAGGATCAGGCGATCTTCACATTGCTGCTGACGCGCATGACCCGCCTCAACCTATGAGCCACGGGGCGCGTTGCCCCGACTTCGCCCCACTGTCGATAATCCCAGCGCCTGCCAGACATCAAAGACTGCCCAACGGACCGTCAAGCGGCCTGATGGATAACTGTCGGCAACAACCAGAAACTGAGGGGGCGCCTCGCGGTCGACGATCGTCGGCAAGGCTGATGAATTATCCGTGCTAGATGGCTTCGCCCTCTTCTGGAACGTGAAGCGGGGCTGACCATCTCACCAACACGTTCCGCCAGATCCAGGTGTTTCGCGCCAATGACTGGGCGCTGCCGCGTTTTGCCCATATTCCGCTGATCCATGGGGCCGATGGCGCCAAGCTCTCCAAGCGGCATGGCGCTGTGAGCGTGCTGGAATTCCGCGAGCAAGGGTTCCTGCCGGAGGCTTTGTGCAATTACCTGCTGCGCCTCGGCTGGGGGCATGGCGATGCCGAGATCCTGGACCGGGACGCGGCGATTGCGCTGTTTGACCTTGATGGCGTGGGCCGGGCGGCGAGCCGGATGGATTATGCCAAGCTCACCCATCTTAACGCGCATTACATGCGCCTCGCCGATGATGACCGGCTGACCGCCGAAGTGGTGGCGCGGCTCGCTGTGACGGCGGAGTCGGTCGTGGCGCGCATTCGGATGCTGATGCCGGGGCAGAAGGAGCGGGCGCGCACGATGGTGGAACTGGCCGCCTCGGCCGCGTTTCTGACCAAAACCGTGCCACTGAGCTTTGACGCCAAAGCCCAGGCGCTGTTGACCGGCGAGGCCTGCGCGTTGCTTGGGCAGATCGCGGAGAGTCTGGCTGGGACCGATTTCAGTGTGGAGCAGATCGATGCGGCGCTGCGGGCTCTGGCGGAGAGCATCGGCAAGAAGCTCGGCCAGATCGCCCAGCCCATCCGCGCAGCCCTGACCGGCAGCACCGTCAGTCCGCCGATCGATGCAACGCTGGCGGCTCTGGGTCGGGAGGAGGCGCTGGCTAGGATTGCGGCAGCGCGCGGCGGCAGTCTCTAAAACCAATGTCCGTGTCGGCCAGCTTGGGTGAGTCTTTGTTGGAGGTTATTTGATCGATCCGGCGGTGGCGCTGGCCAGAAAACTATCGCGAAAGCGCAGATAGACCGCGAGGAGCGGCAGCGTGGCGACCACGCAGCCCGCCATGATGGTGCCGTAGATTGGTAAAAACCCGATCGTGGGGTCCACCAACTGTGGCAACGCCACCATGATCGGCTTCACCCGGTCGCTGGTGGCGACCATGCTCGGCCAGAGATAGGCATTCCATTCCGCGAGGAAATGCAGAATGGCGAAGGCGCCGAGCACGGGGGCCGAGACCGGCAAGACAATGCGCGCGAACAGCGTGAAAGGCCCGGCACCGTCGATGCGGGCGGCGTCGAGCAGTTCATCGGGGATTGAAAGCATGTATTGGCGGATCAGGAACAGGCCAAAGACCGGAGTGATCGTCGGCAGCACCTGAACCGCCAGCGTATCGATCAAACCCAGGCGGGAGAACATCAGGAACTGGCCGGGATAGATGACCTCGGGCGGCACCATCATGGTGGCGAGCAGAGCGGCAAAGCACAGATTCCGGCCGGGGAAATGCAGTTTGGCGAAGGCGTAACCGGCTGCTGCGCATAAGATCACCGCGGCAAATGTGCCAGCCCCCGCGATCACAATGGAATTGGCGAGATCGCGCAGCAGCGAGCGGTGCGGATCGGCGAGATCGGCAAAACTCTCCCAGGTCCAGCGTATCGGTGCGCCCCCGGGGTTGGACATGATTTCGTCATTGGATTTGAAGGCGTTGAGCAGCATCTGCACAAACGGCGCACAGAAAACCACGGCTGCGATGGCACAGGCCAGGTTCGAGAACAGGGATGACAGGCGTTTATTCATGCCGCACGCTCCCGCATCAGCCGGAACAGAATGAATGTCAGCGCGGCGATCAGGGCAAAGAGCAGCCAGCCCGTGGCGGCGGCGGCGCCGAACAGGCCGGCACGCATCTGCTCGACCACCAGATTGAGCAGCGGGGCGACCGAGGTGGGGGCCAGTGCGCCGGCGCGGCCGAGCAGCACATTGGGCTCGGCAAACAGCCGCAACGTCACGATGGCATCGACAACCACGGCAAAGACCAACGTGGGGCGCATCAGCGGCAAGGTGATATGCCACAGACGCCGCCAGGCGCCGGCACCATCAATCGAGGCAGCCTCGTCTATTTCTGGGGAGATCGTGGTCAAGCCTGCCAGAAACACGATGAACCAGTAGCCGGTGCTGCGCCAGATCAGCACCGCAACGACCGTCCAGCGCGCCAGATCCGGATCGGTCAGCCAGGGCGTATCAAACCCCAGCATCCGATCCAGCAAGCCATAATGCGTGCCGAAGAATGTCTGGAACAGCAGGGCGGTGGCCACACTGGCCAGGATCTGCGGCAGAAACACCAAGGTCTTGAACGTCTGCGTCCAGGCCACGGCGCGGCGTTGCACGATGATGGCGAGGCCGAGGGCAATGGCCATCATGGGAACGGCATGCGCCACCCAATAGAACAGCGTATTGCCGAGCATCGTCCAGAACGCATCATAGGCGAGGATAACGCTGTAATTCTCCAGCCCCACAAAACGCGCCACCCCAAAGCCGCGATAACGGGTGAAGCTCAGATACAGCGCATAGCAGGCCGGGCCCAGAAACAGCCCGATGAACGAAATCAGGAACGGGGCCGCGAACAGGGCGTGCCCGAGCCCTGTCGCGCGGCGCTGTTTGCTCATTGCCGATACGGATTGCCAATGCGTGTGGTCATGCTGGTCTGCATCGCCTGCAGCGCCTGCTCACGCGTTTTGCCACCGGCGATATAGGCCTCGGTCTCCCGGCGCATGATGTCCAGCTCGGCCTGGGCCGTCGGGTCATAGGGGAACACGTTGAAATGCTCGTAGCTCTCCAGGATCGGGCGCAGAAAATCCTTGCCGAAGAAGTTCACGGGGGTGATCGCCCATTGCGCATCTGTGATCCCGGCGGGGCGGGTCATGGCGGCGCTGCGGTCGAGCATCTCGCCGCGGGCGCTGCGCAGGATTGTGGGGTTGCCGGTGCGCAGCCATTCATCGATCGAGCCCTGCGGCGTGAGGAAGATGCGGGATGCGAAGTTGAAGGCGACTTCCTTGTTGCGCGCGGTGGCGGGGATAACCATCACGCTGCCGCCGGCCTCGCTGCCATTGCGGTTGAACGCCGGCCAGGGTGCCAGGCCCCAGCGCCCGCCCTGGGTGGGGGCGAATTTCGGCAGGAAGTCGGTCATCCAATTGGACAGCAGGGTGCCGCCAATGGCGCCTTCCGCGAAGGCAGGCTGCCAGGCCGGTTCGAAATCATCGGTGTCGAAAGCGAGGCCGGAGGTGCGGAAGGTTTTGAGCCAATCCATCACGGTTGCGAAATTCGGGTCTGACAGCACGCGGAACTGCCCGTTGCGGTCGGCCACGCGGGTTTGCGGCCAGTGCGACAGCATCATGAAATACCACCAATGAATCGGCGTGCGGCCGATATTCATCATCGAGGAGGTCGGGTGCTTGTCGCGATAGCGGCGGGCTGCAGCCATGTAATCGTCAAATGTCGTGACCGCCTTGGGGTCGATTCCCGCGGCTTCGAACAGATCGCAGCGGTAGAACCAGACCTTACCCTTCATCTGCATGGGAACGGCCAGCGTGGTGCCGTTATAGCTGGAGAGCTTGCGGGCGCCATCGACGAGATCAGCGTCAAACGGTTTCATGAGCGCACCGAGATCGGCAAGCGCACCGGCCTCGGCGAATTCCGGCAGGCCGATATAATTCATCTGCACGAGGTCGGGCAGTTGGTTGCCGCTGGCCAAGGCGAGGCGAAACGCCTGGTAGATCTCGGCGTCGTTCTTGCCGGGCGAGGCGATCTCGATATCAACAGAGGCGGCTTCGGCGGGGTAGAGGCGCTGGAACGCCTCCACGCGTCCTTTGAACCGCTCAACGCCGCCCCAGGTCCAGACCGTGATCTTCTGGCGCCCTTGGGCGCTGGCGATCTTTGGCAACAGGGCGGCGCCAGCAAGGCCCAGGGCCTGACGGCGGGGCAGCGCAAACAGTGATTTCGGCGTTGTGTTGGAGCTCATGGGTTATCCCTTCTTGTTGGAGCAGGCTCAGCTGTTGCGCTTTTCCCACCCGGCGCTGAACATGTTCATGAAGTTGCGTTCGCCGTAGGGGTGGCGTTCAATCTCCGCCTCGTTGACGGTGACGCCGTGGCCAGGGGCGTCGCTTGCCGTGAGATGGCCGTCCTTGATCGTGGGAATATTGCCGAACACATCCTGCGCCCAGGCGACGTGGAAACTGTCGAAGCATTCCTGGATGAAGGCGTTTGGCGTTGCGATATCGAAATGCACGCACACCGCCGTGCCCAGCGGCGAGGCCGCCTGGTGCGGGGCCACCATCGCGCCATGCGCATCAGCGATGGCCGCGGCCTGACGCATGCGCGTGAGCCCGCCGAGGCGGAGATATTCCGGCAGCACCATGTCTCCGCCGCCCTGGCTGAGCAGATCAGTGAACTGGCGCGGCTGGGTGAAGCGCTCACCGCCGGCGATACGGATGGGGGAGTCGCGGCAGACCCGGGCGAAGCCAGCGATGTCGTTGGAATAGACGGGGTCCTCGATCCAAAGCGGGCGAAACGGCACGAGATCCTGGATCAGGGACAGCGCCTCCACGGCCGTCAGGCGATCATGGAATTCCAGGATCATATCGACATCGTCAGGCAAGGCTGCGCGCACGGCTTCCACCAAGGCGAGGGCCTTGCGGCGTTCGCTCCGGTCGAGCGTGCGGTAATTATGGCCGAGCGGGTCGAATTTCAGAGCGCTATAGCCTTTTGCGGCCACCGCGCGGGTGCGCTCGGCAAAGGCATTGGGGTCGCGTTCGGCCTGATACCAGCCATTGGCGTAGGTGCGGATGCGCGGCTGCGCCATGCCGCCGAGCAGGCGGTAGAGCGGCAGACCGGTCTCCTTGCCGATAATGTCCCAGCAGGCCGTCTCGATCCCGGCCAGTGCGGTCATGACCGCGCCGTCGGTGGGGAAATAAAGCGCCTTATAGGCATCCTGCCAGTTCTGCTGCAAAGCGAGGGGATCACGGCCGATGAACAGCCGGGCGATCTCGCCAATGGCAGCAAAGGTCGGCATCGTCGTGAGGCCCGTGGTGGCCTCCCCCCAGCCGATATGCCCCTGATCCGTGGTGACCTTGACGAGGATCCAGTTCTTCCAGGGATTGCCGAGCATAAAGGCTTGGATACGATCGATCTTCACGGCCGTGTTCCCTAAATTTTTGCGGGGTAGGCGGGGTGCATGAAGGATTCGAGGTCGCCCAGGATCGCCGTGAGATCCTCAAGCGCGTGCCGGTCCAGCACGCGCCCGCCGGTCTGGCGGATGGCGGCACTGCCGATCACCCCGCGCCGGCGCAGCACCTCTTTGTAAACAGCGGTGCCGTATCCGGTTTCAAACATCAGAAGCGGCAGGAGAACCCGGTAAATCGCCCGCGCCTTGGCGGCTTCACCGGCTTCCAACGCGGCCCAGAGAGCGACATGGACATCGGCGATCTCACAGGCGGGCATCGTGCCGCAGGCGCCGCGCGCATATTCATCGAGCAGGTGGCGGCCAGCCTTGCCGCCCATGATGCCTTCCAGGGCAGGGCCGGCGCGTTCGATGATCTGCGTCATCATCACGCTGGAGAACTCGGTCTCCTCCTTGACGTAGCGGACATCGGGCAGCTCGGTGAGCAGAGTGGTGATCAGCGCCGGTGACATCGGGGTGCCGCCAGGGCCTGCATAGTTCTGCAGGTAGATCGGCAGATGGCCAGCCTCGTCGATGGCGCGGTAATAGGCGAGAATCTCCGCCTCGCTGGCGCGCTGCATGTTCGGCGGCATCGCCATGAGGGCATCAGCACCCATGGCCTCGGCCTCCCGCGCCAACTCCGCGGAAATCAGCCGCGTGGCTGAGGTGACGCCGACCACCACGACGGCCTTGCCACGCCCAGACTCGATGACGCATTGCGTGACGGCGCGGCGTTCCGCGTCGGAGAGGTAGGGCTGCTCGCTGGCATTGGCTGGCGCCACCAGGCCATCCACGCCGCAATCGACGCAGAACTGCACGGTGCGGCGCAGACCCTCAAGGTCGAGGCTGAGATCATCGTGAAACGGCGTTGGCACGATGACATAAACGCCGCGCCAATTGGGGTAGCTGGTCATGCCCTGGCACCTGATG
>CAITOL010000130.1 GCA_903893975.1 uncultured Rhodospirillales bacterium | reverse complement strand
CATCAATCCGCATGATGCTGAGAAGGCTTTGTAATCCTAAATGAACCTACCGGACAGACTCTGATAGGTCAGCTCGGCAAAGCTCTCCGCCCCGCGGCGCGGCACATAGCCGGCACCGAGCCCGGCCATATCCTGCGCCAGCCCCAGCACCGCGTTGCTCACCCGCGCCAGCCCAAAGCCCAGGCCGAGCGTATCATCGTCCCGCCCCGGCAGCGGCACCTTCAAGGTCAGCCCACCATTCACGCTCAGGTCGATCTGGTTGCGGTCGGACGGCGCCAGCATTGGCCGCAGAAACACCGCCAGCGCCATCGGCCCTTCGGCGGCCTGCCAGATCGTCTGATCGGCCACCGCATACAGGCTGAAATTCCCACGATCCCCGCGCGGCTGGCCCGATGAGAGCGGATTGGCCAGCGACAAGCCGGCGCGATCATAGCGCGCATCGGGGTAGCGCGCGCTGTCGAACCACATGCCCAGCTTGTAGCTCGCCGGCAGCCCATGCGGCGCGCTCGCCGTAGCCGTGGCGGTCGGCTCGGGCTGGTTGACGGCGTATTGCGCCTCCAGCACCAGCAACGCCCCGGTGCGCAAATTGAAATTGCCGCCCCAGCGCGCAGCGCCCCGCACCTGCCCGTCCGCCGCGAACGGCCCGCCCGGCGGATTATCCTGATACGCCCCGGCCAGCAGCGTGAACCCGCCCAACTGCGCCTTCACCCGCGCCCCGAGCGACGCCAGCGGATAGGCCGGGCCACCAGCATACAAATCCGCTGTCGGCAGCATCGGCCAGCCCATCGCCGTGTTCAGAAATACCGCCGCGCCCTGGCTGACCATGAATTCCTGGTCCAGGCTTTGCAGCCCCACCCGCACATCCACCTGCCCCGCGACGATCTGCTGCTGATACCACGCCTCCCACAGCCGCGTGGTCGGCGTCGCACTTATCCCGCTCACGGTCTGCAAATCGCCCAGATAATACTGGCTCAGGCTGCGGCCGCGCAGCTGCAGCGCGCTCACATTCACCTGCCCGCCATCCCAGCCAAAGGCCTTCGCGCTATCCACCTGCACCGTCAACGTGCTGGCCGCGTCATAGGTCGCGCCCCGCCTCATCCCGCCGGAGGCATTGCCAAACACCTCCTCCGCATCGGTCAACAGCACCGTCACCCCATGTGCGGCAAGCGCCGAACGCACCCCGCCGGCATCGCCGAGCAAATTGGTCTGGGGCGGCGTATCTGCGGCCTGCGCCATACCCTGCCCCGAGGCCAGCATGGCCGCCCCCCCCAACAGCGAACACGCAAAAGCCAAACGGCGCATCGGGGCAACTCCGTCAGACCCTGGAGGACGACCAGGGATCGTTACTGGGATTCGCGGGCCGGCCCGACAAGGGTCGTCCCCCCATCCACCACCAGCGTCTGCCCCGTAACGTAGCGTGACTGGTCGGACAAGAGAAAGCGCACCGCCTGACCGATATCCCAGCCA
This sequence comes from uncultured Rhodospirillales bacterium, assembly GCA_903893975.1. GTDB lineage: Bacteria > Pseudomonadota > Alphaproteobacteria > Acetobacterales > Acetobacteraceae > CAITOL01. The sequence continues at coordinate 27,047 of CAITOL010000130.1, read as the reverse complement.
GTGCCTTCAATTTTTAACACAGACGCCTGCGCCCGCCCGGATCGGTTTTCCGCCGACATGCCGCGCGCATACACCATCGGCGTATAGACCGGCCCAGGTGCAACGCAATTCACCCGAATGCCCTGCGGCCCATGGTCCACCGCCATCGCCCGCGTCAAACCGATCACAGCAGCTTTGGAGGTCGTATAGGCCGTCAGCCCGCGTGGCCGTAGCGCGGAGATCGAGGACACATTCACAATCGCCCCACCGCCGGCGCTGGCGACCATGGCCGGGATGGCATGCTTGGCGGTGAGAAACATGGTCTCCACATTGACCTGCATCACCCGCCGCCACTCATCCTCATCCAGTTCCACCACGCTGCCACGGCTGCCGATGCCCACGTTGTTGTCCAGGCAATCCAGCCGGCCATAGCGTTGCACGGCGAGATCGACCATCGCCTTGCACTGCCCGCTCTCGGTCACATCAAAGCTGGCTGCTGAGGCCGTGCCACCTTCCCCGGCAATCATCGCCACCGTCCGCTCGGCCAATGCCAGCTCGCGGTCCACCACCAGCACCTTCGCCCCAGCCCGGGCCAGCAAGATGCAGGCGGCGCGACCATTGCCGATCCCGTCCCCCGCCGCGCCACCGCCGCAGACGATGGCCACCTTGCCGGCCAGGCCGAGATCGTCGGTCATTTGCGCGCGTCGATGATACGGCGCGCAATCGTCGCCCGATGCACTTCCGACGGGCCTTCATAAACCCGCATCGCCCGCACTTTGGCGGCCATAATCTGCAACGGCAGTTCCTTGGTCACCCCCATCGCGCCAAACGCCTGCATGGCGTGGTCGATCACATCGGCCGCCATCTCGGTGGCAAACACCTTGATCATCGACGCCTCGGTCCGCACATCCATGCCCTTATCCTGCTTGGCCGCGGCATCCATCACCATCAGCCGGCACGCATGAATGCGGGTGGCGGCGTCGGTAATCCACCACTGGATCGCCTGCCGGTCCGCCAGGCGCTGGCCAAAGGTCACACGCTGCGTCGCGTGCTCGCACAGCATATCCAGCGCCCGCACCGCCATGCCGGTGCACCACGCCCCCATCTGCAACCGCCGCACCGTCAGGCGCAACTGCATCGGCGCGAAGCCTTTGCCTTCCTTGCCCAACATCTGGCTCGCAGGCACGCGGCAATTGTCGAACACCAGCTCATAGGTGCGCTGCCCGCCGAGCATTTTGATCTCGCGCTCCACGATCAGTCCCGGCGTGCCCCGATCCACCAGGAACGCCGTCACCCCATCCGCCCGCTTCCCCTCGCCGGTGCGCGCCATCACAATCAGGAAATCGGCGGACGACACCCGGCTGATCCAGATTTTGCGGCCATTGATCACCCAGTCATCGCCATCCCGCACCGCCCGGGTCAGCATCCCCGCGGGATCGCCACCCGCCCCCGGCTCAGAAATCGCAATCGCCGATTTGGTCTCGCCGGCGGCATAGGGCGCCAGGTAGCGCCGCTTCTGGTCCTCGTTCGCCACCGCCATCAGCATATGCAAATTCGGCGAATCGGGCGGGAAGGTGAACGGCACGCAGGTGCGCCCCAACTCCTCGTTCATCGCCATCAGCGCCACGTTCGGCAGGTTGGCCCCGCCCAGCTCCTCCGGCACATCCAGCGCCCAAAGCCCAAGCTCCTTGCACTTCTCCAGCAGCGGGCCTTCTTCCTCTGGCGGCAGGCCAACCGCCTCCCCGCGCGCTTCCCGCGCAATCGCCGAACGCTCCAGCGGAATCAGTTCCTGGTCGATAAATTTTGCCACCAGATCCTTCAGCATCCGATGTTCTTCTGACAGTTCAAACATGCAATCGCCCTCCCGTTACCGGCATCATCCCGCCAGCGGCGCGGAAGGGCAAGCCATGACCTGCGGCCGCGCGCCCCCGCATAATCCGGCTTGTCGATCCCGTCCAAGCTGCCCATCATGCCCGCCGAACCAGCAGCGAGCCCAGCATGACCGACACCGTTCCCGCCAACGACCCGCAAACCGCCATCCGCGCCATCGTTGAGCGGATCGAGCCGGCGCTGATCGAAATCCGCCGCGACATCCATGCCCACCCCGAACTGGCGTTCGAGGAAGTGCGCACCGCCGGCGTGGTCGCGCGTGAACTGCAACGCCTCGGGATCAAGCATCAGACCGGCATCGCCAAAACCGGCGTCGTCGGGCTGATCGAAGGCGGCCGCCCCGGCAAGGTGCTGATCATCCGCGCCGACATGGATGCGCTGCCGATCCACGAACAGACCGGCCTCGACTACGCCAGCAAGATCGACGGCAAAATGCACGCCTGCGGGCACGACATCCACACCACCACCCTGCTCGGCGTGGCGGAGGTGCTGCAAAAACTCGCGCCGCAACTCGCCGGCACCGTCAAGCTGGTGTTCCAACCGGCCGAGGAAGCCATTGGCGGCATGAAGGTCATGCTCGACGAAGGCCTGCTCGACGGCCCGAAGGTGGATTTCGCCCTCGGCTTCCACAACCGCCCCAACTCGCGGGCCGGCGAATTCACCTTCACCAAAGGCCCCGGCCTCGCCGCTGCGGATACGTTCGAGGTCACCGTGCACGGCAAATCCGGCCACGCCGCCCAGCCGCATAACGCGGTGGACCCGATCGTCGCCGCCGCCCAGCTCATCGGCCAGTTGCAAACCGTGGTCTCGCGGGAGGTGAACCCCATGCATCCCGCCGTCGTCACCGTCGGCATGATCAATGGCGGCCACGCCCCCAACATCATCCCAGACAGCGTCACCTTCCGCGGCACTGTCCGCACCCTGCACGCCCCGGCGCGCGACATTGCCGAGGCCGCCCTCGCCCGGCTCTGCGCCGGTGCCGAAACCGCATTGCGGGTGCGGTGCGACTTCAGCTACCGCCGTGGCGTCCCCGCGCTGATCAATGATGACGCGGTGCTGGACCCGACGGTGGACGCCGTGCGCAAACAATTCGGCGACGTCGCCCGCGAGATCGGCCCAAGCATGGGCGCCGAGGACTTCGCCCTGCTCAGCCAACTGGTCCCCAGCTTCCAACTCGGCGTCGGCTCCGGCGCACCGGGCGGCACCGAAGGGCTGCACAATTCCCGCTACGCTCCGGATGAAGCCTGCATCGGCCTCGGCGTGCAGGCGCTGTCACGCGCCGCTCTGGAGTTACTGTCCTGAAAGTCTGCGTCTTCGGCGCCGGTGCCATCGGTGGGCACCTTGCCGCCCGGCTGGCGAAGAACGGCATCGCCGTCTCCGTCGTCGCCCGTGGGGCGCAGGCCGAGGCCATCGCCACCCGCGGCCTGACCGTGCGCAGCCCGTCGGAAACCTTGCGCAGCCGGCCACAGATCGGCAGCCCCGCCGAACTCGGCCCGCAAGACGCGGTGATCGTCGCCACCAAAGCTCCGGCTTTGCCCGCCGTCGCCGCCGCCATCGCCCCGCTGCTCGGCCCGGACACGCCGGTGCTGTTCGCCATGAACGGCGTGCCCTGGTGGTATTTCCACCACCACGGCGGCACCCTCGATGGCCGCCGCCTGCCGCTGGTCGATCCGGACGATGCGGTCTGGAACGCCATCGGCCCGCAGCGCGCCCTCGGCGGCGTGGTCTACTCCGCCTGCTCCGTCACCGCCCCGGGGGAGGTGCAGGTGGACAACGCCACCAACCGCCTAGTGCTCGGCGAGCCAGACGGGCAGATCACCCCCCGCCTGCAAGCCCTCGCCGCCGCCTTGCATGATGACGGGCTGCGGATCGACACCACCAGCGAAATCCGCCGCGAAATCTGGGCCAAGCTGCTGATGAACCTCGGCAGCGGCCCGCTCGCCGTGCTGACCCAATCGGCGCCCGAGGTCTATTCCCGCGAACCCGCCTGCGAAGCCGCCACCCGCGCCATCTACGCCGAGGGCCTCGCCATCGCCACCGCCCTCGGCTACCCGCCGGTGGTCGATGTGGATCGCGCGCTGAAATTCTCCCGCCGCATGTCGCACCGGCCCAGCATCCTGCAAGACCTCGACCTCGGCCGGCCGATGGAAATCGCCGGGCTGTACCTCGCCACGCTGGAACTGGCCCGCCTCGTCGATGTCCCCACCCCGACGCTGGATCTGCTAACCGCCCTGGTCAAGCTCCGCGCCGCCGCCAGCGGACTTTACACCCTGTAACAAAAACCGTATCCCTCCACTCACGCTAACAAATACAGCGAAATTATAGTTGAGATGGTGTCATGAGCGGTTGGTTCAGCCAAAATCGCGCCCGCAATCTGCTCGCTTTGCTGGTGCTCCTCGCCGTTGCCGCCTTCCTCGCCTTCGGCCCCACCCAAACCGTGCTGGACAAAGCCACCCGCTACCTCATCACCCGCAAAGACGTCATCCTGTCCGAACACACCGCCATCTCCGTCTTCGGCATGGCGGTGGTGCTGGGGTTGGAGGTCGTGTTCCTCGGCTGGCGCCAATCCAGCCTCTACCGCCTGCTGCATCCCACCCACAGCACGGTGGTGGATATCGTCTGCTACCTGCTCGCGCTTTGCGGCCTCAGCGGCGTCGGCATTCTGATCTTCTCCCTCGGCCTCGCCGATCTGGTGATCAAGCTGGTCGATCCCTGGCTGCCGCACGGCCTGCTCGCGGTCAAAAACCCGCTGCTGCAACTGGTCTGGTTCCTGGTCGCGGTCGATTTCGTCAAATACTGGATCCACTTCCTCCAGCACAAATGGAAGGCCTGGTGGGAGCTGCACAAATTCCACCACGCGGCGGAGGAATTTAACGCCATCACCACCGCCCGCGACCACCCGACCGATGACGCCACCCTGGCCGTCGCCCTGCTTATCCCGCTCGCGCTGCTCGGCGGCACCGCCGATCAGTTCCTGCTGCTCTCGGTGCTGCTGGCCATGCATTCCGGCCTCACCCATTCCATGCTGCCGTGGAATTTCGGCTGGCTCGGCCGCTGGGTCCTGGTCTCCCCCATCACCCACCGCATCCACCACTCCGACCTGCCGGAACAGTTCGACAAGAATTTCGGCATGATCTTCATCATCTGGGACCGTATCTTCGGCACCTATTATGACGGCAACCTGATCAACCCCACCGTCAACGTGGCCGACAATCCTTATAACCGGCACAACATCGTCTGGGACTATCTCGAATGTCCCAAACGCTTCCTCCTGGCCCTGGTCGGCCGCAAGCCCGCCGTCCCACCCGCCGAATAGCGCCGGCTACTTCACCGTCGCCACCCGCAGCGCATTGGTGGTGCCGGGCTGGCCAAACGGCACGCCAGCAATCACGATAATCTCGCTGCCATGCGCCGCGAAGCCTTCGGCGACCGAGGCCCGCACCGCTTTGGTCACCGTCTCGCTCATCGAATGCGCATCCGCCACCGTCACCGCATGCGCGCCCCACACCACCGCCAAACGCCGCGCAGTCGCCATCGCCGGGGTCAGCGCGATAATCGGCGCCTCCGGTCGCTCGCGCGCCGCCCGCAAGGCGGTGCTGCCGGATGCGGTAAAGGCACAAATCGCGGAGGCCGAAATAGTATGCGCCACCTGCCGCGCCGCCGCCGCGATTGCATCGGCCGCCGACCGCTCCGGCTCCGGCCGCGATGCCTCGATCATGCTGCGCCAGCCGCTATCCTGCTCCACCCGGGCGATAATGCGGTCCATGATATTGACCGCTTCAAACGGATACTGCCCCGCCGCCGTCTCGCCCGACAGCATCACCGCATCCGCGCCATCAAACACCGCCGTCGCCACGTCAGACGCCTCGGCCCGCGTCGGCGCCGGGGCGGAAATCATGCTCTCCAGCATCTGCGTCGCCACCACCACCGGCAGCCCGCGCGCCCGTGCCGCCCGCACAATCCGCTTCTGCGCCAGCGGAACTTCCTCGGGCGGCAACTCCACCCCCAGATCGCCGCGCGCCACCATCACCGCATCGGCCAGCGCCAGAATGGCATCCAGATTGTCCAGCGCCTGCGGCTTTTCAATCTTCACCATCACCCAGGCCCGCCCGGCCACAATCGCCTGCGCCTCCGCCACATCCTCCGGCCGCTGCACGAACGACAGCCCGATGTAATCCACCCCATGCTCCAGCGCGAACGCCAGATCGGCGCGGTCCTTTTCCGTCAACGCCGGAATCGGCAGCACCATATCCGGCACATTCACCCCCTTCCGGTCCGACAGCGGCCCGCCGACCACCACCTCGGTCAGCAGATGGTCCGCCCGCACCGCCGTCACCCGCAGCCGCAACTTGCCGTCATCCAGCAGCAGATTGGTGCCAATGCTGGCGGCGGCGATAATCTCCGGATGCGGCAACTCCACCCGCGTCACATCGCCCGGCGTCGGGTTCATATCCAGCCGGAACTGCGCCCCGGTCTGCAACGCCACCCGCCCGCCGCCAAACCGCCCCACGCGCAATTTCGGGCCTTGCACATCGGCCAGAATGCCAATCGGCCGGTCGAACTTCTTCTCCAACGCCCGGATCATCGCAATCCGCGCCGCATGGTCCTCGTGGCTGCCATGGCTGAAATTCAGCCGGAACACATCCGCCCCGGTCTGGAACAGCCGCGCCAGCACCTCGGGCGTGGAGCTCGACGGCCCGAGCGTGGCGATGATCTTGGTGCGGCGACGGCGACGAATTTTCATGCTCATTCCTGCGGCGCGATCAGTATCGCGCGGATGTCGTTCACATTGGTCAAAGTCGGGCCCGTGCGGATCAGATCCCCAATCCCGTCGAACAGGCGGTAGCTGTCATGCCCATCCAGCAGCGCCCGCGCATTCAGCCCCGCCGCCGCCGCCCGGGCCAGCGTATCCGGCGCCACCAGCGCCCCGGCGGCATCCTCGGTGCCATCAATCCCATCCGTATCGCCGGCGGCAGCCCAGATCTGCGGTGCGCCGCCCAACGCCAGCGCCAGCGCCAGCAGACATTCGGTGTTGCGCCCGCCCTGCCCGGCTTTGCCGTCGCGGATCGTCACCGTCGTCTCCCCGCCCGACAGCAGCACCGCCGGCGCCGCCACCGGCAACCCATGCGCCCGCACCGACCGCGCAATCCCGGCCAGCACCGTGCCCACCTCGCGGCTTTGCCCCTCCAGCGCATCGCCCAAAATCAGCGGCGTCAGCCCGTAGCCCCGCGCCGCCACCGCCGCCGCCTGCAACGCCATCGCCGGGGTGGCGATCATCCGATAATCCGGCACAAACGCCCCCGGCTTCGGCGTCTCATCCCCATCCTGCGCCAGCCGCGCCAGCACCGCCGGCGGCAGGTCCATCCGGTAGCGCGCCACCAGCGCCCGCGCCTCGGCAAAGCTCGACGCATCCGGCACCGTCGGGCCCGACGCAATCACCCCCGGATCATCGCCCGGCACATCGCTGATCGCCAACGTCACCAGCCGCGCCGGCGCCGCCGCCGCCGCCAGCCAACCGCCTTTAATCGCGGAGACATGCTTGCGGATCACGTTCATCTCGCCAATCGTCGCGCCACAGGCCAGCAGGGCCGCATTCACCGCCTGCTTATCCGCCAGGCTCAGCCCCGCCGCCGGCAAGGCCAGCAACGCCGACCCCCCGCCAGAGATCAACGCAATCACCAGATCATCTTCTGTCAGCCCGGCCACGGCCGCCAAAATCTGCCGCGCCGCCGCCTCGCTCGCCGCATCCGGCCGCGGATGCGCCGCCTCCAGCACCGTAATCCGCTGCGTCGGCACCGCATGGCCATAGCGCGTCACCACCACGCCCGACAGCGCCACATCCGGCCACGCCGCCTCCAGCGCCGCCGCCATCACCGCCGCCGCCTTGCCCGCGCCCACCACCACGCACCGCCCGCCGCGCGGCTTGTCCGGCAAATGCCGCGCCAGCACCACGCGCGGGTCCGCCGCCGCCACCGCCGCGTCAAAAATCCCCCGCAGCGCCTGCCGCGCCGCTGCATCCGTCCAACCCATCTTACGCCTGCCCCCAATACGGCAACATTATGGCGGAACTGTCCGCGCCGCACCACCTTCGCAAAGTGACACTTTGCCCCTAACCTCCCTCCATCGAGGAGACCCAGCCATGCCCGAACACCCGGATACCACCCCCACCACCACGGAACTGGAGGCCGCCGCCTTCCGCCGCCTGGTCGCCCATCTGCGCGAACGCACCGATGTGCAGAATATCGACCTGATGAACCTCGCCGGCTTCTGCCGCAACTGCCTCAGCCGCTGGTACCGCGAAGCCGCCGCCGAGCGTGGCCAGACCATCACCGACCCCGATGCCCGCGCCCTGATCTACGGCATGCCCTACAAAGACTGGCAGGCCCAGTTCCAAAAGCCCGCCACCGCCGAACAACAGGCCGCCCTGGCAAAATCGCATCCCGGACATTGACCGCGCGCCCCGGCGCCGGTAAGCCCGCCACCCCAAACGACGGCAGGAATGGATCACATGGCGGACGCGGTAACCGACGAAGGCTCAGCCCAATGGGGCAACATCGCGGCAGACCGCCTGCGCAGCCTGATTGAGCGCATCGAGCGGCTCGAGGAAGAGCGCAAGGCACTGTCGTCAGACATTAAAGACATCTTCGCCGAAGCCAAAAGCGCCGGCTTCGATGTCAAAGTGATGCGCCAGCTCATCCGCATCCGCAAACAGGAACCGGCGGAAGTCGAAGAACAGGAAACCCTTCTCGACGTCTATCGCCGCGCCCTCGGGATGTAATCCCCCACCCAAACCGCAAGTTTTCGCCCCTTTCTTGCCAAAAAAGGGCGCGTCGGCCTCGCTTTATATTTTGATATCGTAACAAAATCGGCAAAATTAGCCGCGCCACCAACTCCCTCGCGTTTTTGGCGGGCTGCCCTGCCACCCAAGCACCCAACCGCGCGACGCCTCCGTCGCCACTGCCTTCACCGCACGCGGCTTGCGCCCCGAAGCCTGACGCGCTTTGACCGACCGTACCGTCACTGGCCGCACCGCCTCCGGCCCCACCGTCACCCCGAGCATCTGCCCCAACGGCCGCAGCACCCGGCCAACCGCCGGCAACTCGGCCAGCAACGCCACGATCTCCGGCTCGGCCAGCAAGGCCTGCAACTGGCTGCCATAGCCCGCGGCTTCCCAGCCCAGCGCCCGCACCAGCCAACCACGCCCGCGCGGCAACCGCAGCCGCGCCGCCGCCTCCGGCCGCACCCGCGCCGCCTCTGCGTCCACTGCGGCCGCGCCCACTGCGGCCGCACGCTGCACCGGCACCATCCGCACCCGGCCAAACCGCTGCACCCGCCGGTTCAGCCAACTCCACAACGGCCCCACCAGCGCCCCAAACCGCGGGTCACGCAAAAACCGCCGCGCAATCAGCGCCGCCACCCCCTGCACAATCAGCGCGAACCGCCGCACCATCTCTGGGGCAGCATCGGCGACGCGCGGAGCAGGAGAAACAACTTTCATAATGTTATAAATACCAACATTTCACCCACACCGCAAGCAAAATCCGCCCGCCCCCACCCTTGCACCACCCCCCGCCCCGCAACATACTCGGCGGAAAATCGGGAGCGAGACGGCACCATGCTGGACAAAGTGGACGTACTCATCATCGGCAGCGGTGCCTCCGGCGCCGCTGCGGCCTGGAGCCTGGCTGACACTAAAATGCGCATCCTTTGCCTGGAACAGGGCGACTGGATGCAGCAGTCAGACTACCCCAGCAACGGCCGCGACTGGGAAGCCCGGCAATTCGGCGACTACGCCACCCGCCCCAACATCCGCGCCCGCCCCACCGACTACCCGATCAACGACGATGCCTCGCCGATCAAAGTGGTGAATTTCAACGGCGTCGGCGGCAGCACCATCATGTACACCGGCCACTACCCGCGCATGCACCCGTCGGATTTCAAAGTCCGCTCCCTCGATGGCGTCGCCGCAGACTGGCCGGTGGATTACGCCACGCTGGAACCGTTCTTTGCCGAGAACGACCGCATGATGGGCGTCTCCGGCCTCGCCGGGGACCCTGCCTACCCGCCCAAAACCGCCCCCATGCCGCCGCTGCCGCTCGGCAAATCCGGCGCCCGCTTTGGCCGCGCCATGAACGATCTGGGCTGGCACTGGTGGCCATCCGATACCACCCTCGCCACCACCGAATACGATGGCCGCGCCCCCTGCATCAATCTCGGCCACTGCACCCCCGCCTGCACCCAGGGCGCCAAAGCCAGCACCGATATCACCTACTGGCCGCACGCCATCCGCGCCGGGGTGGAACTGCGCACCCGCTGCCGGGTGCGGGAAATCACCACCGGTGCGGACGGCATGGCCTCCGGTGTGATTTATTACGATGCCGATGGCAAGGAACAGTTCCAACCAGCCGAAATCGTCATCCTCGCCTGCAACGGCATCGGCACCCCGCGCCTGCTGCTCAACTCCGCCTCCGCCCGCTTCCCCAACGGGCTGGCCAATTCCAGCGGGCTTGTCGGCAAAAACCTGATGTTCCATCCCTATGCCCAGATCTACGGCTATGTCGATGAACCGGTGGACAGCAACCGCGCCCCGCCTTTGTGCCTGTGGAGCCAGGAATTTTACGAAACCGATCCGAACCGCGATTTCGTCCGAGGCTACACCTTCCAGTTCGGCCGTGGCGTCGGCCTGGTCACCGAAGCGGTCAGCAGCGCCGCCGCTGGCCGGCTGCCCTGGGGGGCAGACCATCACGCCGCCTTCCGCCAACTCGCCAATCGCCGCATCGGCCTGTCCGCCATCTGCGAAGACCTGCCGGAAGACCATAACCGCGTCACCCTGGACCCGGTGCTGAAAGACAGCCACGGCATCCCCGCGCCGAAGGTGGAGTACACCATCGGCGCCAACACCCAGCGCATGATGGCGCACAGCATCGCCCGCGCGCATGAAATCCTCGCCGCCGCCGGGGCGCGCAACATCGCCGTCGAAAGCCCCATCCTCAACGGCGGCTGGCATCTGCTCGGCACCGCCCGCATGGGCCGCGACCCGGCGGCCTCCGTGGTCAATGAATGGGGCCGCTGTCACGATGTGAAGAACCTGTTCATCATCGATGGCAGCATCTGGGTCACCTCGGGCGGGGTAAACCCCACCTCCACCATCCAGGCCCTGGCGCTCTACATCGCCGACGCCATCAAGCAACGCCTGGCAACCCTGTTCGATTGAGCGCCCCATGCAAACCCAGTTCCTGACCCTCGATGAAGCCCGCGACCTGCGCTGCCTCGCCGGCATGATGATCCCACCCAGCGCCGAACTCGGCATGCCCGGCGCGGACGACCCGGCGATTACCGCCGACATGCAGGCCAGCATCGGCCGCGACCTCGAAGATGTCCGCACCGCCCTCGCCGAACTGGTCGCCCTCGCCGGCGGCCCGTTCGCCGACCTGCCGCCCGCCCGGCAAGACATCCTCGCCGCCCGATGGCGCGCGGTGGAACGCCCGGCGCTGGCCACGCTGCGCCGGGTCATCCTGCAATGCTACTATCGCGACGACCGGGTGGTGCGCGCGTTGGGCCGCGAAGCCCGCCCGCCCTTCCCCAAGGGCAATGTGCTGGAACAGGGCGACTGGTCGCTGCTCGACCCGGTGCGCGCCCGGCCGAAAATGTGGCGCGATGTGGCCGGGGGCTGAAACCATGCAGATCCGCGCCACCCGCCTGCTGGATCGCCCGATCATCGGGCCAGACCTGCATCCCTCCATCGGCGCCAACATCCAGGGCCCGACGCTGATCCGCGTGCCAGACTGGCTGCCCGGCCGGCTCGGCGCCTACTACCTCTATTTCGCCGACCACAAAGGCAGCTATATCCGCCTCGCTTACGCCGACGCGCTCACCGGGCCCTGGCACATCCACCCGCCCGGCAGCCTGCATCTGGCCCAGTCCGGCTTCCCCACCACCCCGCCCGCCGTCAGCCCGGACGTTCTGGCCCAGTTTGAAGCCCGCTACGCCGCCCGCGGTCAGGCCATTTCGCACGACGTGCTGGCGGAAATCACCACCCCGCACATCGCCTCGCCCGATGTGCATGTCGATGCCGCCAACCGCCGCATACTCATGTATTTCCACGGGCTTGAAGCGCCCGGCCGTCAGGTCACCCGCCTCGCCGTCTCAGTGGATGGCATCGCCTTTACCGCCCAGCCGGAAATCCTCGGCCCGTCCTATATGCGCATCTTCCCGCATGATGGCATGACCTACGCGCTCGCCATGCCCGGCATCGTCTCCCGCTCCGCCGATGGCGCGCACGGCTTCACCAACGGGCCCACGCTGTTCAACCCCAACATGCGCCACGCCGCCCTGCTCCGGCGCGGCCACCGCCTGCTGGTGTTCTGGACCCAGGTGGGCGACGCGCCAGAGACCATCCTGATGAGCCAGATCGACCTGAGCGGGGACTGGATGGGCTGGCGTGACAGCGCGCCGGTGGAAATCCTGCGCCCGGAACGGCCCTGGGAAGGTGCCACCGCCCCGCGCCTGCCGTCGATCCGCAGCACCGCCTACGGCCAGGTCAACCAACTCCGCGACCCCGCCATTTATACCGAAGGCGATACCACCTACCTGCTCTACGCCGTCGCCGGGGAAAGCGGCATCGCCCTCGCCCGGCTGGACATCACCGATTAAGCCAGCCGGTTCTTATGGAACCGGCCGCCTTGCATAATCGCCGCGATATGCGCGCCCTGGTCCTGGAACACGCCGAGGTCCTGCAACGGATCGCGGTCCAGGATCAGCAGGTCGGCATGCGCCCCCGGCTGCAACGTGCCCAACCGGCCCTCCTGGCGGATAATCTCCGCCCCGGTGGTGGTCGCCGCGCGGATAATCTCCAGGTTGGACAGCACCGCCTGGCGCAGCAAAAACTCCCGGCTCTGATCCACCTGCAACCCGCCCAGCAGGTCGGAGCCATAGGCCACCTTCACCCCCGCCCGCTTGCAGATCTCCAGCGACCGCAACCCGCCCTCGATCACCAGATCATTCTTCGCCAGCATATCGCCGGACATGCCAAACTCCGCCGCCCGCTCCTTCATCGCGTAATACGCCACCAGGTTGGCGATCAGATACATCCCCTGATCCGCCATCCGCTTGGCGGACGCATCATCGATCAGATTACCATGCTCAATCGTCCGCACCCCCGCCTCCGCCGCACGGGTAATCGCCGCCGGGGTATAGGCATGCGCGCACACATACCGCCCAAACGCGCTGGCCTCCTCCACCGCAGTGCGGATTTCCTCCATGCTCAACTGCAAACTATCGAGCGGATCGTACGGCGAGGCGACGCCGCCGGACATCATGATCTTCACATGATCCGCGCCCTGCCGCATCTGCTCCCGCGCCGCCTTGCGCATTTCCGACACGCCGTCCGACGTCGCCATGCCGAATGCCATGGCGTTACAGCAATGGCAGCGCGCGCCGAACACATCCGTGCGCCGGCGCGGATCAGAATGCCCACCGGTCGGCCCGATCGCCTGCCCGGCAATGAACAGCCGCGGCCCGGCAATCGCCCCTTCCTGCACGGCCTGGCGAATGCCCCAATCCGCCCCGCCAGTGTCGCGCACCGTGGTAAAGCCCCGGTTCAGCATCCCCAGCATCAAACTCGCCGCCCGCCCGGTCGCCAAGGTCAGCGGCACTTTTTCCAGGTTGGGGATCATCACATCGCTCAGCATCACATGCACGTGGCTGTCGATCAGCCCGGGCATCACCACCCGCCCGCCGCAATCCAGCACGGCATCGGACGCGCTCACCCGCTCGCCCACCTCACGCACCACCCCGTCTTCAATCAGCACCTCCATCCCGGGCTGCAACGCCCCGAATTCCGGTTCCAACAGCTTGAGGTTGCGTAGCACCAGCCTGGTCATGATCCGCCCTTCCATCCCGTGCGATCCCATCACTTTCCGCCATCCCCGGCCGCGCCACAAGCGGGGCTGTCAATCGCGGCCAGCCCTGGGCTAGGCTTGTACCAACCAGCAGGAGATCGGGATGTTTACCCAGCAACATTGGGAACGCGCGGCGCGGTTTCTCGCCGGCAATGTGCGCCAGCACCTGTTCAACCCGCAAATCCGCCCGCACTGGCTCGGCGACGGCGACCAGTTCTGGTACCAGCACGAAAGCCCGGACGGCCCCCGCATCATGCTGGTCGATGCCGCCACCGGCACGCAATCCGCAGCCCCGGACGATTTCCGCCCCGCCCCCGCCCCGACCGCAGGCCCAGGCGAAACCCTCTCCCCCGATGGCACCCAGGCCGCGTTCTGCCGCGACCACAATCTCTGGCTCCGAGACCGCGCCAGCGGCGCCGAACGCCAGCTCACCTTCGATGGCACCGCCCATTTCGCCTATGGCGCCTCCACCGAAATGAACCTCACCACCGTATCCCTGCAACGGCGCGGCATCGTGCTGCCCGCCAACGTCGCCTTCTCCCCCGATGGCCGCAAACTCTTCACCTCCCGCCTCGATGAACGCGCGGTGCAGGACCTGCCGCTGGTGCAGCACGTGCCGGAAGATGGCGGCGTGCGGCCCAAGCTCTACAGCATGAAATTCGCCCTCAGTGGCGACGCTGCCCTGCCGATGGAAACCCACTGTATCATCGACCTCGCCACCGGCGCCCTCACCCCCTGCCCCGCCGGCCCGCAGGTCACCGGCATGACCACCTGCCTGGAGAAGGACGAGGCCTGGTGGAGCGCCGATTCCACCCAGGTCTTCTTCCTCACCCGCGACCGCTACTGGCGCCGCCTCGCCCTCTACGCCTTCGCCACCACCGGCACGGCGCGCGAAATCTTCGTCGAAACCGCCGCCACCTTTATCGACACCAACGTCTCCGTCGCCGGCCTGCCCAACATCCGCATCCTGCCGGAAAGCGGCGAGTTCATCTGGTATTCGCAAGCCAGCGGCTGGGGCCATCTCTACCTGCACGACCTCGCCACCGGCGCCCGCAAACGCGCCATCACCCAGGGCGCCTGGCTGGTGCGCGACCTGCTGCATGTCGATCCCGCCACCCGCACGGTCGAATTCCTTGCCAGCGGCCTGGACCCCACCACCAACCCCTATCACCGCACCCTCTGCCGCGCCGCGCTCGATCATGCCGGCCTCACCGTGCTCACCCCCGGCCCGGACGATCAGTCTTTGGCCATGCCGATCAAGCGGGTGCCGCGCGACCATATCCGCCCGGCGATGGACACCGGCAGTTGGCGCGCCCCCTCCGGCCGCTACTTCGTCCACACGCGCTCAGACCTCACCAAACTCCCGGTCAGTGAACTCCGCCGCGCCGATGGCAGCCTGGTCTGCACCCTCGCCACGGCAGAAGTCACCGTGCCCGGCTGGCGATTCGCCACCCCGTTTGAAACCCTGGCCGCTGACGGCCAGACCCGGCTCTACGGCGCCATGTGGCTGCCCTCGGATTTCGACCCGGCCAAACGCTACCCGGTGATCGACTACATCTATCCCGGCCCGCAACGCGGCCAGCTGCCCACCACCGCGCTCACCGATGTCATGGGCGAACTCGGCCGCAGCACCCTGCCGCAGGCCTTCGCCGAACTCGGCTGCGTCGTGCTCAACATCGAAGGCCGCGGCAATCCCGGCCGCTCCAAAGCCTTCCATGATGAATGCTACGGCAAGCTGGCCGATCCCGGCATGCTGGCCGACCATGTCACCGCCCTGCAACAACTCGCCGCCCGCCATCCGTTCCTCAACCTCGCCCGCGTCGGCATTATGGGCCATTCCGGCGGCGGCTACGCCTCCGTCCGCGCGCTGCTCACCCATCCGGACACCTTCCACGTCGCCGTCGCCACCTCCGGCAACCACGACCAGCGCGGCTACAGCTTCGCCTGGACGGAGAAATACATGGGCCCGGATGCCGACTATGCCGCCGCCGCCAACCCGCCCGACGCCGCCCGGCTGCAAGGCAAACTGCTGCTCGCCACCGGCGACATGGACGACAACGTCCACCCCGCCCTCACCCTGCAACTCGCCGCCGCCCTGATCGCCGCGGACAAGGATTTCGACTTCCTGCCGCTGCCGAACGACGATCACACCACCGTCTGGGCCAATCCCTACTTCCTGCGCCGCGCCATGCGGTTCATGCTCGACCACCTGTCCTGAAAGCGGAGATCCACATGCGCGCGCTGCTGGCCTTGCTGCTAATGCTCACCACCGCCCATGCCGAAACCGTGCTGCGGGTGGTCCCGCAAGCCGATCTGCGGGTGCTGGACCCGCACATCACCGCCGCCACCGTCACCCGCATCTACGGCGCGATGATCTACGACCAGTTGTTCGCCTTCGACGAAGCCATGCGCCCGCACCCGCAGATGGTCGGCGCCATGCAGGTCTCGGCCGACAAACTCACCTACGATTTCACCCTGCGCGACGGTCTCGCCTTCCATAACGGCCAGAAAGTCACCTCGGCCGACATCATCGCCTCCCTGCCGCGCGCCGCCAAGCAAGACCCGATGATGCAGCTGATGATGAAGCGGCTGGCGCGGATGGAAGCGGTGGACGCGACGCATTTCCGCCTGATCTTCACCACCCCCTACGCGCTGGTCGAAGCCTCCCTCGCCGGCGCGGGCGCGATGATGATGCGCGCCGAAGACATCGCCGCCGCCGGCGACAAGCCGATCACCAGCACCATCGGCTCCGGCCCGTTCAAATTCAACGCCAGCCTCTACACGCCGGGCGCCCGCATCGCCTTCGACCGCAACCCGGCCTACGTCTCCCGCACCGAACCGGTCGATGGCATGGCCGGCGCCAAGCAGGTGTTTGTCGATCGGGTCGAATGGCAGATCATCCCAGACCTGCAAACCCGCGTCTCCGCGCTGATCAAGGGCGAGGTCGATCTGCTGGACCAGCTGCCGCATGACGGCATCCAATCCCTCGCCGGGCGCAAGGACGTGGTGGTGGAGGAAAGCTCCAAGCTCGGCAACATGGCCTTCCTGCGCATGAACACCCTGCAACCGCCGTTCAACGACGTGCGCGCCCGCCGCGCCATGGCGCTGCTGGTAGACCAGAAAGACTACCTCTCCGCCGCCTTCACCACGGATGCCACCTGGTGGCGCGAATGTTTCGCCTGGCTCGGCTGCGGCACCGAAAACGGCAGTGAAGTTGGCAGCGAGCCCTATCGCAAGCCCAACCCGGCGGAGGCCAAACGCCTGTTGGCCGAAGCCGGCTACAAGGGCGAGAAGATCGTCATCCTCACCACCCAGGAAATCCCGCTGATCGACGGTCTGGCCCAGGTCACCGCCGACAAGCTACGCGCCATCGGCGTCAACGTCGATGTACAGGCCAGCGATTGGGGCACGCTGGTGGTGCGCCGCGCCAAGAAAGATCCGGTGGAAAAAGGCGGCTGGAGCATCTTCCAGTCCGGCGGCGACATCGCCACCCTCGCCCAACCCGCCACCAACATCCTCATCGACGCCCGCTGCGACCAGAACAACTATGTCGGCTGGCCCTGTTCAGACCGGCTGGAAACCCTGCGCACCGCCTTGATCGAGGCGCCATCCGGGCCGAAATTCATCGAGTACAACAAAGCCTTGTGGGATGAATTGCCTTCCATCCTGCTCGGCCAGTTCAAACAGCCCGTGGCCTATCGCAGCACCGTCTCCGGGCTGCAACACGGCCTGCTGCTCACCTTCTGGAACATCCACAAAAACTAGCAGCCCAACGGGGCAGCCTGCATCCGCCTACGGAAAGTGCAGCTGCCCCAAACCGCGCATCACCGCCTCGGTCTGCGCGGTCTTGCTGGCGATCACCCACAGGTCGAAATGCTGCGGCCGGGCCACGTGCACCATGGACTGGAACCCGGCGGCATGCAGTTCCGCCACCAGGGATTTTTCGGTAAAGCCGCAGCGATGCGCCATATGCAACTGGCCCGCCGCCAGCGCCGAGCGCAGCCCGAACAAAATGTCCAGCGGCGCAATCGCCCCAAGTGCGGACTCGTAAGCCGGCTCCATCAACAGATTATCCGCCACCCTGGCGCACACGCTCTGCAAATCCGGGCAGGTAATCACCGCAAACCCATCATCAGCCAGCACGCGATGAAACTCCCGGAACGCGCCGGGCACCTCATGCGGATACAAATGCTCGATGTTATGGGCGCTATAAATCGCATCGACCGACCCGGTGGCGATCATGTGCATATCGACGATGCTGCCGACAATATCCGGCGCCACTGCGGCATCGATGTCAAAGCGCACCTCCTCCCACGCCGCCGCCCGAAAGCCTTCGGTGGTGTGCTGCTGGTGCTGCGGTCCGCAGCCGACATGTAAAAACCGCTTCGTTTGCATCAATCCCCCAACCTGTCGTGTTCTGCCGGATTGTCCGGCGGTCATTCCATCGCCTGCCCGGTAAAGGCCAGCACGGTCGCCATGCGCTCATCATCGCGGAAATTGCGCATCCGCTGCTCCGCCGCCCGCCGCTCGGCCGCGTATTGCGCCAGCCGCACCAGCCCGCGCACCAGCAGCGGCGGCAGGGCCCGCTTACCCGCCGCCAGCCGCCGCACCCAGGCGGTCGCCGCCGGGGCATAGGCGAACAGATCATCGTCCAACGAAATCATTTCCTGGTAGCTGCCCGCATCCCCCTGCCGGGCGCAGCGGCCGAACAACTGCCGGTCGATCCGGCGCGATTCGTGAAATTCGGTCAGCACCACATGCAGGCCGCCCGCCGCCGCCACCTCCGGGCTCAGCCTTATATCGGTGCCGCGCCCGGCCATGTTGGTCGCCACCGTCACCCGGCCAGGCAGCCCGGCCTGGGCGATGATATCGGCTTCCGCCTGATCCTGCCTGGCGTTGAGCAGCGCATGCGCGATGCCATGCGCCGTCAACACCGCGCTAATCTCCTCCGACGCGGCGACCGACCGTGTGCCGATCAACACCGGCCGCCCGCCATCGGCCACCATGCCCGCCACCATCGCCGCCACCGCCTGATATTTCGCCGGCTTATCCAGGTCGCAGCGCAACGGCATATGCCGCCGCCGCGACGGCCGGTGCAGCGGGATGGTGACCACATCGAGGTCGAACACCGCCCGGATCTCGCCCGCCACCTCCTGCGCTGTGCCGGTCATGCCGGCGAGGCGCAGATACCGGCGGAACAGGCGCTGATAGGTTATCCGCGCCAGCGTCTCCCGCCGGTCGGTCAGGGTGCAGCCTTCCTTGGTTTCGATCAGCTGGTGCAGCCCATGTTCCCAGGACCGGTCCGGCATGGTCCGCCCGGTGGATTCGTCGATAATCTGCACCGCGTCATCTTCAACGATGTAGTGCCGGTCGCGCACAAACAGCACCAGCGCCCGCAGCGCCTTGGCCACCAGCTCCTCCCGCCCGCGCACCGACCGCCACACCCCGTCCGCGCCCGCGCAAAGCCGCGCAATCTTCGCCCGCCCCGCCTCGGTCAGCAGCACCGTGCCGTCCCGCGCATCGAAACTGTACTGCTGCCCCACCTCCAGGCCGCGGGCGATCTCCAGTGCGCGCGCATACATCGCCTGCTCGCTCTGCGCCGACCGGCTGGCCGACAGCACCAGCGGCGTGCGCGCCTCATCGATGAACACGCTGTCCGCCTCGTCCACAATGGCGAAATACAGCCCGCGCAGCACATTCGGCGTCCGGGCACCTGCCGCCTGGTCCAACCGGTTCACCGCCAGCTGCACCCGGTTTTCCCGCTCGGTATGGGCAATTTTGTCGCGCAGGTAATCGAAGGCGATTTCCTTGTTGGTGCAATAGACAATGTCGTGCTGATACGCCGCCGCGCGCTCGGCATTTTCCATGCCCTGCGCCACCACCGCCACGCTCAGCCCGAGGAAATCGTAAAACACCCCCATCTCCGCCGCGTCCCGGCGGGAGAGATAATCGTTGACCGTAATCACATGCACCGGATGCCCAGCCAGCGCCACCACCGCCGCCGGCAAGGTGGCGGCGAAGGTTTTGCCCTCCCCGGTCTGCATTTCCACCAGCCGGCCTTGCAGCAGCGCCCAGCCGGCCTGAAACTGGCTCGGGTAATGCCGGTAGCCGATGGCGCGATGCGCCGCCTCGCTGATCAACGCGAAACATTCGCCCACCAGCGCCACGCCAAACCCATCCCGCCGCAACCGCTTGCGCATCTGCCGGGCGGCATCGCGCAACCCCTCATCATCCCGCGCCTGCATCGCCGCCGCATGGGCGGCCACCGCCGGCAGAATCCCCGCCAGTTGCCGCGCCGGCGGACGGATCAGATGCCAGACCGGATGCAGCACCCAGCGCGCCAGCACCCCGGCCAGCCGGTCATGCGCCCCCAACCGCGCCGGCCGCCGCTCCGGATAGGCATTGTCGCGGGAAACCTCGCCGCTGAGCAGCAACTGCGCGCTGTGCCGGGCCATGCCGCGCTACACGCTGAAATGCGATAGGAACAGCAGGCGGATGCGGTGGTACCACTGATAGCCCAGCGGCATCGGCGCATGTTCAAACCGCACAAACACACGCTGGCCGAAATACGCCGCCGCCTCGGCATCCTGCACCGCCACATCCACCTGGAACATGCGCTGCAACGCCTTCGCCCCCTTGGTCTCGCGCGGGTCGGTGGCGATCTCCCCGCCCCCTTCAACCGACAGCGCCCGGCTGGGCAGAAACGCCTCCCCGCTCGGCACCATGCGGCTGATCCGGCCCTGGCGCGTCAGCTCCGGTAGATCCACCGCACGCAGTTCAATGCGCCCGTCGGTCTGCCGGATCAGGTCGGCCGCATCCTGCGGCACCACCACCCGCACCACCGGCTGGCCCGGCCCCATGGCATAGCCGATCAGGTCGCCCTTGCGGAAATACCGCCCGGCCACATCCTGCGCCTGCACCACCACAAACTGCCCGCCCGCCTTCGCCCGCACGATCAGCTCGGCCACGCGGCGCTGCAACGATGCCACCTTGGCCTTCACCTGCGCCAGTTCCTGCCAGGTGAGCTGGGATTTCTTCAAATCCTGCATCCGGTCGATCTCATACGTCGCCTGCAACTCCGCCAGCCGCCCCTGCTCGCTGGCCAGCTCGGATTGCAGGTCGAGGTCCTCCAACGCCATCACCGCCTGCCCGGGCTTGACCATGCTGCCCGCCGGCACCAGCGTCCGGCGCAGAAACCCTGCCGCATCCGCCCGGATCAACACCTCCTCCGGCGCCCACACCACCCCTTCGGCGACGGTATGGAACGGCATCGGCAGCAGGGTCAGCAGCCCGAGCAGACCGAGCGTGCCGCCCACGGTTGCCGCCATCGCCCGGCCGCGATGGCCATGCAGCCGCGCGCTATGCGCCAGATAGCGGCTGGCGCGCAGGATCGGCGTCACCGCCATCGCCGCCACCGCCCACAGCGCCATGATCACGCCGACAAAGAAGAATTTCCCGGCAATGAACAGGATGATGAACAACGCCACCACCACGCGATAAATCGCCGAAGTCAGGCCGTAGACCAAAAACCACCGCCGTTCCCCCGCCGAGCTTCCCGCCGCATCATCGGCCGGCACGCCGAAGGCGTAATGCTCCACCAGCCGCCCCCAGTACTCCGCGGCGCGGGTGGCCAGGTTCGGCACCTCAATCAGATCGGCCAGAATGTAATACGCGTCGTAGCGCAGCAGCGGATTGCCGTTGAACAGCAGGCTGGACACCCCGGCAATCAGCATCACGTTGAACAGAATGCCGCGCACCACCCCCGGCTCCAGCGCCAGCCACAGGTAAAACGCCAGGGCGGCGATGAACAGCTCCACCATCACCCCCGCCGCCCCCACAATGGCGCGCTGGTATTTGGAGCGGAACACGGTGGCGGCGGACGCATCCACATACGGCACCGGCAGCAGCACCAGCAGCGTCAGGCCGAGGTCATGCACCTCCCCCCCGCCCGCTTTGGTCGCGGTGGCGTGCCCCATTTCATGCAGCAGCTTGATGATCGGGAACACGAAGTAGAGCACGATGATGTTATCGACCGTCAGGATCCGGTCGCTGAAATTGTTGCTCAGCTCCGGCCAGTGCTCCAGCAGCAGCACCAGCGCCGGCAGCACCACCGCGAGCCAAATCAGCCCGCCCACCCGGCTCCAGATCAGCTGGATCAGCTGCGGAAAGCGGCTGAGAAACGCATCCGGGTCCCATAGCGGCACCCGGATCGCCATCGGGTTGCCGAAGGATTGCCGGGCGCGCGCCCGCTCATCCCGCTGGCTGCGGGCGAACAATTCGGCCAGATCCGGCGCGACATTGCTTTGCAGCAGATCGGCCATATGCAGCTGCGCCAGCAGATGAATGATCTCGTCCTGCGTCGGCCCGCTATCGCCCAGTTGCTGGCTCACCTCCTGCCAGATCTGGTCCACGCTGCGCTGGCCATCCAGCATGCCGATCACCTGCCACGCCGCCCGGCCCAGCCGGTTCACCCGGCCGGAGGCCGGGTCTTGCAGCAAGTGCCACACCCGGCCGCGATACTGATGCCGGTGCAGCCGGGCATGCGGGCGCAATTTGGGGTGCAGATCGGCGACGCGATACCAAACGTCGCTCAGCGCCGGCGTGTCGGCCATCTCACGCGCCACCCTGGGTCATGGCAGTTGCTTCCACACCCAGGCCCGCGCCCAGTCGACAAAGCTATGGGTCCAGATCCACAGCAGCTTGCGCTCCCCAATACGGACCTTGCCCACCCCCTCCATCCCCGGTCGTGGCCCGGCGGCGCCCTCATCCAGCAGCGCCTCCACCCGGAAGAAATTGCGCCCTTCCTGTTGGCTCGCCACCGGGGTGATCTGCTTGACCACAAACCCCAACCGCCGGTCCGACAGGCCAGACAGCACCAGATCGCCGCTCTCCCCCAGCCGCAGATGCGCGATATCGCGCTCGTCCACCTCCAGGATCACCCGATAGGAATCGAGCGGCGCCACCTGAAACAGCACCTTGCCCTGCTCCACCGGCGTGCCGAGCAACTGGCTCAGATCGCCGGAGACGATCACCCCATCGAACGGCGCCACCAGGCTGGACCGGGTGATCTTTTCCGCCACCAGCGCAATCTGTGCGTCGGACTGCGCGATCTGGGCGGCGGTCACCATGAGCGCGCCGCGATCCTCGGCCGCCAAAGCCTGGCGCTGCCGGCCGATGGACTGCGCGCGCATCGATTCCAGCTGGCGCTTCTGCAATTTCAGGTTCTGGTCATCCAGCCGCGCCAGCACCTGCCCGGCGCGCACAATATCCCCGGCGCGCACAAAGCTTTCCGCGATATGCCCGTCAAACGGCGCCACCGCCGCGCGCTGCACCGCCCCTTCCACCACCGCCTTCGCGGTCACCGAATACGTCCCCGTCGCGGTCACCAGGGCAATCGCCAGCAGCACCACGGCCGCGGCGACCAGCTTGACCCCGCCATACCCTTTGCCAAATAATTTCGCTGCCGCATCGGCCGCCATGTGGCGCAGCCCCTGCCACAGGCTGCGTTCACTCTCTCGTTTCAGTCGCAGAATGGGCGCCACCAGATCGCCGATCGTGCGCGCCAGCTCCTGCTCGGCGGCGCTGAACGCCTCGCTTTGGCTGCGCTCCAGCGTCACCACGCCGATCATGTCGTGGTTTTCCATCAGCGGCACGGATGCTACCGCCACCAGGCTCAACTCCCGCGCCATCGCCGCATGCGCGAGCGAGGCACCGTCCGCCCCCTCCGCCGCCGGAAACACCAAGCCGCGCCCATGGTCCAGCACGTCTTCCATCGCCGCCGTGATCACCTGCACCAGCTGCATGCGCTTGTCGAACACCGCCGTGTTGGACAGCGCCACCACCTCGATCACGCCGCCCTGCTCAAAGCCCACGCTCACCCGGTCGCAGCGCAGCAAGGCCGCCATCTCATTGGCCACCGCCATCGTTGCCGCCCCGAAATGACGTGCCTGCAACGATGTCGCCACCATCGCCATGCCGGCTTTCAACTGGCCGAGCCGCGCATCACGCGCCTCCAGCGCCTGCGCCTGCAACCGCTCCCGCACCCAGGCGCTGGCCCAATGCACTAGCCGCGCCACGTGCTGCACTTCCTCCAGCGCCGCCGGCACCACTTCGACAATCACCGCGCCATGCAGTTGGCTCGCAATTTCAATGGGGTAGCCGATATGCGCCGCCGCCTGCACCACCGGCGCACCGCCGCCCTCGCCGGCCACCACCACGCCGCGCCGCTCCATCAGCGTCCGCTGCGCGGTGGCCACCAGATGCTGCATATCCTTGCCCGCATCCGGCCAGCTGGCCGCCGGGCTGAAACTGCCATCCGCATCCGGCCCCAGCAGCAAAATCGCCGCCTGCACATGCGGCAGTTGCGCGCACAACACCGCCAGCCACGCCTCACAAAACGCCCGATTGCCGCGCGCAGTGGAAAACCGGCCCCAGATCGACGGCGCAATGGCGTCCATCGTCAAGGCGAGCGTGGCGTGAATGGCGTCACTGTCTGGCATTAAAATCCCGGGTCTGCGACTGGGCGGCGAACCGCAGCCGGTTCGTCATCGCGCCATGATACAATCTAATGCCCAAGAGATACGCCGAATGCGGACGCGCAAAACGAATTATATTGTAATATTTCCCCTTATTTTTTATCTTATGTTTTCTTACATAAACTCAATAAATATGACCCATTTTAAACGCAAAAAGGGCGGCTGCGCCGCGCGCAGCCGCCCCCGTTCCGCAGCGTCGCCGCAGCCTAGTTAATCAGCGCCGGGTCGTTCGGGGTCAGCGCATCCGCCGCCGCCTCGCTGCCCGACTGCTTCACCAGCGCATCCTTCAACACATTGAAATTACGCATGGATTGCAGATGCAGATAGATCAACTCCAGCTCATCCGTCGCCGCCAGCGCCGCCAGCTGCTCGCCCGAAAGCGCCTTCAGCTTGGCTTTATTGACCACCATGAAGCCGCGCAGAGAGAATTGCTGCCCCTGCTCCAGTTTCACATCAGCCTGCATCGGCTCCAGCAGATCCAGCGCCACCAGATTGGCGCAGAACTGCTTGGTGCGGTTGAACTGCAACTGATAGTCCTGCAGGAACTTCAGCACATTCTCCACATAAAAGCTCGGGCTGCCATCGGCCTTGAACAGCGGCACGCCGGCGCCATTGGCATTCAGCCCCGAAAATTCCTCGTCGATGCACAGCATAAACTGGTCACCAGACTGGGAAAACACAAACGGATAACGGCGGATAAATGCCGGGATGTATTTCGCATCCCATTTATTGTCCGTCGTCAAATACAGATTCTGGTTTTCCTGCACACCCAGGATCACCGCTGGGCTGATATCATCGCCGCTGCCCGCGAACACGATCGGATACTCTGCCGCCGCCAGCGGAAACTCCACCGCGGTCAACGGAACCGAGTTGACATTCTTGCTGAAAGAAAAGTCAGTCCCGCTCTCGACGAAGCGATCGCCATGCCGGGCTTGGGACACTAATACGGCGGTTTTATAGATAAGAAGCTGCGTTGTCATGTTGATCCATCTCCAAAATAGCAGCCTGTCTAATACAGGCCGAAGTTATACTTGGTCAATTACACGTGGAACGCGTTGGTAACCGGGGGCACCTTGATCCGCAACGCATTTGCGGACCCCGCCTGAGCGCCCCCCTGGCCGGTGTTGTCGAGGAAGTCGGCGATCCAATTGGAGTTAGTCTCGTTCAGCCCGCCGTTCAAGAGGCTCGGCATCACCCCCATGGTCTCCCACGCGATCACCGGCAGGCGACGCTCACCCGCCGACAGCACTTTGCCGGCCACATCGTTGCCCAGATCCTCGGCAAAGCCCATCGCGTTGCCCAGCTCATGCAGCACCGTGGACAGCAGATCCATCTTGCCGGTCGCCGCCGTGTTCGGCATCGCCTGGTAGACGCCCGCCGTCGCCGTGGCCCGGAAGTCGGCATTGCTGCCATCCACCAGCCAGCCCCAACCCGCCGCGGTGCCATCGATGATGATCGCCGCACCATTGGTCGCACCGATCGTGTTGGTCGGCAGCGCGCCCACCGTCACCGTGGCCGCGTTCAGGCTCGCCAGTTCCGCCGTCGTCAGCCCCGGCGTTGCCGCCCAGATCGCCTTGGCTTCCGCCACGATCGGCTGCAACTGCCCCTGCTGCAACACCGGCACCACCGTCACCGAGGTCGGCGCCGCCACATCCACCGTCTGCCAGGCGTAGTTGGCCCCGGTCACGTTCACCCCCAGCCCGGCCTTCACCGTGCCGCCCGGCAGCCCGGCGAACACATGGCTCGACCCAGCGCCGATGGTGATGGTGTTGGTGCTCGTGGTGTCCTTCGGGTCAGTCGCCGAAGACAGCCCGGTGGTAGCCGCGAACGTGATCCGACCATCATCCCCGAAGACGATGCTATTGCCTGTCCCCAGCGTGATGGTATCCGCGCCCACCCCACCCATCACATCGCTATTGCCCGCGCCGAGCGTGATGGTATCCGCACCGCCATAGCTCGGGTCAGAGGTCGCAATGCCCGTCAGCGTGCCGCTGGCGCTGTAGCTGATCACCCCGTTATCGCCCAGCACGATCTCATTGCCCGCGCCGGTGGTGATGCTGTCCGCCCCGGTGCCGGCCAGCACGCGGGAGTTCCCGGCCGCCAGCGTAATGCTGTCGTTGGCACCAAACGCCGCGTTGCTGGTGGCAATCTGCGTCAGCACTCCGGCGGTATAGACCAGGCTGCCTTCCTTGCCGATCACGGTCTCGTTCCCGGCCGCAACCGTGATGGTCTTGCCCCCCAGCCCGCCGAGGATCGTGGAGTTCCCGGCGCCCACCGAGATCGTGCCGCCAGCCACAAACGTCGCGGCTGGCGTCGAGCCAGTCACATCGGCGGTCTGGATCGCGCTCAGCACTCCGGCGGCGCTGTAGGCGACGCTGCCGAGATTGCCGATCACAATGTTGTTGCCCGCGCCGACGGTGATGCTGTCCGCACCGGTGCCGCCAAGCACGATGTTATTGCCGGCCCCGGCGATGATGGTGTCCTTCAGCCCCACCGTCTGCCCATCCGCCGTGGTGACGGATTTCAGCCAGCCCGGCCCGAAGCCGATGTTGCCATCGCCGCCGATGATCACGCTATTGCCCGCCCCGGTGGTCACCGCATCGCTGCCGATGCCGCTCAGCACGTAGCTGCTGCCCGCACCCAGGCTGATCGTGGTCTGCCCGGCATGAGCAGGGTCGTTCGCCGTAATCGCCGAAAGCTGGCCGCCGCTATAGGCCACGCTGCCATCATTGCCGACGACGAT
>CAITOL010000129.1 GCA_903893975.1 uncultured Rhodospirillales bacterium | reverse complement strand
GTCGCCAAGGAAATCGAACTGGCCGACAAGTTCGAGAACATGGGCGCCCAGATGGTGCGCGAAGTCGCCAGCAAGACCAATGACATCGCCGGCGACGGCACCACCACCGCCACCGTGCTGGCCCGCGCCATCGTGCGCGAAGGCAGCAAGTCGGTTGCGGCCGGCATGAACCCGATGGACCTGAAGCGCGGCATCGACAAGGCGGTGACCGCCGTCCTCGAAGAGCTGAAGAAGAAGTCCAAGAAGATCACCACCCAGGCGGAAATCGCCCAGGTCGGCACGATCTCGGCGAACGGCGAAGCTGAAATCGGCAAGATGATTTCGGAAGCCATGCAGAAGGTTGGCAACGAGGGTGTGATCACCGTCGAAGAAGCCAAGGGCATGCAGACCGAACTCGACGTCGTCGAAGGCATGCAGTTCGATCGCGGCTATGTCTCCCCGTATTTCATCACGAATGCGGAGAAGATGGTCGTTGATATGGACCGTCCGTACATCCTGATCCACGAAAAGAAGCTGTCCGGCCTGCAGCCGATGTTGCCGCTGCTGGAAAGCATCGTGCAGTCCGGCCGTCCGCTGCTGATCATCGCCGAGGACATCGAGGGTGAAGCCCTTGCCACCCTCGTCGTGAACAAGCTGCGTGGCGGGTTGAAGGTTGCGGCCGTGAAGGCGCCGGGCTTCGGCGATCGTCGTAAGGCGATGCTCGAAGACATCGCCATCCTGACCGGCGGCCAGGTGATCAGCGACGATCTCGGGATCAAGCTGGAAACCGTGACCCTCGCGATGCTCGGCCAGGCCAAGAAGATCCTGATCGAGAAAGAAAACACCACCATCGTCGAAGGCTCGGGCAAGAAGGCCGACATCGTTGGTCGCTGCAACCAGATCCGCGCGCAGGTCGAGGAAACCACCTCGGACTACGACCGCGAGAAGCTGCAGGAACGCCTGGCGAAGCTCGCCGGTGGCGTTGCCGTGATCCGCGTTGGCGGCTCGACCGAGGTCGAGGTGAAGGAACGCAAGGACCGCGTTGACGACAGCCTGCACGCCACCCGTGCGGCGGTTGAAGAAGGCATCGTGCCGGGCGGCGGCGTGGCGCTCGCGCGCGCTTCGATCACCCTGCGCAAGCTGAAGGGCGACAACGAGGACCAGGCGCACGGCATCGAGATCGTTCGCAAGGCCCTGCTGGCCCCGATGCGTCAGATCGCCGAAAACGCTGGCCAAGACGGCGCCGTCATCTCCGGCAAGGTGCTGGAGAAGGACGACTACAACTACGGCTACGATGCGCAGGCTGACGAATACAAGGACATGGTCAAGGCCGGTATTATCGACCCGACCAAGGTTGTCCGCACCGCGTTGCAGGATGCCGGCTCGGTTGCCGGTCTGCTGATCACCACCGAGGCGATGATTGCCGAAAAGCCGGAGCGCAAGCCGGCTGGCGGCGGTCAGGGCGGCGGCATGGGCGGTATGGGCGGCATGGACGGAATGGATTTCTAATCCATCCATCCAGACGACTATGGCTATTGCTACGGGGGCGGACCGCAAGGTCCGCCCCTTTTGCATCGCCAGATCAATTTGCTGGCGGGACACAGAGTTGTTGACTCTGGTGCTGGTTTGTGTAAGTAATGGCTGCTGCAATCGCTGATTTGCTAGACTTGCTCGGCTTCCCTAACTTGGCGTTCTGTCAACTGACGTTCGATCCGGCGGGTGCCTTCAAGACGACCAAAGACCCGGTTGTCTGCCCATCCACGCGCTGTTGCGTGGAGGCTCGACGGAGAGTGACGAAGTTATGGCTACAGGCACTGTTAAGTGGTTTAACACCACCAAAGGTTTCGGTTTCATCATGCCGCAAGACGGTGGCAAGGATGTGTTCGTGCACATCACCGCCGTGCAGGCCGCTGGCCTGCGTGGGCTCGATGAAAATCAGAAGGTCAGCTACGACGTGGCCATGGAACGCGGCAAGGCCGCTGCCACCAATCTGAAGCTGGTCTAATCCAAATCCGTCTCGACCGCTAACGTAGCTGCCACGCCACGCGGGTATTCCCGTGCGGTGTGATGGGGTTAGTTGCCGAATTCGGCTTTTGAACAATCACAAGCCATGCGGCCGGCCTGGGAAACCTGGGCCGGCCAATTGTGTTTGCCCGTAATGCAATTATCCCGCCCGGCGCTTGGCGCCGGCGGATATGGAGACGAAAATGGCAGCTGGTACAGTTAAGTGGTTCAACGCCACCAAGGGCTTCGGCTTCATCATGCCGAGCGACGGCAGCAAGGACGTGTTCGTGCACGTGACCGCCGTGCAGGCCGCCGGCCTGCGTGGCCTGAACGACGGCCAGGCCGTGACGTTCGATGTGGTCATGGAACGCGGCAAGGCGGCGGCGACCAACCTTAAGGTTGCCTAAAGCGCCCTTGCGCTAAACTGAAACGGCCGCCGTGGAGGGGAACCTCGACGGCGGCCGTTGCTGTTTGACGTCTGCGCGTGGCAGTTCAATCCGGTCCACTATCGCGGGGCGGACAGCAGCGGCGCGACGAACCGCCGCAGATTCCCGCCGGGAAAGAGATAGCCTTGGACGCCGGCCGCCTCGGCCGCCTGCACGTCGGTCGGCTGATCTCCGACCATGACGCAGCGGGCCGGGTCCAACCGCCAGGCCCGGATTAAATCCTGCAACATGCCCGGCTGCGGCTTGCGCCAGTCGCTTTGCTGGCGGAACGCCGCCAATCTGGCGGTCGGATGGAACGGGCAGTAGCGAATATCGTCGAT
Source organism: uncultured Rhodospirillales bacterium (assembly GCA_903893975.1). Lineage (GTDB taxonomy): Bacteria > Pseudomonadota > Alphaproteobacteria > Acetobacterales > Acetobacteraceae > CAITOL01. Next base: position 7,862 of record CAITOL010000129.1, on the reverse strand, counting down.
CGTGCCGCCGGCCGCACGCAGCCGGTCAGCAACTTCGGCGTGCAAGGCGTGCATCGCGGCCTCGGTATAAAAGCCGCGCGCAATGCCGGATTGATTGGTCACGATGAACACATGCCATCCGGCCTGGGTGGCGGCCCGCACCGCGTCCTCCGCACCGGGGAAAAATTCCCAGCGTGCCGAGGTGCCGACCCAGCCATAATCGATGTTCAGCGTGCCGTCGCGATCCAGCAGCAATGCGGGCCGCGACAACACGGCCGGTAATTCGACATCGGCGCGCTGCAGGTCATCGGGGATGCCAATGTCGATAAAATAGCCGTCGCCAATCGTCGCCGCCACCAAACCGCCTGCGGCCAAACGCGGGAGGACGTCGCGTTCAAGCGAGCACACCGAAGTGGTTTCCGCAACGATACGGCGATCCAGCAGGTAAATACCGGCGTTCATCAGCCCCGGCCCGACATGCTCCTCAGGCGGGCGTTCGTGAAACTTGACGACACGGCCCTGCTCCAGCGTGACAATGCCGTAGCGTGAAGGGTCAGCGACCTCCCGCACCGTCATGCGCGCCAGACAATCGGCCGAGTCGCGGGCAGCGTCGGCAAGCAGGGCGGCGATGTTGGTGTCGAACAGCGAATCGCCGTTGCAGAGCAGGAAGCGCTCATCTAACTGCGCGGCGGCGTGGAACAGCGCCCCGCCAGTGCCGGCACGCACCGGCTCCTCAGAAAAACGGATGGTCAGCGGGCGCGGCAAATCGGCGGCGATGGCGTGCACAGTTCTGCGCAGCGTGTCCGACAAATGGCCGGTGAGGAACAGCACCTCCTCAACGCCAAAGCGGCACAACTCCTGCATCTGCCAGGCGAGGAATGGCCGATCGCCAATCTGCAAAGCCGGTTTAGGGGTTTGCGCGGAAATCGCCCCCAGCCTTGTCGCCAGCCCGCCGGCCAGAATGGCGCATTGCCGCACAGTGGCTGTTAGAGAAGCGCCCGAGCTCATACCCACAGCCTCATGAAGTCGCATGTATAATTACAAATAAATATTCTATAGTTTATTATTTTTCTAGCTAGGATTTTATCGCGTTACGGTATTACGCCTGCCGCGTAACCCGCCACGGGTTGCCCGAGGCGCTGGCGGCGATGTAGCGGGTGAGCTTGGCGGTGCTGACCGGGGCAATCAGGCGGAACGGCAGGCTGGCATCGTGCCATGTGGGATTGACCCCTGGGTCAAAATCCATCGCCGCACCCCAGCGCGCCCGCATCACCGCCCGTTCCGCCGCATCGCGCGCCTGGCGGCTGGGGTCGAGGTGGTCCAGCCCACGGGTCTTCGATTCGTGATGGTAGAGGGTGATATCCGGCGTCCACAGCACTTTCAGCCCAGTGGCCCGCAGCTTCAACGCATAGTCCACATCGCTGAACCCGACGGGGAGTTGTTCCGCATCGAACCCGCCCAGTTCCAGGAACACCGCCCGGCGGGTAGCCAGGAACGCCCCGGTAACCGCGCCAACCTGGCGCGGCACCTGCCAGCGCTGCCCTGGGCCGGGTGCGTCCGCCGGTTCATACAGCCCATCATGGATGGTCCCGCCCTGCCAGCCGAGCAGCATGCCGGCGTGCTGCAGCGTGTTGTCCTCATACAGCAGTTTCACCCCAACGGCGCCAATGTCCGGCCGGGCCAGCAACGCGCGCAACCGGTCGTCCCACCCTTGGGTGAGCATGCGCATATCGTCATTCGCGCAGACGACGATATCGGAATCCGCGGCGGCAATGGCCTGGTTGTTGACCTGCGACCAGTTGAACGGCGCCGCCGCCGAGCGCAACGAAAGCTGCGCGTTGGCGAGTTCCGCCAACCGTGCCTGGATTGCCGGAGAGGTGCCCTCGGTTGCCACCACGATCACGCTGAGCCGCGCCGGCTGGTGCGCCAGCCGGCGCAGGCTTTCGGCCATCACCGCGACATCTTCGGGCGAATCAAGGGTCGGGATCACCACGGCGATGGTCTCCGTCGAAACGGTGCCGAGCGCGCGCGGCGCGGGCAGCATCGCGGGTGGCCGCAGCGCGGCATCGCGATAGATCAACGGCAACGGAATATGCCCCACCGCGCCACGCCGCAGCAGCTCGGCCAACGGCGCCGTGCTGTCCGCCCGGACCGCGAGGCAATCACCGCCCGACGGCACATGCTGCCAGCTGTCGTAATCCGGCAGGGCGCGCAAGTCGGCGGCGGTATAGGCCATGCGATCCCCCTCGAAACGCACGAAGGCCTCGTCGCACATAAACGCGTCCGCCGGGCCGAGCGAACTGGCATAGGCCAGCCAGGCCAAAGCCTGCGGGTGCGGCACCGCCCCCTGCCCTAACGCCCAGCGCCACGTCGCCCCCTGCGCGTCCGGCAGATCGTCAGCGTGCCAGGTGATGCGCGGATCGGTGGCGGCGGCGCGGGCGACGATTTCCTGCGGCGCGGGTTCGCTGGCGTGCACACTCAGCCGCCAATCAGCGTGGGATTGCGCTCGCATGGCGGCGATTTGTTGATACAGCACCGTAAGCGGCTGCTGGTCTGCATGCAGCGTCACCGCAATGCGCCCCGCGCACGGCGGCGGGGGTGGCAGATCGAACAGCGCCCGAAACGTGCCGTATTGCGCGATCGGGAACGCCGCCCATCCGGCCGGCTCTGGCAATGCCGCGCCGAGCTGGTCGAGGCGCTGCCGCATGGCGCTGAGTTCGGCCGAAATCTGCATCAGCGCTTCGGCACCATGGCCGCGCAACTGCGCCTCGAACGCCGCCAGTTGCGCCCCCGGCTCCCCTGCGGCGGCCAGTTCGCCGACCGCCTCGGCACAGGCCGGGTTCAGCGCGACCGCCCGCCGATAGGCCGCCAGCGCCTCGGCCCGCCGGCCTTGCCGCTTCAGCGTATGCGCGAGTTGCAGGTAAATGTCGTGGTCGTGCGGTTCTGCCGCCAGGGCGGCACGATAGGTCGCCTCCGCCTCGGCATAGGCGCCCGAATCCTTGAGCATATTGCCCAGCTGCACCCGCAGATCGGTGCGGCCGGGCTGAATGGCAACCGCCTGAGCATAGGCGATGGCGGCGGCGGCATAATCATGCCCATCGCGCAACGCATCGGCGGCGCGCAAAATCCTGTCGAACGACCGGGGCGCCGGCGCGCCAGCCCGCCCCCCCTCACCCGAGCCACGCCGCAACGTCGCGACCATTCGCGTTAGCACAGCGCGCAGCACTCCGGCTCTCCTATCTACCAATCGCGGGCCTGCCGTCGGTGCGCGGCAGGCGGAAGGACCCCAGGGCGGCTGATCTTAGGGCCATGGCGGCAAAAGATCGGCCGGGCGCCCGGCTGCCCGACCATGCAGGCTTCAATGCACCTGCAAATGTTCCCGCACGCCGAGCACCGAGATGATCGCGACCAAGGTCAGGCCGAGGGTGACGAATGACAGGTAGCCCACGTCGTAATGCGTCACGATCGCTTCCCCGAAATATCCGGCGCGCACCATTTCGTAGCAATGCACCGTCGGGTTCCAGAGCAGCAATTTCTGAGCATAGGTGGGCATCCAGTCAACCATGAAGAAGATGCCGGAAATGGGTAGTTGCAGATACTGCCAGGGCTGGATGAACTTCTCCAACGGCTCCCAATACTCGGTCAGTGTGCCCGTCACCACGCCAACAACGGCAAAGTGCCAGGTGCACATCAACCAACCCGCCAGCGCCAGGCCCGGGTCCATCGCTGGCGGCGCCAGGCCGGTGGAGACCACAACGAAGTAGATGATGAACATCGCGATCGTCGTCGAGAGAAACTCGAGAATACCGCGGGCGGCCATGATATCAACATGCTTGATCGGCGCGTGGTAGAGCAGGTTCACGTTGGTGCGCAAAATGCCGATCATGCCCGAGGAGAAATGCCGCGACAGGGTCAGCGGCAGGTAGCCGGTCATCACAAAGGCCGCGACCGGCACGCCGTGGATGATCGGTTCCTTGATCAGCGACCATAGCAGCATAACGCCGGTCGTCAGCAACATCGGCTCCAGCACCGTCCAGACGAAGCCGAGATTTCGCCGGCCAAACCGCGCCAGCAAGTCGCGAAGAATCAGCGAATAGATAACGCGCGCATGACGCGACAGAGCGATCATAAAACATCCTGTTAGCTGCGAACGGCCGCGCTCAGCCTAGTCTAGCACATCCGTCCGCCGCACGCTCACCCGGCAAGCACAACTTCAACCACGGAATAGACCTCAAACGGTACCGTTTCAAACCGGCCACCATCCACGGCCAGCGGCACCACCCCGGCTTCGGTGGTCTGGGACGCGGACAGGATCGGGCGGGAACTGATCATCCTCAGCCGCCCAGCGAGCGGAACCGTGTCGTAGTAGCAGTGCCGCGCCAACGCCGTGCCACCGAATGACATATTGGACAGGCAGAGCAGCAGATTTTTTCCATCCGCCGCAGCGTAGGATTTGACGAAAACGTAGTCGTCCTTCGCCTCGAACTGCAGCGGGAATTGCGAGGTTCGGCGCAACAGCGCGAACAGGCGCTGCAGCGGGGCGAGATCGAGCGTGGTGTTGAAATCGCGAAACGGCGTGCCGGGGAGCCAGAGCAGCGCGCCGCCCTGTGGCAAATCCACCTGCTGCGCCGCACCGCCTGCGCGCAGGGCCGCAAGATCAGCCAGGCCTGCAACCACAGCGTCCAACGCGGGGTCTGACCGCAATGCATGATCGGTCACCACCACCGGCGTCCCGCCGGCGATGAGCACGCCGATGCGTTCAAGCAGCGCCGGCGCATGGGCGACCGTATCGGCGATGATCAGAACCTCCGGGTTCTGTCGCGCCAGTTGGCCGTCACCCAACATGCGGAACGGCGCCCCACCGGCGAGCAAGGCCATCGCGGCGCCGCGAATGGCGGTCAGGTCGCGGGTGGTTTGGGTGTGCAGGTTGCTGTGCAGCACCGCGGCCCCGGTGGCGAGCGCGTAGCCACGCTCCACCGGGGTGGGCCCGAACACCTCGGAAAACCGCTGCAATGCCGTGGCAAGGGGCAGCAACTCGTCGCTCGGAATGGTTCCGTCATGCCGCATCGGCAGATAGAAATGCGCCAACGAGCTTGCCGCATGCGACACGGCAAGTTCCTGCCGCAGTTGCACTGGCGATTTCGACTGCGACCGGTCGCTGCCCTCCGGGTGCATGAAGCGCGGGAAGTTAATGTCAAACTCCCGCGAGCGGAGTTGCGCGAAATGCGCTTCGAGGTAGCTTTCCACCAGGCCATAAAACGGCGGCATGTCCACCGTGGTCCGCACCATACCGGCCGGCACGTCCGATGGATCGCGAAAGGAATAGGCGCCGTTGATGGTCCAGTTCACCAGCCGGACCTGACCGGCGAAAAACGCCGCCATTTTGCTGACGTAGTTGCGGTAGCTTTCATAGGTAAAAGCGCGGAACGCCGGGAAATTCGCATCGCCGAAATCGGCCGGCGCCGGCAGGCCGGTGGTTTGGGTAAAGGCCGAAAGCGTGTCCGGATGCCAGCTATCGTGCAGCGTCCAGAAATCCGCGTCGAAGAAAAACCCGTCCGGATCGTAGCCGTCAATCAGTTCCTGCAACGTGGGCAACAGCATCTGATCCAGAAAGCCGCTGTTATGGTCCAGTACCTGCGCCTGATTGCCATTGGAAAAACAGCGCGCATATTCGGGATGTTGCTCGCGCACAATATCATTGCGCAATGAACTGACATAGATGAAGAATTCAACGCCCGCCTGGCGCACGGTATCGCGCCAGAGGCCGACGAGATCGAAATCCATCCCCGGCACCAGCGGCAGCACTTTAGAGGGGTATTGCGCCCGCCCATCGTGCCCAACCGCAAAGGCGGTCACGCGCGCCGGCTGGAGAATTTCCAGGAGACGGGCGATCGAACGGCGGATGGCCGCAGGGTCCTGATGATATGGCACCCGCAAGGGAACATGATTGTCGATGCTGATGAGCAGGCGGCTGGCGGTCATCGTTCATCGACCTTCGTGCGTGTCGGAAAAATCGATCAAGATCTGCTCGTCACCGTCCAGCACGATATCAACCGCATTGTCGGCGGCGGCCAGAACCTGCACCAGGCGCCCGGCGCGGACGAACAGGTGCAAGGTTTCAACCTGCCTGTCCTGAACCCGAATGGTGAGCTGGCCGAGCCGGGTGCGCTGGCCAGACCCGAGCGCCGAAAATGCCCGGGCGATGCCGTGATAGGGAAACAGCCCGGCGCCGGTGCCTGCAATACTCACCTGCACCCGGCCATCCTGCCACGATGCGGCGTGGCTGCACGGGGCGGTGGGGGAAATGCGCAGCCTGGGCGCGAGGCCAAGCCCTTCAAACAGCAATTTCTCGAGCACCAGCAGATGGGTGTGGATGCCGTAATTGAAGAAATTGTAAAAGAACGATCCCGCCAGCAGGTATTCGTTGTGGAATGCGCGGTGCCGCAGTGCGAGCGGCAGCCGGCGCGCGGCGGCATGAACCAGGACATGGTGATGACTGTCCGAGGTAAAATGCGGCACGAAAGCCTTCCACAATTCGGGGATTTCCGTGCCATCCTCGAACACCCAGTCGCTCCGGTGCACATAGCTGGCATGGTCGTTGATATGCCAATGCAGCATGTTATCGGCATGAAAATCCGCTTCCTGCAGCACTTTGATATGGTGCGCCGATGCGTAGGCCAGCACGTCGGTGGTGGCGGCGGACCGGAAGAGCTGTCGTGGAATGATAATCAGCGCGGGTTGGGTGGATTGGATCGTTGCCAGATCGCCGAACCGCGCGAACAGCCCGAGTTTGCGGCACGCAAGCGCGGCCCCCTGCGCGCTGTTGAGCCATACAGCCCCCGTTTCCAGGCGATGGCCCGCGAGTTGATCATGCGCGGGATCGATGAAAATCACCACATCGGCGGCGGGTGTACCGGGCAGCGGCTCGGGAGAGTTGGCGCCCAATCGGCCGCAATGCTGCAGCAGGGCCATCCGCGGGTCCCCGGCATCAGCGCAGTTCCCATCGAGATAACCCGCGTTGAGCAGCGCGGCGACCGGGATCGCGGCAATGTGGTCGAGGTAGACTTCACTCTCGATCGACTCAACGGCTGCAAATAGCTCCCGCATATCGGCCTGCAGACCGGGCATCGCGCGCGCCGCGTCAAACCGCAAAACCGCTGCCGCAAGGCCGAGTACCTCGGCCTCGGCGCTGCGGACGGTCCAGCGGTAATCCTGCTGATACCAGCGGGCGGCATGGGTGGCCGGAAATGACTGGCTCAGCCCGTTGGCCTCCACAACGTGGAATGGAACCGGCACATTGGCATTCAGTTGCGCCACCTGCACGCCGGCAGCGCTGCGGGGCAGCTTGATATCGAAGTGATTATTCGCCCAGCGGAACCGTTTGCAATGGAACCAGTTCCCGTGCGAGTCCGCACCTTCGCCGTACGACCACTGTTCGCCGATGAAGGGGAGATCTGAGGGGTTGCCGAGCTGAATATCGAAGACATACCGCGCCGGCGGTAAGTCGTCGATTTCCGGCTCGGAAATAACCACGAAATCTTCATCGGTCGGCACCCACGGCATGTTCGGGCGTAGGCGTAATGCCACGGTGGATTTGCCATGGGTGTAATTGCGCCCGACCCGCACGACATGATGCACCAGCCGGCGATCACTTTGGCGAATGGTATCGACGACGTCACCAGTTGCATCGTCGATAACCAGCCAGACCAGTTCGTATATGTCTGACGTTTGTTCGTTTTCTGGAATATTGCAGGTGAAAGGTAATTGCTCACCCCACTCCTGCGATCGGCCCGGCGGGTAGCTTGGCCGCGAGCACGAAGCGAATGGTGTCCAATACCGAAGCGCGATTGGCTTTCGCGGTGCTGACGACGGAGCGGAAGGCG
>CAITOL010000128.1 GCA_903893975.1 uncultured Rhodospirillales bacterium | reverse complement strand
CGCGCGCGCGCGCAACCGCCGCCATAAAGGCCGCCAGCCGGTCTGCATCCACCTCGTTCCACCACACCCCGTCGCGTTTCAGCGAACTGGCGACGATAACCGCGTCGGCAACGGTGAAAATCTCGGCGATATTATCCGCCGTCACCCCGCTGCCCACCAGCACCGGCAGGGAACAGCCGGCGGCGATGGCGCGCAGTTCGTCCATGCTGGCGGCATCCCCGGTGCGCTGGCCGGTGGCGATGGCGGCGTCGGCGTCGAAAAACTCCACGTCGCGGGCCAGTTCGCCGATACCGCGGTCGCCGGTGATGGCGTGGGCGCCGTGTTTGACATGCACATCGGCGAACACCTTGATGTCCCGCCCGCGCAGGAACGACCGGTAGCGCATCGCCGCCCCGGCTTTGCCGTCGAGCATGCCTTCATTGGCGACATAGGCGTTGGCCCATTGGTTGACCCGGATGAAGGACGCACCAGCGGCTTTGGCCACCGCCAGCCCGGCAATCGCGCCATTGGCCAGCATGTTCACCCCCACCGGCATCCCGCTGGCCTTGCGCACTTCCTGCGTCATCACCGCCATGGCCGCGACGGTTTCCGGGCCGATTTCATCGGGTTTGACGAAGGGAATATCGCCGTGATTTTCCACCATCAGCCCATCCACCCCGGCGGCGCGATAGCGCGCCACCTCCGCCAGGGCCACGCCGAGAATGGCATCGAGGCTTTCGCCGTCATAGTCCGGCGCGCCCGGCAGCGGGCGCAGATGGATCATGCCGATCACCGCCTGGCGGCGGCCGAACAGCGTTTCAATCGCGTTGGGTTTCACGCGGTAGACGGGTTTGGCTGACATGGCCGCAGTCTGACATAATCGTGCCAGGATGCGAAAAACTTTCACCAAGCGCTCGTTGCAATCCCTGGTCGATCTGCCGGACGGTGGCGGCCATGTCATCGCCCGGCTGCTGGCGCCAGCGGCGCGGGTGGAGTTGCCGCCGCTGCCCACGGGGCAGGCGATGCTGGCGCAGCTAGACGTACCCACCGAGCCCGGCGGGGCGCATTGGACGGAAGATCATTACCAATCCGTCGCCCCGGTGCTGATCGAATTCCGCGACGTGCTGGTGCATAGCGCCACCGGCATCGTGTGCGTCGATGATCAGGTGATCTACAACACCATGCACCAGGCCGAGCAGGCGCTGGATGGCTGGGCGCCGGAGCCGGACGGCACCATTGCGTTACAACTGGCGGACGATATCGTCGATCTGCCCGGCCGGCATCTGAGCCTGCTGACCGGCAGTGCCGGTAATTATTACCATTGGACGATGGACGGGCTGGGCCGGCTGGCCGCGCTGCCCACCGACGAGATCGAAGGCTGCGCCAGCGTGCTGCATCCGGCTTTCACCCAAGACTTTCAACGCGACGGCTTCCGCCGGTTGGGGTTGGCCTTGCCGGCGCTGCCGGTGCCGAACGGCGCCACGCTGCGGGTGGAACGGCTGGTGGTGCCTTGGTCGGTGCTGGGCGAACACCGGCCGCACCCATCGGTCAGTCCCCTGTTTCAGCGCCTGGCGCAGCATCCTCCGCCCGCCGCCGCGCCGGGGCTGTATCCGGCGCGACTGTATATCGACCGGCGCGGCAGCCAGAATCGCCCGTTGACCAACGAAGCCGCGGTGATCGACGCCTTAACCCAGCGCGGCTTTATCGCCGTGCGGCTAGAGGATTACGCGCTCTCCGCCCAAATCGCCCTGTTCGCCCAAGCCCAGATCATCGTCGCCCCGCACGGCACCGGGTTGACCAATCTGGTGTATGCCGGACGGCAGACCAAAGTGATTGAATTGCTGATGGATGCCTGGGTGAACTGGTGCTTTCGCCGCCTGGCCGCCTTGGGCGGGCAGGATTATGACTGCGTGATCGGGTTGGAAGACCGCCCCGCCGATGCGCCCCTTTCCGTCTGGCCGCATGACCGGAGTTGGACGGTGTCCGTGCCGCACGTGCTCGCCGCCGTGGACCGCGCGTTGGCGGCGTAATTGCCGCACGGGTTTGACGCGGCGGCCGTCCTCCCGGAAGCTATGCCGCCGACCGAGATGTTTCCCCGACAGCCCAGGAATGTGGAGCCCGCGCGATGACCAACGCACCCATCACCCCACGCCATGCCACTGCGGCGATTGTTGGCGCGGGCGACTTCATCGGTGCTGCCATCGCACGCAAATTCGCGGCCGAAGGCTACAAGGTCTATCTCGGCCGACGGCGCGGCGAACTGCTCGCGCCGCTGGTGGCGGAAATCGAGGCGGCCGGCGGGCGTGCGGTGGCCTGCACCCTGGATGCGCGCGATGAAGATCAGGTAACGGCGTTCTTCGCCCAGATGGAAGCCGATGCGCCGCTTGAACTCTGCGTGTTCAATGTCGGCGCGAACGTGCAATTCAGCCTGCTGGACACAACCGCGCGCGTGTTCCGCAAAGTATGGGAAATGGCGGCATTTTCCGGCTTTTTGACCGCGCGCGAGGCGACACGGCACATGCTGCCGCGCGGCCACGGGTCGCTATTTTTTACCGGTGCCACATCATCCATCCGCGGCAAAGAAGGCTTCGCCGCGTTTTCCTCCGCCAAGTTCGCGCTGCGCGCGGTGGCGCAGTCCGCGGCGCGCGAACTTGGCCCCAAGGGGCTGCATGTGGCGCATCTGATCATCGATGCCGGGGTGGACACCGCCTGGGTGCGCGAGCGCATTCGCGCGCGCGGCGGCGAGGCGGCGCTTGCCAACCTGCAACCAGACGATCTGATGCGCCCGGAATCGGTCGCCGAAGCCTACTGGGCGCTGCACCAGCAAGCGCGCGATGGCTGGACCTTCGAAATGGACCTCCGCCCCTATAACCAGCAGCATGGCGGCTAGCCGCGCCCGGTTAAGCGTTTCCGATTTCGCCGCCGCGCGCTATGCTCGGGCGATATAATATCGGGAGTACCGACCATGCGCCTCAAATCGCTCTTGGCCGCCACGCTGCTGCTTGGCCTGGCCGCGCCCGCTTTGGCCCAAGCGCCGCTGAAGATCGCGCTGATCCAGGACAAGACCGGGCCGCTGGAAGCCTACGCCAAGCAGATGGTCACCGGCTTCAACCTCGGCATTGAATACGCCACCCACGGCACCGGCATGGTGGCCGGGCGCAAGATCGTCATCGTCGAGAAAGACAGCCAGACCAAGCCGGATCTCGGCCGCACCCTGCTGTCGGAAGCCTATGGCGACGACAAGGTGGATTTCGCCGTCGGCGGGTCATCGAGCGCGGTGGCGCTGGCCATGCTGCCGGTGGCGCAGGAAGAAAAGAAGCTGCTGATCGTCGCCCCCGCCGTGGCCGACAGCATCACCGGCGACAAGTGGAACCGCTACATCTTCCGCACCTCGCGCAATTCGTCGCATGACGCGATTTCCAACGCGCTGGCGATCGGCAAGCCCGGCGTGGTGATTGCCACCCTGGGCCAGGATTACGCCTTCGGCCGCGACGGCGTCGCCGCCTTCAAGGCCGCGCTGGCCGGCACCGGCGCCAAGCTGGTGCATGAAGAATACGCCCCGCCGACCGCGACGGATTTCACCGCTCCGGCGCAGCGGATTTTCGATGCGCTGGCCAAGGAACAGGGCCGCAAGATCATCTGGGTGATCTGGGCCGGTGGCGACCCGATGTCCAAATTGCAGGCGCTGAACCCGGGCCGACTGGGCATCGAATTGTCGTCGGGCGGCAACATCCTGCCGGCGATGGCGGCCTATAAGCAGTTCCCGGGCATGGAAGGGGCGACCAACTACTACTACGACATCCCGAAAAACCCGGCCAATCTGTGGCTGGTGGCGGAACACATGAAGCGCTTTAATTCCCCGCCGGACTTCTTCACCGCGGACGGCATGTCGGCGGCGATGGCGGCGGTGGCGGCGGTGGAAAAGACCAAGGGCGTGACGGACACCGAAACCCTGATCGCGGCGATGGAAGGCATGGAATTCCAAACCCCGAAGGGCCGCATGCTGTTCCGCAAGGACGACCATCAGGCGCTGCAATCCATGTATGGCTTCAAGATCAAGGTTGATCCGGCCTTGGCCTGGGCGGTGCCGGAGCTGACGCATGAGTTCACGCTGGACGAGATCAAGCTGCCGATCGCCAACAAGCGCTAAATGCAGCCTGTGCTGGAAACCCGCGATCTGACCATCCGCTTTGGCGGTCAGGTCGCGGTCGATGCGGTCAGCCTTGCCTTCCATAAAGGCACGCTGACCGCCATCGTCGGCCCGAACGGGGCCGGCAAAACCACGTATTTCAACCTGATTTCCGGCCAGCTGCGCGCCAGTGCCGGCGACGTGTTTCTGCGCGGGGAGCGCATCACCGGCCTGCCCGCCCCGTTACGCGCCCGGCGCGGCCTGGGCCGGGCGTTTCAGCTAACCAATTTATTCCCCGATCTGAGCGTGCTGGAAAATGTCCGCCTCGCCGTGCAGGCACAATCCGGCGTCGGCCTGCAATTTTTCCAGCCCGCCGACCGCCGCACCGACCTGATCGACCGCGCGCGCGCCTGGCTGGAGGAGGTGAAGCTGATCCACCGCCAGCACGATCCGGTCACGGCGCTGAGCCATGGCGACCAGCGTAAGCTGGAAGTGGCGATGATGCTGGCGCTGGAGCCGGAGGTGTTCATGTTCGACGAACCCACAGCCGGCATGAGCGTGGACGAAGTGCCGGTGGTCCTGGATCTGATCGAGGCGATCGCCCAGCGCGGCGATAAGACGGTGCTGCTGGTGGAACACAAAATGGACGTGGTGCGCCGGCTGGCGCATCGGGTGGTGGTGCTGCACCAGGGCAAGCTGGTGGCGGATGGCGAACCGGCGGAGGTGGTGGCTTCGGCGATTGTGCAGGAGGCATACTTAGGCATCAGGGCTAAAGCGTAAGGATAAGGAAGCGCTTCTTTTTTGGAAAAAAGAAGCAAAAAACTTTTCCGACGTTGGGTCCGTGCCCCCAAACTCACCGCCGGAGTGTATGGCATCGCCTAGGAAGTGATGAAGTTTTTTTGGTTCTTTTTGTTCACAAAAAGAACGCCTTAACCCCTGCGGAAGCAAAATGCCAAACGCGTTACTCACCTTCGAAGGCGTCCACACCCATATCGGCCCGTACCACATCCTGCACGGAGTGGATTTCGCCGTGCCAGAGGGTGAGGTGACGATGCTGCTGGGCCGCAACGGCGCGGGCAAGACCACCGCCTTGCGCAGCCTGATGGGTTTGTGGAAGCCCAACCAGGGCCGCATCACCTTTGCCGGGCGCGATATCAGCAAGCTGCCCACGCCGGAGATTGCCCGCCTCGGCATCGCCTACGTGCCGGAAACGATGGGGATTTTCGCCGCCCTGACGGTGCGGGAGAATTTGCTGCTGGCCACTGGCCCGGCCGGGTTTCAGCAAGATCGGCTGGACACGGTGCTGGCGCTGTTTCCGGTGTTGGGGCAAAAATTCGCCCAGGCGGCGGGCGGGCTGTCCGGCGGGCAGAAGCAGATGCTGGCGATCAGCCGGGCGATTATCGAGGAGCGGCGGCTGCTGGTGGTGGACGAACCAACCAAGGGGCTGGCGCCAGCGGTGATCCTGCATCTGATCGAGGCGTTTCAGAAACTGAAGGCCGCCCGCACGACGATTCTACTGGTGGAGCAGAATTTCGAAATGGCGCGCGCGTTGGGCGACACGGTGGCGGTGATGGAGGATGGCCGCATCGTGCATCGCGGCGATATGGCCGCACTCGCCGCCGACACTGGCTTGCAGGAACGCCTGCTCGGCCTCAGCCTGGCGGCGCATCAATGAACCGGCTTGCGCCCTATCTGCTGCTGCCGGCAGTGATGCTGGCGGTGATGCCGTTCATGTCGCATTCCAGTTGGCTGGCGCTGACGGTGGCTGGGCTCGCGATGGGGATGATGCTGTTCCTGATGGCGTCGGGCCTGACCTTGGTGTTCGGGCTGATGGATGTGCTGAACTTCGCCCATGGCGGCTTCATTACCCTGGGCGCCTATCTTGCCGTGAGCGTGCTGGGGCCGCTGACCGGTTGGGTGAGCAGCGAGAGTTGGGCGCTGAACCTGCTGGCCTTGCTGGCCGCGGTGCTCGCCGCCGCGATAGCCAGCGGGGTGGCCGGGCTGGCGTTTGAGGCGATTTTGATCCGCCGGGTTTACGGGTCGCATTTGCAGCAAATTCTGATCACCGTCGGCGGGCTGATTGTCGCCGGGGAGTTGATTGTCGCCCTCTGGGGGCCGCAGCCGCTGCCGCTGGCCAAGCCGGCGATTTTGCGCGGCAGCTTTCTGCTGTTCGGCGCCACGATTGAAACCTACCGCATGGCCGCCGTCGCGGTTGGGCTGGTGGTGTATGCCGGCATGCATGCGCTGCTGAACCGCACCCGCATCGGGCTGGTGGTGCGTGCCGGGGTGGAAAACCGCGAAATGGTGGAGGCTTTGGGCTACCGGGTGCGCCGGCTGTTCGTCGGCGTGTTCGTCGCCGGCAGCGCGCTGGCCGGCATTGGCGGGGCGATGTGGGCAGAATATCAGGAGCTGATCACGCCCTCGATCGGCGGGGAGATGACCATTCTGGTGTTCATCGTGGTGATTATCGGCGGGCTGGGCTCGGTCAGCGGCTGCTTTACCGGGGCGATGCTGGTGGGGCTGGCGGCCAATTACGTCGGCTTCCTGGCGCCGAAACTCGCGCTTGGCTCCAACATCGCGCTGATGGTGGCGATTTTGCTGTGGCGACCGCGCGGCCTGTTTCCGGTGGGTGGCAAATGAAGCGGCAACATCCCGTGCTGACCGCGCTGCTGGTGCTGCTGTTTGTGGCGCTGGCGGCGGCGCCGTTCATCTTCCCCGGCACCAAATCGGTGGCGACCGCGTCGCGCGTGTGCATCTTCATCGTGCTGGCGGCGAGCTACGATATTTTGCTGGGCTATACCGGCATCGTCAGCTTCGCCCACACCATGTTCTTCGCCTTTGGCGCCTATGGCGTGGCGATCCCGCTGGCGGCGGGCTGGGTGGGGTGGGATGCGGTGCTGGTCGGCACGCTCGGCAGCGCGGCGCTGGCGGCGGCGGTTTCCGCGGCCATTGCGCTGTTGAGCCTGCGGGTGCAGCGGCTGTTCTTTTCCATGATCACCATGGCGGTCGCCTCGTTCGCGCAAATCCTCGCCACCCAGTTGCGGGAGATCACTGGCGGGGAGGACGGGCTGACCTTCTCCCTACCCGCCGCCTTGCAGCCCGGCTTCCGCCTGCTGGCCGAGCCGATCTTTGGCGTGCGCGCCGATGGCCGGCTGGTGGGGTATTACCTGACCTTTTTCGTCGCGCTGGCGATGTTCTGGCTGATGCGCCGGCTGGTGGCCTCCCCATTCGGGCGGGTATTGCAGGCGATCCGCGAGAACGAATTCCGCGCCGAGGCGTTGGGCTACCGCACCATCGTCTACCGCACCACCGCCAGCGCCATCGCGGCCGCGGTGGCCGCTGTGGCCGGGGTGCTGATGGCGTTGCTGCTGCGCTATGTCGGGCCTTCGTCCACGCTATCGTTCGATGTGATGACCGATATTCTGCTGATGGTGGTGATCGGCGGCATGGGCTCGCTCACTGGCCCCGCTTTGGGGGCGGCGGTTGTGGTGCTGGCGCATTACTACCTGCAACCGCTGATGCAGGCCGGGCATGATGCGCTGGCCGGGGTGCCGGTGCTGCCGAATCTGGTGCATCCGGATCGCTGGCTGTTGTGGTTGGGCACGCTGTTCGTGCTGATCGTGTATTTCTTCCCCGCCGGCATTGTCGGCAGCCTGAAGCGGCGCTGAGCCTGGGCTAGCCGGCGCCACGGCCGCGCCGTAAGCTTGCGCCAAACAAGGCGGATTGCCGGAGGAAACACAGATGGATTTCGACCTGTCCCCCGCCGCGCGGGACCTGCGCGACCGTGCGGAGCGCTTTTTCACCAGCCATATTCTGCCGCGCAATCCGGACTACCAGGCCTGGATGGCGGCGCATGATGTGGGCAATCCGCCGTTTCTGGCCGAGTTGAAAGCCAAGGCCCGCGCCGAGGGGTTATGGAACCTCGCGCTGCCCAAGCTCGGCGCCGATGAGCCGGGCACGCGCTGCACCAATCTGGAATTTGCCCCGGTGGCGGAAATCCTCGGCCGGTTGCCCTGGGCGTCGTCGGTGTTCAACTGCCACGCGCCCGATGTGCCGAACATGGAAATTTTGCAGGCGCATGGCACGGCGGAACAGAAGCGCCGCTGGTTGCGCCCGCTGCTGGAAGGGACGACGCATTCCGCCTTCGCGATGACGGAGCCGGATGTGGCGTCGTCGGACGCATCCAACATCGCCACCCGCATCACCCGCGACGGCGACCATTACGTGATCAACGGGCGCAAATGGTTCGCCTCCTCCGGCTCTCGCCCGGATTGTGAGTTTCTGCTGCTGATGGGGGTGACGGACCCGGACGCCAGCCGCACGCGACGGCATAGCGTGGTGATTGTGCCGACCGACACGCCCGGCATTACCCTGGTGCGCAACCTGCCAACCTTTGGCCATATGGACCGGGTGTCGCCGCATCCGGAATTCCGGTTCGACAATGTGCGGGTCCCCGTGGAAAATCTGCTGGGGGCCGAGGGCGCCGGGTTTGCCATCGGCCAGGGGCGGTTGGGCCCGGCGCGCATCCACCACTGCATGCGCGCCATTGGCACGTGTGAGGTGCTGATCGCGCTGATGCTGCAACGCGCCGGCCGCCGGGAATCCTTCGGCCGCAAAATCGGCGACTACGCCAATATCCAGGAATGGATCGCGCTCAGCAGGCTGGAGCTGGAACAGGCGCGGCTGATGGTGCTGAAGGCCGCATGGGCGCTGGACCGCTACGGCAACAAGGGCGCGCGCAAGGAAATCTCGCTGATCAAGATCGGGGTGGCCCGCGCCTATTCCTACATCGCCGACCGGGCGGTGCAGATTTTCGGCGCCATGGGGTCAACCGACGACACCCCGGCCGCGGCCGCCTACACCAATGCCCGGCTGCTGCGCATCTACGATGGTCCGGACGAGGTGCATCACCGCACGCTCTACCGATTTGAGGCGGAGGACGCCGAGCAGGCCAATCGCGACCTGCGGGCCTACTTGCCAAGCGGCTAGGCGGCGCTATCGTCACCAAAAAAGCGGTGGAGGGTGGCGTGCAATATAAGGGACGGATTGGACGGACGGTCGCAGACTCAACCCCGTGGTGGCCGGACATGCCGCGCCCGCGCGATGGCGCGCCGAATGTTGTGGTGATCCTGTTCGATGATCTCGGGTTCTCCCATCTCGGCTGCTACGGCTCGACGATTGCCACGCCCAACATCGACAAACTCGCCGCCGGCGGGCTGCGCTACACCAACTTCCACACCACCGCGTTGTGCTCCCCAACCCGGGCGTCGTTGCTGACCGGGCGCAACCACCATTCGGTTGGCATGCGGGGCCTGGCCAATTGGGACACCGGCTTCCCCAACACCACCGGCGCCGTCAGCAAGGCGGCCGGAACGGTTGCGGAAATGCTCGGGCCGGTAGGCTATTCGACCTTCGCTGTTGGTAAATGGCATCTGACGCCGATGGAACAGACGTCCGCCGCCGGACCGTTTGACCAGTGGCCGCTGGCACGCGGGTTCGACCGCTATTACGGCTTCCTGCAAGGCGAGACCGATCAGTTCTCACCGGAACTTTATTGCGATAACCGTCCGGTCGATCCGCCGCGCAGCGCGGAGCAGGGCTATCACCTATCGGAAGATCTGGTGGACCAGGCCAAGGCGATGGTCGGCAACAGCAAGTCCGCGCTGCCGGACAAGCCGTTCTTCCTGTATTTCTGCTTCGGCGCCACCCACGCGCCGCACCAGGCGCCGCCGGACTATCTGGCCAAGTATCGCGGCAAGTTCGACGCCGGGTGGGATGTGATGCGCCAGATTTGGTTCGAGCGACAAAAGCAGCTCGGCGTCATCCCGGCCAACACCGATCTCGCCCCGCGCAATCCCGGGGTTGAACCCTGGGACCAGCTGTCGCCGGTGCAGCAGAAATTGGCGGCGCGCTTGCAGGAAGCCTATGCCGGCTTCCTTGAACACGCCGATGCGCAGGTCGGCCGGTTGATGGAATTTCTTGAGGAGATCGGCGAGCGTGACAACACCGTGGTCATGCTGATGTCTGACAACGGCGCCAGCCAGGAAGGCGGGCCGATCGGGGTGATCGACACGTTCAAATACTTCAACGGCATCCCCGAGGAACTGGACGAAATTGTCGGCCGCATGGACGATATCGGCGGCCCGAAATCCCAGACCAACTACCCCTGGGGGTGGGCGCAGGTGGGGAACACGCCGGGCAAGCGATACAAGCAGAATACCCATGGCGGCGGCATTCGTGACCCGCTGATCGTCAACTGGCCGGCCGGAATCGCCGCGCGCGGGGAAATCCGCGACCAGTTCCATCATGTTACCGACATTACCCCAACCATCCTGGAACTCGCCGGGGTGGAGGCGCCGGACAGCGTCAAGGGCACGCCGCAAATGCCGGTGCATGGCACCAGCCTTGCCTACAGCTTTGCCGCCGCCCAGGGCGACAAATCGCAGAAGGCGACGCAGTATTTCGAGATGTACGGCCATCGCGGCATCTGGGCCAATGGCTGGAAGGCGGTGGCGTATCACAAACCCGATACACCGTTCGAGTCGGATGCCTGGGAGTTGTATCATCTGGAGAATGATTTTTCCGAATGCCACGATCTCGCCAGCACCCATCCCGAAAAATTGCGCGAAATGGTCGATCTCTGGTGGGCCGAGGCTGGGCGTTACGGCGCGTTGCCGCTGGACGATCGGCGGGCCGAGATGTGGCGCCCGAGCCGGCGTAAAGGATCGGTCCGCCAGCGCAACCGTTTCGTGCTCTATCCGCCGGTGATGCATATGACCGGCGAGGTTTCCCCACCCTTGGGCAATCGCAGCTTCACCGCGACGGCCGAGGTGGCGCTCACCCCAGGCCAGCAAGGCTGCCTGTTTGCGCTTGGCACCGGCAACAACGGCATGTGCCTCTACGTGAAGGACGACCGGCTGGTGTTCGACTACAATTTGTTCACCAAGCATTACAAGGCAGTTTCTGACCGCAAGGTGCCAGTTGGCAATGCCAGTCTGGCCGTGGTGTTCGAAAAGCTCGGCAAGCACGGCCGTGCCACGGTGACCATCGACGGGGTTGCCTGCGGCAGCGTTGATATCCCCATCGTGCTGCGGATGATCTCCTCCTCCGGCATGGATGTCGGGCGTGATACCGGCCTCGCGGTCAGCGACGACTACACCGCCCCGTTCGATTTCCAGGGCGCGTTCCGCCGCATGATCTTTGAAATGGCGGATCGCAGCCCGCGCGCCGAACGGCAGGCCCAGGCCGTTCAGATGGCGGTGGATATGGCGCGGCAATAATGTCCTGCTGCGTCCCCGAACGGTTTGAACCGGCGCTGCCCAGCCTGGCGGCGCCGCAGGCCGGCCAGGGCGAGGCAACCGACGATATGGTGCTGATCCCGGCCGGGGCGTTTCGCATGGGCTGCGACCGCAACGAGGGACATCCGAATGATGGCGAAGGCCCATCACGCCTGGTGGAGGTGCCGGCGTTTCGGATGGATCGGCTGGCGGTCACCAATGCGCGCTTCGCCCGCTTTGTTGCCGCCACCGGCTATGTGACGGAAGCGGAACGCTTCGGCTGGTCGTTCGTGTTCGCCGGCCTGCTGCCGGATGATTTCGAACCGACCGCCGCAGTGGCGGCGGCGCCGTGGTGGCGGCAGGTGTTCGGGGCGGATTGGCGGCATCCGCATGGGCCGCACTCCGACCTGACCGGCGGCGACGGGCTGCCGGTGGTGCATGTGTCGCATAGCGACGCGTTGGCGTTTTGCGCCTGGGCCGGCAAACGGCTGCCAACCGAGGCGGAATGGGAAAAGGCGGCGCGCGGTGGGCTGGAAGGTATGCGCTATGCCTGGGGCGATGCGGCGCAGGTGGACGGCGCCTGGCAGTGCAATGTCTGGCAGGGCGTGTTCCCGACGCAGAACACGGCCGAGGACGGGTATTTTGGCCTGGCGCCGGCGGACAGTTTCGCACCCAACGGCTACGGGCTGCACAATATGGCCGGCAATGCCTGGGAATGGACCGCCGATGTGTTCAGCGCCAATGGGCAGACGCAGCCGGACAGCCGGGTGATGCGCGGCGGCAGCTATTTGTGCCATCCCAGTTATTGCTGGCGCTACCGGGTGGCGGCGCGCAGTTCGTCGACCGCCGATTCCAGCACCGGGCATTTGGGCTTTCGTTGCGCCGCCGGGGTTTAACCCGGCGACAGCACCAGCACCGTTTCCGCCGCCGCATCCACCGCGGCGCGGGAAAACAGCATCGGCACATAGCCGCCGGCCGCCCAGATTGGCGCCAGATCGCCGTAATGCCGCGAGCGCGGGTCGCCGGACTGGCCGGGGGCGTTGATGCACAGGCTGGCATCCCAGTTGCCGACATCCACCACCATGCGGAACGACGCCCCGGTGGTGACGCGGAAATCCGACAGGCGGTAGCCAGCATTCATCGGGGTGGAGCCGGAGCCGCCTTTGGCCACCGGGCCCACGCTGTGCAAGGTCGGGGTCACGCGCGCCAGCGGATGTTCGAAGAAGCCGTGATGCAACCGGCCCCATTGCCACGCGGCCATATCATCCCCCAACCGGGCGCGGCAATCCGCCATTGCGCGGCCCAGCGTGGCCAGTAGCAGCGCGTCGCGGTCGCCCAGGCGCGAGTCGGCACCCTCCAGCAGCGCCAGCAAGGTGCCGACATCGCCGGGCACGAACAGGGCGCGCACCACCGCATCCGGCGCCAGCACATCCAGCAGCGCGGGCTTGAGGTGCTTGCTCCACCAGACCTCGAACAACGCCGCACCGGCGCTGTCGCGGGCGAGGTGGAAATCCCAGCCGGCCAGCAGCGCCAGCCCGGTCGCCACGTCGCCATCGCCGGCCAGCGGGCGCAGCAGGGCGGTGAGGCGGCGGCCGGGGATCGACAGGGCATCGGTCTGCAACGCGCAGGATTGCGCCAGCGTGTGCTGCACCTGGCTGTCCAGCACCTGATGGATGCGGTCGGTGCGTGACCGTTCCGCCCATTCAAAGCCGAGCCGGTGCTGTTGGTAGGCGTAGTCCGCCGGCAGGTTCATTTCATTGGCGGTGGCGACGAAGCCGCGCGCCGGGTTGATGGCGCGCGGCAGATCGGTGAAGGCGGTGAAGCCGTCCCATTCATAGCGGCCATCGCCGGGCACCGGCAGCAGCCCGTCCCAGTTGGCGCGGCGCGGAGATTTGCCGGCGGCGAACCAGGCGATATTGCCCTCGCAATCGGCGTAAACCTGATTGACCGATGGCGCGGACCAGCCGTGCAGGCTGCGTTCGAACTCCGCCAGCGACCCGGCTTCCATATAGGCGAGCGAGGAGAAATAGGCCGACGACCCGGCGGAAAACCAGACCGAGCGCACGGCATAGGCGCGGTTGCCGGCCAGATCTTCGTGCACCACCGGGCCGTGGCGGGTGAATTTCAACGTCACGGTTTGCGGCGCCGCGCCGCGCACCTCGATGGTTTCCTGCACCACCTGCATCGCTTCCCAGCCATCGCCGTAGCGGTAGCGATCGGGGTTGGCGGGGTCGGTTTCGTAGACGTACAAATCCTCCTGATCCATCGGGAAGATGGTCAGGCTGAAGGCGCAGAAGCGGTTATGGCCGATGGAAATGCCGGGCAGCGCCGGTTCGCCGGCGCCGATCACGTCGATGCCGGCGCCGGACAAATGGGTGATCATGCGCAGCGACGGCAGCGCGTGGGCGCGGTGCGGGTCGCTGGCCAGGATGGGCCGGCCGGTCGCGGTGCGGCTGCCGGCGACCGCCCAGTTGTTGGAGCCTTGCAGGTAGACATCGCCGAGGTCGGTGACGCCGGTCCAGTTCTCCGCGTCCTCCAGACGGGCGGCGAGGCGTTCGGGGGAGAAATCCAGCCGCACCGTCGCCAGTTTGAACACATCGAGCACATTGGCGGGGATGGCGGCGAAATCCACCCCGTCTGGCACAATCGGCGTCCACGGTGGCTCGATGGCGCTGCGCACCAGGTCGGTCGCCGCATCGGCGCGCGCCATGATGCGGGCGCGGGCGACCTCGGACAGCACGTTGCGCACCAGGCCGTGGCTGCGGATGCGCACCACGTCCGCAGCCGTCCACAATTCCGGCTTGGTGTTCATGGCGGCGAATTCGGGCGGCAATTTGGCTGGGTCCGCCACGGTTTGCGCGATCCAGGCATTGATGCCGGCGACGAAGGCGTCGGTGATGGTGTGCGCTTCCTGGGTGCCATAGGCCGCCCATTCCGCCTGCATGTCGCCGCGATAAAGAAACAACCGCGATGCCCGGTCCTCCGCCAGGAAGCCCGGGCCGAAATCGGCCGCCAGACGGCCCAACCCGCGCTTGCGCCACAGATCCAACTGCCACAGCCGCTCGCGCGCCACCGCGAAGCCTTGGGTGAAAAACACGTCGTGGCGGGTATTGGCGCGGATATGCGGGATGCCCCAGCGGTCCAGCACAATTTCCGCCGGCTGCTCCAATCCTGGGGCGGTCATGGCAATGCGGTCGGGAGCGGTCATGGAGAAATTCCTCAAGCGATTCTACCGCGTAGGGTTTCACGAAGGCGCGGGATTGCCTAGCCTCAGCCCGACGCAACAGGAGACCGAAGATGACCGCCCACAACATGGCGCCGCTGGATCAGGATGAAATTCTCGCCGGGATTCGCGCCTGGGTGGAAATCGAAAGCCCGACCCAGGATGCGGCGGCGGTGAACCGTGTGGTGGACCGGGTGATGGCGGATTACGCCACGCTGGGCGCGCGGATGGAGCGGATTGCCGGGCGGGACGGGTTCGGCGACCATCTGCTGGTGACCTCGCCCTGGGGCGGCGATGGGCCGGGGATTCTGGTGTTGAGCCATCTGGATACGGTGCACGATATCGGCACGCTGGCCGGGCGGCTGCCGTATCGGGTGGAGGGCGATGTGGCCTACGGGCCGGGGATTTACGACATGAAGGGCGGCGCGCATCTGGCCTTTGCCGCCATGCGTCACCTGGCGCGGCTGGGGCGGGAGACGGCGTTGCCGATCCGGCATCTGTTCGTCTCCGAAGAAGAAGTGGGCAGCCCGACCTCGCGCGAGATTATCGAACGCGAGGCCCGCCGCGCCCGCTATGTGCTGGTGACCGAACCGGCGCGCGAGGGCGGCAAGGTGGTGACGGCGCGAAAGGGGGTGGCGCGGTTCGACCTGCACATCACCGGCCGCGCCGCCCATTCCGGCGCCCGGCACGAAGACGGGCGCAGCGCGATCAAGGAGTTGGCGCGGCAGATCCTCGATCTGGAAGCGATGAACGACCCGGCGGCGGAGGTGACGGTGAAGG